>JBAUWE010000134.1:0-3463 GCA_049583595.1 Terriglobia bacterium
CCGCGAAACATGGGAATGAAATCCTTGTAACCGAACATCGACTGCGGCCCCCAGTGCTGCCGGTGCCACTCAAAGACAGGGCTCTCTTTGCGATACATCAGGCGCGGGTACCATTCGCTGGCGTGGGCGGGGACGGAGTAAACGCCCCAGTGCATAAAAACTCCAAGCTTGGCGTCGCGATACCAGTCGGGCACGTTGTATTGCGAGAGGGAATCCCAGGTGGGCGAGAAACGCCCGGGAAACGGGTGCGTGACGGCCTGCGCGATGCGCGAAGCGGAGCCCAGAGCCGATAATCCAGCACCGGCGGCGAACGCGGACTTAAGAAAATTCCTGCGTGAATACATGCTCGTCATAAAATTCCCCTCTCGATAGCTTCGAGTGCGGGCACTAAAATATCTCACCTCATCCAGCCGCGCAAACGGTTCCTTCATCGGGCGAGCCGAGCGGATCGCCGGAACGGAATATAAGGTTGAATCTTCAGGATGCGGTGTGTTATTACTAGCCCGCCGTCAGGAAGGCGCGCCAGTTGTGCCTGGCGTCGGTCCGCGCTGTCACCGCATGGTGCAATGGACAGGAGGAAAAATGAAAACAAAAACCATCGCCTGGAAGCTGTTGCTGTTCGCGGGACTGCTGGCCATGATCGGCTGCAAGGCCCCAGCCCCGCAAAAGGAGGCCAGGCCAGCAGCAGCCTCCTCCCCTGCGCAGATACTGCATGCGCATTTCTATAACTCGGGCTTCAGCCTGGCGGATGACAACTACAACGCCTGTTTTTACGCGAGCAACGGAAAGGTCTACTACGTCCTGGCCTCAGGATCGGTTAAGACCGGTGCGCAGATGTACGCCTTCGATCCAGCAACGGGAAAAATCGACCACGTGGCGGACCTGACCGAGGCGGCAGGCGAAAAGGGACTGCACGCGATCCCCCAGGGAAAAGGACACAGCATTTTTGTGGAAGACAAGGGTAAGCTCTATTTCGCCACGCATATCGGGTACTACAGTCCCGCGACGGCCTCGGGCAAAGAAGTCGCGGGCGCACCTCCGCCGGGATATAAGCCCTACCCCGGAGGCCACTTCCTTTCCTACGATCTGGCGACGGGAAAGTTTGAGAGCCTGGCAAAGGCCCCGCAGGGCGAGGGCATCATCTCATTCATGATGGATCCGGCGCGCGGGCGGCTTTACGGCATCACCTGGCCGTCAGGGGAATTCATCCGATACGATATGAAAACCCACGATCTCAAAAACTTCGGCTCGTTTTTCCAGGGAGGCGAAAAGGGAATCCCGGGAAAGACCTTCCAGGCAATCTGCCGCTCTCCGGCGCTTGATCCTGATACGGGCTCGGTCTATTTCTCCAACGCCAAAGGAGACATTTTTCATTACGACTACAAGACCGATTCGCTCCAGAAGTTGCAGGAGTGTAATCTGCGGAAGGACGTCTTCGGACAGATCGACCCCAACAAACCGGGCACCATGGGCTATAGCTGGCGCCAGATTATCTGGTACCCGCCACAGAAAGTCTTCTATGGCATGCATGGGCGCTCCGGCTACCTGTTCAAGTTTGACCCTCGGGCACAAAAGATCACTGTGGTGGACCGGCTGGTTTCAGATCCCACTTTTGAGAGTGGCATGTATGACGCCTTTGCCTATGGCTACCTGGGATTGACCCTGGGCCCAGACGGCCACACCATCTACTACCTCACCGGCACTCCCCTCACATCCGCCGGGAGTGCTCACGCCACGAGCACTCCAGCCGATAAGGCCGCGGCCGGACACGAGAATGAGGAAATCCACTTTGTCACCTACGACATTGAATCCGGAAAGCGGGTTGATCACGGCGTTCTACAGTTGGAGAACGGCATGCGGCCATTCTTCGCCGAGTCGATCGCCATCGGAAGCAAGAACATTTATACGGTGTCAAAGATCCCGGAAGGGGGGCGCGTTCGGGTGGACCTTTTGAGTTTTCCGAACCCGCTCCTGTGACGATATTCGACGGGCCGTTTCAGTTTCGCCTGCGGCGGAGGGTCTCGCAGTTCCCACCGGCCGCAGGAAGAGGAACAGCTTTATCAGGCACCCGGATTTCGAGGCAGATTGAGCCGGTCGAGCGCCTCAAGGATCTTTCTGTTCAATATGAGCATGTGTTGCCGATCATGAGGATTGGGTTCGAGGCTGGCGTCCCGGACGAAAGCTTCTTTGATGATGCCTCGCGCCGCCAGCAGTGACTTCTCCACGTGGTGGAGCAACTCCAGGTTCTGCAGGCTGAAAACAATCAACGGCAGCACATCCCGGAAGGTTTCGTAGGCTTCGTCCATCCGCCCCTGTTGGGCCAACCGGAACACGCGCGCCAGGACATCCGCCGCCCCCAGGCTGGGCATCACCCCGCAAATTCCCGCTGGAATCAGCTCCAGCATGTACATCCCGCCCCATCCTTCCAGAACTCCGACCTCGCCGGACGTCTTCTGAACGACAGCTTCCACCTTGGAGGCCATCATCGGTTCTTCGAGTTTGACGTAACGGAAGTGCGGATGCGCCCGGTGCAGGCTGGCGATGAAATCCAGGCTGATGGTTGGGCCGCCGGGATTGAAATCCTGAATGATCAGCGGGACGTCAATCGCGCTCAGGATGCGGTCGAAGTAGCGGAGAATGTCCCGTTCCCCCAAAGGGAACAATCGCGGCACAGAAACGGAGATGGCCTCCGCTCCCGTCCGTTGGGCGTCGAGCGCGGTTTCCGCCGCTTGCTTTGCCGAGAAGGCGTTCACCTGCCCGATCACGGGGATGCGGCCGGACGACTGCTTGACCGCTTCCGTTATGGCCCGGCGCCTCTCGTCTTCAGAAAGCTTGTAAAACTCGCTGGCGTATGCGGGAAGGCACATCGCGCAGGCCCCGCTGGCGCAGGCAAAGTCAACCAGCGCCCGCAGGTCTTCCCAGTCCACTTCCTGGTCCGCCTTGAAAGGTGTTGGAATAATCGGGACGATGCCCTGAAGCTGAAACTCGCGACGATCAATCTCTGCCTTTGTCATAGATCAAGCTCCCATCCTGAGAAAACTGTGCCGGTCCTGGCGTGACCATAGGGTTATAGGCCGCCGAACGCTGCCCACGTGGCCACATGCCTGCCCTTCACACGGAAACAGGCTCAGGGTTGATGCGTAAATACCGTTCAGACTTTCCATGACCGTTCAATCTCCTCCAGCGTTTTCCCCTTCGTTTCGGGAAGTCTGCAGCGGATAAACACAAAACCGGCCGCGCAGATGGCTGCGTAAATCCAGAATGTCACGGCGGCGCCCAACCCGCGATTCAGCAACGGAAATGTGTAAGTCAGGATAAAAGACGCCACCCACAACGACATCACGGCAACCGACATCGCCGTGCCACGAATTCGATTGGGGAAAATCTCCGCGATCACAACCCACGTGACCGGGGCCAATGACACGGAATAGCACGCTATGGCCGCCACCACCAGCACCAGCAT
>JBAUWE010000135.1:0-2564 GCA_049583595.1 Terriglobia bacterium
GAAGCTGAGTGGGGTTAGAATGGCACGGAAAACGAATTATGAATTGTGAATTATGAAGGATGAACAAGGTACCCCAGAGTCGCCGCAGTGGCAGCAGAGGGCCGGCTGGAATGAAAAAGCAGATGCCTCTCGCTTCGCGAGAACGCAGACTCGATAATGCGCGAATCTGCGCCACCCGCGGAGCGATGGATCAAAGAAGGCAAGCAGGCGGTGAAGATGAGGCGGTTGAGCTGCCGGCTGTGGCAAGGCATTCAGGAAATCGATCCGAGGAAAGACAGCGAAGGGCGCAGTGTCTGAAAAATCCGGTTCCAGAAGCGGCGGGAACGAGTTTGCAGGACTTCTGGATGTGCAGTTCGGAGCCGATGATACCGATTGAAGAAAACACTGAGTTCCGTTGACCGCAAAAGATAATATACTTTCCATCGGCGGGGGCCAAAAAGTTAATCCCGGCTTAGTTGATCAGGGACCTGCGCGGAAAGAAAGGGAACACATGAACATATGGAAGGCAACGGCGATGAAGGGAGGGGACGTCGGTATGCGGTATATCCTGGCTTTGCTTGCATTGGGAATTGCCACTGCACTGCAGGCAAGCGTGCCCTCCGGATCGATCGATGACTTCATCGCTGCTGAGATGCCCATCTCCGGATCACCGGGCCTCTCCTATGCGGTCGTCGAAGACGGCAGGATTCATTCAGATGCACGTGGCGAGATGCTGATCGGAAGCGGCAGGAAGGTAACGCCAGATACTCCGTTCGTGCTTGGCTCTATCTCCAAGAGCTTCACAGCAATGGCCGTGATGCAACTGGTGGAGGCGGGCAAGGTCGACCTGGATACCGGGATTTCGCACTATCTGGATGTGTTTTCAGGCCGCCCGTCCGGAGCCATCACAATCCGCCAACTGCTGAGCCACACAAGCGGCTATTCAACACTGCAGGGCAACCAACCCCCGGCCGGCCTGGCCCCAAGCGAGGACGCGCTATCGCGCCAGGTGAAGCGGATTGCGCAATGGACTCCTGCCTACAAACCGGGAGCCAAATGGGAGTATTCAAACGCCAACTACCAGATTCTCGGCGCCCTCATCGAGGTTGTGAGCGGCCGGGAATATGCGAGCTACATCGAGACCGAGATTCTCGAACCCATCGGCATGGAGCACAGCTTCGTCGCCGACGGAAAAAGCCATGACGCGATGGCGACAGGGCATCGGCCCTGGTTCGGCACCAAGCGCCCCATCGAAGGGAGCATGACCGATCGTGCAACTGCTCCGCAAGGCGGCGTCATCGCAAGCGCACGCGACCTGGCTCGATATTTGGCCATCATGATGAATGGCAAGGACGACATCGTCAGCGCAAGGGCAAAGGCCGCCATGATGCGCCGGGCCAGCGCGGTGTCGCCATTCTATGGCTTGGGCTGGTTCGTCGATACCAAAAAGGGAACCGTATTCCACTCTGGCTCCACCCCCGGAATCGAAACGCTCGCGACCATGGTTCCGGCGGAGAAGAAGGGCGTTGTCGTCCTGGTCAATGCGGGGAGTGGAATTGGGTTTGGCGAAACCACGGAGCTCCGCAACGGCATAAGCGCCAGAGCACTCGGCCTGGATGACGCGGGCGAAGGGAGTCGCTGGCAACAAAAGGCTGTGTTTGTCGGATTAGCTCTCATGCCCCTTGTATTCTTATCCAGCATGGTCTGGGCATGGTTTCATCGTGATGTACTGCGTGCCAAATCCGGCGCATCCGGCTTGTTCAGCCTGTGGTTTCCCCTGCTCACGACGCTCGTGATGGCCTGGTTTTTCTTTTACCTGATTCCAAAACTTTTTGGCGTATCGATGGGGACTTTGCGTCTCTTCCAGCCTGATCTGGCGCTGACGATGGTCGCGAGCGCAGTGACGGGAGTGACGTGGGCGGTGTTCAGGCTTGGCGTAGCCTATAGCGGGGCCCGCCGAGCTTGAGTGGGGCGGGTGGCGCAGATTTTTGATTTTTAAAGTCTGCGTTCAGCGAAGCGGAGTGGGGTTAGCATGGCACGGAAAACGAATTATGAATTCTGAATTATGAAGGATGAACAAGGCAGCCCAGAGTCGCCGCAGTGGCAGCAGAGGGCCGGCTGGAATGAAAAAGCAGATGCCTCTCGCTTCGCGAGAACGCAGACTCGATAATGCGCGAATCTGCTCCACCCGCCTAAACCAACCGCAGTGGCAGCAATGGACCGGCTGGAATGAAAATACAGATGCCTCTCGCTTCGCGAGAACGCAGACTCGACAAGGCGCGAATCTGCGCCACCCGCCGGATGCCACGAGCCCAGGCAGAAACATCCCGCTCCGCGGGATCGCGGACACTTCAAGGCAAGTGCCTGCGCCACCCGCCGCCCAACGTGCCCATGAACAGTAGAATGAGGCGTAGGCTAAGGAGAATGAATGGCTATAGTATAAACAGGGAGGTAAAAAGATAATGCGACACCGACTGATTACCTTTTTAGCATTACTGTTCATAGTTCCGACTTTGCGTGCTGAGAAGTACCTGCTCCCGTACCCGCTTAAAGTTACCGCTGTTAATACGCATGTTGTGGAAGTT
>JBAUWE010000136.1:0-6941 GCA_049583595.1 Terriglobia bacterium
GGGTCGAGTCTGTGTAGCCATTGTTCCAGATCAGCGGCGGTTCCAGGCCCACAAAATCGCTGTCCTGCCGCCGCCCCACAATACTTGTGGTTGAGGTCACATTCATGCGCCCCCAGTTCCACAGAACCTGCACGGAACCCGAATGCCGCGGCTGCCTCAGCAGCCATCGCCCGGCCTGCAAGGCCGGGGAATACGGGTTGCCACTTTCAATGACTTCTGAATCAAGATAAGTGTAACTTCCAATCGCGCGCAAGCCCCTCACGGGAGCAAGATCCAGCGATACCTCTGCGCCTTTGGCCCGGGCACGACCGATGTTGAAATACGTGCCGCTAAAGGTCTGGTAATTTGTTGTTTCAAACGCGATCTGATCACGAAACAAGTTGTCAAAGCCGTCCAGTTCCAGCCGGCCCTTCCCATCCCAGAACCGCTGCTCCAAGCCGTAGTCCAGTGTCCGGGTGCGCTCGGGAGTCAGGTTCGGGTTCCCCACAAAGTAGGGTGAATTGGCGTAGGATTCCAGAAAGCTGGGCTCCTTGACCCCCAGACCGAAGTTGAACTTCAGTGTCGTCGCTCCGAAAAACCCTCCGCCGTTTCGCACTCGATACGCCAGTGAACTGCGCGGAACGACCACCGTTCCAAAACTGCCGTTATCGTCGATGCGGACCCCGTTGCCCAGCGACAGCCGGCCCCACAACATCTGGTCCTGGAAAGTATAGCCGAAGTTATTTCGCCGCGCACGCGTTGCAGGGTCCTGGGCGAACCGGTCCACCAGGAATCCATGTTCCCCGTCCCAGTCAAAAGCAAAGGTATCCACATGGTGCCCGAACCGGCCTCCCAACGGCGAGCCTTCCCAGTTGGTCTGATAGCTCACGTGGTTGCGCCACTCGTCGTCGAGATAATTCGTTGCGTAGTCGTAGTACTGGTAGGCAGCGGTTCGTCCCTCATATGAGGGCGTGAACGGAGGATTCTGGCCCAGGTCAAGGGAAACCTGACGGCTCTTTGAAAAGGTGTAGGTCAGCTGCTGCTCCCAGGAAGAAGTGACCTGGTTGTGGAGTGAAAAAGCGCCATAACCTGTCCGCTGCCGGTACGAAGCGTCAGTGATGGGAGGCCCGAAGGCCGTCTGGCCCGGAGTTCCCGCCAGGCCAAAATTGCCCATCATGATGGCGCGCAACGTGGTTGCTTTTCCCAACTTCAGGCCCAGGTTTGCCGAAAGCGTGGTGACGTGGAAAAAATCGTTGGGGACCTGGTTGTCGGTGCTGAACTTTCCTCCCTCCAGTGCGTAGTCGAAAGGTCCGTCGCCGCCCGTAACCGAACCCCGCCCCTGCCAGGTGGAATTCTTGCCGCCTTCCCCGCTGAAGGAAAAGTGAGGGTGTCGGGTTTCCGTGCTGCCACGCCGCGTAAACAACTGGATCACGCTGGTCATGGCGTCGGACCCGAACAAGGCGGACTCCGCGCTGCGAACCACTTCAACCCGTTCGAGGTTGCTGGTGGTGAGTGTGCTGAAGTCGAACGCCCCGCCGGCCAGGTTCAACGGAACACCATCCAGCAGCACCTTGTTGTAATCACTGTCGCCCCCGCGGACAAACACGCTGGTCACACCGCCCGGAGCGCCGTTGCGAACCACCGTCATACCCGGCAGAGACTGCAGCAGGTCGCTGAGCAGAGGGGTATCACGGTTCACCATCTGCTCCCGCGTAATCACGCTGGTACTCGCTCCAAGCTGGCTTGTGGCTGCCGCCGTTCGCGTTGCCGTCACAACAACACTTTCGTGGACGGGAGCCAAAGGCAAAACGAGATGAAGGGTTTCGCCGGCCCTGGCGGTCGCCGCGGTTTCACCGAATCCGGTAAGAGAAACCTTCAAGTTATAGGTCCTGGAGGCAAGACCCTCAAAATGGAATTGCCCCTGTTCGCCGGTCACCGTATGCGCAACTTCTCTGCCCCCGGCGCCAAACAAGCGCACGGCTGCGCCGGGAACTTCAGCCCCTTGAGGATCCGCTACTGTTCCCCGGAGGGTTGCAGCATTTCCAGCAATAGTGCTCGTCAGAAACAAAAACAGGAAAAGAAACAAAGGCCACTGGTAACGGCCTGCTTTCATAATTCCATCCTTTCTGCCCGTCTTAATAACGGGCGTCCCGGACGGAAGGACACACGAAGAAACAGTCCGAAAAACAAAAAACCTTCCAATTCCTCATACGGAACCGGAAGGCTTCGGCAGCTCTCCCTCAGTCCTCTTTCCGTCGAAGAGTCAGTCTGAGTTTCAGTTCCTGGGCAGGCTTCCTGGCTCTCGGGTCATCGCGGGACCTTCTGCCTTCCCATCCCTGACTCCAGGGACAGTGGCTTTCAGAATCGAAGATCCAACTCGCCGATTACAGTGGCGGGACCGCGGCCGGTTTTCACGGCCTTTCCTTTTATCCCCGCTTGCGCGGGGCACCACAGGAACAAAAGTTTTCAAAGAACAACGAACGGATTGACTCTAGCACCGGTGGAAGGCAGGCGTCAACCGGATTGGTGTGTGTACGTCCCGCCCTGGACCGAGACAGGGTTGCCATTCTGCGGTGTCGTGGTTATACTCATGGTATGAAAACCGCCGTTTCCATTCCTAATGACATCTTCGAGGTTGCAGAGCGTTTGGCCCGCCGCACCAGGAAATCACGCAGCCAGTTGTTCAGCGATGCGCTTAAGGAATACCTCGCGCGGCACGTCCCGGACGAGATCACAGAAACAATGAACCGGGTCTGTGATGAAGTGGACGACCCGAAGGATCCGTTTGTCTCATCCGCAGCCCACCGCATCCTGAGGCAAAGCGAGTGGTAATCTCACAGGGCGAGATATGGTGGGCGGATCTGCCCGCTCCCGAAGGATCCGGCCCGGGGTTTCGAAGGCCGGTGGTCGTGGTGCAATCTGACGCGCTCAACCGAAGCCGAGTCGCCACGGTGGTCTGCGTGCCGTTGACGAGCAACCTCAAATGGGCTTTGGCGCCTGGCAATGTGCACCTTTCGAAGCGTCTCACAGGGCTGGCGAAAGATTCCGTTGCCAACGTGTCGCTGGTCGTCAGTGTTGACAAGGAATGCCTCACCGAACGCGTGGGTAAGCTGCCAGCTTCAAAGCTTGAACTGGTTCTCTCAGGCATCGACATTGTTCTTGGTCGATAGCGCGGGGCATCGCTGCCATCCCTCACTCGTGCCAGCCATCGTGTCAATGCACGCGCGAGAAGTGCTCATGGACAATCTGCCACTTGTCGCCGCTGCGGACAAACACGTGGCTGCCGCGACCGTGGATGGCGTGCCGGGGACGTCCAGCACCAAGCTCCACCGTCCAGGTGAAAGTGGCCACCGCGGTATCGCCAAACACCTGGATCTGCGGCTTGACGACCGCGTATTTCATCCTGCTGCTGGCGTGCCGGTAGTAGTCAAAGGTTTTGCGCATGGCCGTTCGGCCGCTGACGCGCTGCTGTTGGGTGGAAGAGAATCCCACAACCTTCGGGTGGAAGTGGGCCAGGAGGTCATCGGTTTTGCCGGCGTTGAAGTCTCGAACCAGTTCTTTCTCAATCGCCAGAATGCTTTGCTGTGCAGATGCCATGGGCTCCTCCTTCGCCAGAGTGTCACGCGCCGCAGCCCCAGCCCGTCATCAACACGCTCTACAAACCCATTTTAATTGATCCAGCGGTCAGGGTCATCCTTTCTTTCCTGATCCCGCATGTAGACTTCAAACTTGCGCCGCAGCCGCGCCCGTCGCCAGTCTTCGTATCGCAATTGCATGCGGCCCGAAAGCCCGCTTCCCCGCAGATAAAGGTAGGCGACCAGCATGCCGCCCAGATGCGCCAGGTGAGCAACATTGGAACCGGGCCCGCTGATCTCGCTGAAAAATTCAATGGCCCCGATGATCGCCACAAACCACTTGGCCTTGATAGGAATAACAAACCAGATAAAGATCGGCCGGTTGGGAAACATCACCCCGAATGCCAGCAGCAAGCCGTAGATGGCTCCGGAAGCTCCGATGGTCAGTGAAAAAGGCGACCCGAAGAGCGTGGTCAGCGCCACGTCAAATACACCAGCACCGATTCCACAGAGGATATAGAACTTCAGGAACTCCGTTTCGCCCCATCGCTGCTCCAGGTCCGGCCCGAACATCCACAGCGCAAACATGTTAAAGAAGATGTGGAAAAATCCGCCATGCAGGAACAGGTACGTGACAAGCTGCCAGAGAAAAAGGCGATGGACAACCGCATAAGGCTGCAAACCCAGGTAGAAAAACGGCGCCTGCCAGCCAAACAGCCGGAGAGGCAGATAAGTCACCACAAATACCGCTGCCGTGACAATCACCAGGGCCTTCACCATCCGCGTGAAGGGCGGGAAAAACGACATGTACGATTGAGTATAGCGAGGCATTAATTGAAGCCTACCATAAGAACGGGGCTAGAGGGAGTGACCATGGACAATTCGGCGCCCCGCGCGCCGCAGATCACGTTTCGGAGTTTCTGACGGCGCCCTTTGATTTCGCCACAAAGTAGAGCAGCGCGGCAAGGGCTGTAAAGATCACCAGTGCAGCAAGGTCGCTCTGAGCGAAACCGGGGAACCAGCGCATGCCCAGGGCAAACGCCTGTTCCTTCTTGAACCCGACCACCGTGGCCAGCGCCAGCCCGCCCAGCGATCCGCCGGCAATCAGTCCCGAACTGAACAGGGCTCCGCTGCCGGTTTCGGATTCCGCAGCCTCTTCTTCCTTGCGCTTGCCGCCGTCCACCATCCATTTGACCACGCCGCCCGCAAAGATGGGGGCGGTGGTTGAAATCGGCAGATAGAGGCCCACGGCGAAGGCCAGCGAATGGATGCCGCACAACTCCAGAACAATCACGGTGAAGGCGCCGAACAGCACCAGGGTCCACGGCAGCTTGCGGGTGAGAATGCCGTTGATCACCACGCTCATCAGGGTCGCCTGCGGGGCGGGATAATCCGTTGAACCAATGCCCTCCACCTTCTGGTAATCGATTTCTTTGGTGGCGGGATCGTAAAAGTAACGGCCGTCGGGAATTTTGGCCGATCCGATCACGCTGATCACTTCATACTTGTGCCCCTGGTAAGTAGTAGGCCCCTGCGCCTTCATCGAGGAGGTGATGGAGACGTCAGAAATATGCATGGGCTTCACTTTGGTCGCACTGTTGTTCAGCAGTTGCATGGTGAGCCCCACCACAAAAACCGACGTCATCACGCCAATTGCATAACCAAGCTCCTGCTTGCTGGGCGTACCTCCCACCAGGAAGCCGGTTTTCAGGTCCTGCGTCGTAGCGCCCGCGCTGGCCCCGCCGATCGCAACGACTGCGCCGATGCTCAGCGCAATGGCGGAATACATGCCGCCCGTCCATCCCACCAGCAGGAAAATCAGACAGGTTCCCATCAGGGTGGCGATGGTCATTCCGGAAACCGGGTTCGAGGAGCTTCCG
This sequence comes from Terriglobia bacterium, assembly GCA_049583595.1. GTDB lineage: Bacteria > Acidobacteriota > Terriglobia > UBA7540 > UBA7540 > SCRD01. Next base: position 5,435 of record JBAUWE010000136.1, read on the forward strand.
ATCAAACCCACGATCCTTGCCGACACGGTGGCAAAGAAGAAACCGAACAGGACCATCAGCAACGCCGAAACAAGGTTGCCGCTGGCGTTGGGATTAATGTGGAACGCCAGCAGCGCCCACAGGAAGCCCACCACCAGCACCGAACCGCCAGCAATCACCGTCAGGGGAAGGTCACGCGCCGTGCGCTCCACCTTCAGGCTGGCGGCCAGCTTGCTGTTCTTCAGCTGGTTGAATGTGGATTTGAATGAACTGATAATGGTGGGAAGCGTCCTGCCCAGCGTGATGATGCCCGCCGCGGTCACCGCCCCTGCGCCGATGTAGCGGATGTAGCTGCTCCAGATCTGCGTCTCGGTCATCTGCCCGATGGGGATCGTTCCGGGGTACATCACGTCCGGAACATGCGCGCCAAAGAACCGGATGATGGGAATCAGAACCAGCCAGGAGAGCACGCCGCCGGCAACCATGGTTCCCGCAACCTTCGTCCCGATGATGTATCCCACGCCCAGGTATTCCGGGGTGATTTCACCGGCAAAAGTGGAGCCGGGATACCAGGCCGGGTGCCACTCCGGCGTGGCCTTCCAGAAGAACAGGCCTCCCTGCTCGCCCATCAGAAACTTGTAAACGATTCCGATTGCCGCTCCGCCGAAAACCTTGCCGGCCTGGATGCCGCCCTTTTCGCCGGTGATCAGAACGTCCGCGCAGGCCTTGCCTTCCGGGAACGTCAGGTTTCCGTGTTCCTTCACCACCAGCGCGTTGCGAAGCGGAACCACAAACAAAACGCCCAGCAGACCGCCGGCCAGCGCCAGCGGGAAAATCCGCCAGTAATCGAGCGTGTAGCCGAGGAAGATCAGCGCCGGCAGCGTGAAGACAGTCCCGGCCGCAATCGATTCGCCCGCCGAGCCCACCGTCTGGACGATGTTGTTCTCAAGGATGGTCGAGTTCCCCAGCCACTTGAAGACTGTGATGGAGATGACCGCAACGGGAATGGAAGCACTGACCGTCAGGCCGGCGCGCAGGGCCAGGTAAACGGAGACGGCGCCAAAGATGATGCCCAGGAAGGCGCCCAGCAGAATGGCGCGCGGAGTGAATTCCGGGAGAACAACGTCCGCCGGAACGTAAGGCTTGTAAGCGGCTGCAGCGTCCAGCTTCGACTGAGTTGTGGGTTCAGAAGCCATGCTTCCCGTTCTTTACCGCTCAGAAAGAATGTGCCTGAGGCTGGTCCAGGAGCGCCTCGTGCTATCCGTCAAGTTTGGCCCGGACCATCTGGTTCACCCGCTTGCCGTCAGCGTTCTTGCCCGCCAGTTTCTGCATGGCGGCTTTCATCGCCTTGCCCAAATCCTGCGGCCCAGCCGCTCCGGTTTCCTCAATGGCCGCGGCCACAGCGGCGCCGATTTCTTCATCACTCGCCTCGGCAGGCAGGTAGGTCTGCAGAATTTCCGTTTCCGCTTCCTCTTTGGTGGCCAGGTCCTCGCGGCCACCCTTGCGGAATTGCTCCACCGAATCCCGC
>JBAUWE010000137.1:0-3251 GCA_049583595.1 Terriglobia bacterium
TGGGCGACCAACTGAAGAAAGCTCTGGCCATCACCAAGCGCGCCGGCGTGCCTCTGCTGCTGGACGATGCCGCCGGCATTCCGCCCATTTCGAATCTGCGGCTTTATTCTCAAATGGGATGTGATCTCTACGCCTTCAGCGGCGGCAAGGGCCTGCTCGGCCCGCAATGTTCCGGCCTGCTGCTGGGGAGGAAAGATCTGATTGAGGCGGCTCTGGCCAACACAAGCCCGTGGGAAGGCGCCGTGTGCCGTCCCATGAAGGTTGGCAAAGAAGAAATCATGGGTTGCCTGGCGGCCGTGGAAGCCTGGCACAAGATGGATCCCGACGCCCTTTACCGGCAGTGGGACGCACGAGTCAAGCGGATCGCCAAGCTGGTGGATACCGTGCCGGGAGTTCAGACAAAAATTTACGTGCCTGAAGATGGGAACCGCTATCCCACTCTGCGGGTCACCTGGGACGAGGATGCATGGAAGTTCAGTGCACAGGACTGCGCCAAGAAACTGAGCGACGGAGAGCCCAGAATTGAAGTCCTGACCGCCAGCAACCCGAGTGGAGTGCTGGCCCGGCTCCATAAAGACTTCATGAGGCCCGGCGCTGAAAACCACCTTGAGATCATCTCGATGAGCCTTCAGCCGGGCGAAGATCTCATCGTCGGCAAGCGGCTGCGGGCAGTCCTTACTGCAGCTCGCAAATCCGCTTGAGATGGGCCTGACGGCCAGGCGCTGGAATCAGGCTGCGGCCGGCGTTCCGGGCCAGGCGCCGGCTCTTCACGCACCCAACAGGGAGCCGGCCGCCCCTCCCGGTCCTCCTCTGGATGACCGGCCCTTCCACTTGCGCTGCATTCTCATGGAGCCCCTTCTTCTCTCCAATCGTATCTTACTTCACCACCGCTGCGATCCCGTTGATTTCAAGCAGCGAACGGCCCGGGATGCCGGATACCGCAACCGTGCAACGCGCCGGCCCGCCATTCGGAAAGTAGGAATAATACACTTTGTTCATCCCCTGGTAATGCTCCAGCGTGGCCAGGTAGACATTCAGTTGCAGAATGCTGTCCATGGTTCCACCGCCTTCTTCGACAATACGCTTGATGTTCTCCATCACTTTTCGCGTATGGTCTTCAATGGTGGCTCCCTGCACCTCTCCACTGTCATTCGCTCCCTGCCCCGAGATGTAAATCAGCCCGTTGTGCACCATTGGGCCATGGCGCTTCGCCTTGCGCTGTGGTGCGGCGGCCTTTGCCAGCAACCTGGGAGCACTCCAAGCTGAGCCTGCAATCGCCGCCAGGCTTGCCAGGAATGCGCGCCGTTTCTCATTCTGTTTCGTGTCCATCGGATCCTCCTGTTTGTCAGTCAGTTCTTTCCTTAGTGGCGGACGACTGCCGCAATACAACTGATTTCAACCAGCGATCTGCCGGGGATTCCGGCCACCGAAACCGTGCAACGTGCGGGGCCCCTGTTGGGGAAATACGGCCGGTAGGCCTTGTTCATGGCTTCATAAAATTCCAGCGTTGCCAGATAAACCGTCAACTGCAACACGTGGTCCATATCTCCACCGGCCGCCTCCACCAGCTTCTTCACGTTGTCCATCGCCCTCGTGACGTGGGTCGTGATATCCAGCGTCGCCTGCTCCTGATGTTCGTTGGCACCCTGGCCCGCCACATAGATCAGGCCGTTGTGCACAACGACCGGGGCGATCCCTCCCGTCGCGGGCTGGCCGTCATAACCCAGTTTCAGAATGCCGCTTTGACCTTGCGCGGCCGGGGCGCTTTCCGGGAAGCCAACGCCTTCAGGAACAGATCCCACATTCGGCAGATCCAGCCGCAATGCAGACTCCCTGTGAATTCCGGGGTCGTTGAACATGATGTCCTCTCCTTCTGTGGCTCCCGTTATGAGACAACACACGGGGAGCCTCGAATTGCTCAGCCTACGAATTAAAACCTACGACAGGTACGGCGAATTGTATAACTTTTGGGTTTTAGAATCCACCGTGCTTGCGCTAATACTTTCCATGACGACACGCCAGTTCCGGAATTCCGGCGTGCAGCGCAACCGTACATGTTCGGCATCTGTCAGGGCGGTGCCAGAGCCGGGTTCAGGTCGCGGGCCCGTTTGAACTCCGCGGCGGCGGCCTGGCGTTCACCTTCTTTGCTGAGAGTGAGCGCAAGATTGTAATGCGCCTCGGCCGAATTGGGGTTCAACCGCAATGATTGGCGGAACGCCCCGGCGGCTTCCTGAAGATCGCCATGCTCAAGCAGCGCCAGGCCCAAATTGTTCAGGACGGCCGGATTGCCGGGGAATCGCCTGGTCAAGTCTTTGAATTGCTGAACAGCCTCCCCGACCTTCCGCTCCTGCATCAGCGTCAACCCGAGGTTGATGCCGGCGTCCAGATAATCGGGCTTTAGAGCAAGCGCCACGCGGAAATCAGCGGCAGCGCTCTTCACATCGCCCAGCCTGGCCCGAGCCAGCCCGCGGTTGTAATGCGCTTCTGCAAGATCAGGAGCAACGGCAACAGCCTTGTCAAATTCCTTAGCGGCCCCCTCATGGTCTCCCAGTTGCCACAGCACCCGCCCCAGCCCGATCAGGGCATCCGGGTAATCGGGTTTGAGCTCGACAGCCTTTTCAAGGTTGGAGCGGGCCTCCGCCAGGTTTCCTTTCTGCTCAAAAGCCACACCCTTCAGATAAAAAGCAGCAGGATTCTGGTCCCAGTATTTCAGGGCTGATGCAAGGTCATCCAGGGCCTTGTCGGGTTCATGATTTTTCAGGTGATCGGCGGCAGAAAGCGTCAGGCTCTTGGCCTGTGCCACCTTCGAGCGGAACTGGCTGAGGCCTGCAATTTCCTGCATCTCTTTGCGGGCTTGCGTTTGTTGTCCACGATTACGAATGATCATGGCCCGGTTATAGCGGGCCTGCTCAAAGTCCGGCTTCAAACGGATGGCTTCATCCAACTCCTTCAGGGCCTCGTCCAGTTTTCCCTCTGACCTCAGTGCGAGGCCAAGATTGTAGTGTGCATCTGCGTCTTTGGGTGAAAGGCGGACGACCGATTGGAATTCCGCAAGCGCCTCAGGCTGCTTTCCCTGGCGGCGCAGCACGATTCCGAGACGCTCGTGCGCCGGACTAAATTCCGGACTTATCTGGATTGCCTTTCGATACTCGACCGAGGCATCCTGCGGCTTGCCCTGCTGCTCATAGGTCAGGCCAAGATTGTAATGTGCCAGCGGGTCCTGTGGCGCCAATTTGACGGCCCGCTGGCAC
>JBAUWE010000138.1:0-2708 GCA_049583595.1 Terriglobia bacterium
GAGTAATGGGTCGGACACCTGACCGCCCCTGCAGCAGGTTCTCGAAAAAACTATCCCGGTCTTTGCCTGTGGAGGAAAAAACCCCCAGCCCCGTTATGACGACCCTGCGCACCATGGACTCCAGAAAAATTAGTTGCTGGCCGCAGGGCCGCTGCCCTTGGCCATTGCTGCAAGATCAGAAATGTCCTTGCCTTCAAGCACTCGATTCAGACTGTCCACAACCTGCTGTACACTTTTCATGTTCTGGGCCACAGTGTCGGGAATGTCGATCTTAAACTCTTCTTCCAGCGCAAACAGGATGTTGACTCCGTCCAATGAGTCAATCCCCAGCTCCTCAAAGGTTGCATCGATGGATACGTCACCGGGTTCGAGATGCTGCTCCCGTGCAATAATTTCCACGACTTTTTCACCTACGTTCATCTCTGCTCCTTGCCGAGCGGTCCTGATACCCTGCCCCGGACCGCCTTAAGATGATATCCCGATAGGATTCTTCCTGGCGACTTCACTGACGACGCGCAACAACTCCGACAAACGAAAGGGTTTCTCCAGAAAGGCCCTCACTCCAAGCTCCCGCGCGAGATCGCGTTCGGTTCCGGTAATAAAAGAGGTCATCAGAATTGCGTCACAAGCGATCTTCTTTTCGTGGAGCTTCCGTATCAGTTCCAGGCCATTCTCACCCGGCATTCGGAGGTCAATCAGAATCACAGCCTTGCCATCATCTGTGTTCAGAGCCTTCCAGAGCCCCGCGCCATCCTCCGCTACCTCAACAGAATAGCCATTTGCATTTAGAACCTCGGAAAGAAGGTTCCGGCTCTCTTGATCGTCATCCACCACCAGTACTCGATTTAAATCCACTCCGACACCCGCATAGGAAGAGTTTTGTCTGTCGAACCGCATATCTTCCAGCATCAGCGAGTCCAAAGTGGTCGGATAATCTTAAACCATTCAATCTTCAACCCTTATTAAGAAAGCTAACTGTCATCGGCAAAGCTCAACCAGCCCTGACTGTGTCAAAATGCAACACATCGTCAAATGAGTGTATTGTAATGTGACATGGATTTCCAGCATTTTCATCCGAGACTGCCGGGAGAGACAGGTCAGCTCGGCCCTCCTGATTCGGGACGTAAGATGAGCCTAAGCCATAAACCTTTCGATTGGCGCAAAGGCAAGACCTGACCGTGTGGCGGCGTCGATGATAGCCGGCAAGGCCTCCACTGTGCTCGATTGGTCTATGCCTGCCGGGGGCGGCTGCTCGTGGCCATCATGAAGAAGGATCACGGCGCCCGGATGTAGCCTACTCGTGGCGGCTCTTACGATCCCCCGGGTCTGATATTTCCAGTCGAATCCCATCACCGACCACATCACCATCTTCAGCCCCCTTTCCCTCAGAACAGGCATCAGGCCGAACCAGCGCGCGCCGTAGGGCGGACGGAACAGGGTAGGGCGCACGCCGGTAATCCGTTCGATAGCTTCCTGGGCCTGATCGATTTCCCCGGCCATAAACCTGCGGCTGCGGGCGAACAGGAACGGGTGCGAATAGGTATGGTTGCCGATGGTATGGCCTTCGCGCACGATGCGCCGGGCAATTTCCGGATGGCGTTCAACGTTTTTGCCGCAGAGGAAGAAGGTTGCGGAGATCCCGTGCTCGGCGAGGATGTCGAGAATCTGTTCGGTGAACGGCGGAGCGGGACCGTCGTCAAACGTCAGGACGGTGCTGCAGCTTTCCCGGGGGCCGCGGTTCACAACAGGGGAAAACACCTGGGATGAGGGAATGATGCAGGCATACGCCAGCCAGCCCGCGCATCCCAGGATAATAATGAGTCCAATCGCAACACTGACCATAACCGACCTGCGGACTTTGCTGCCGTCCAGAGCCCGCGCCCAAAGCCTCCACTCCACGCGAGCGCTCTCCCAGCGGTGTTTATCCTAGCACAGGAGCTATCAGGATTCTCCATCGTCGCCTTGCAGATGGCCAGAAGAAGCGGTAAGTTAAGTATAACGGGATCCCCAGAGGTGACAACATGAGCAGCTCCATTGACCGCTTCATGGCGCAACAAGGGTTCGGTGACGAAGACGCCGCGCGCCGGCGCTGGCACTTTCTGGCCCTGCAGTTTCAGCCCGCTTTCCTGGCGTTTCTGGTGGCATTGGCCATTATCTCCCAGTCGCAAACGCTCTTCTTCATGCTCGCGGCCGTCCTGGTCTGGAACGTGGTCCTGCCGCAACTGAATCTGTTTGAAAGGCTTTACGACTGGGTGATTGGCAGCCCGATGTCGAAACCAAAGCTGGAACCTGCTCCGGCGCCCCGGCGTTTTGCCCAGGGCATGGCCGCAACCTTCATGGCCATAACGGGTCTGGCGCTTACCACCGGCTGGCTGATCGTCGCCTACGTTTTTCAGGCGTTCATCGTCATCGCCCTCGTCGCTCTCCTGGCGGGCAAATTCTGCATGGGGTCTTACATCTTTCACATCCTGCAGGGCCGCCGCGACTTTGCCAACTCCACCTGCCCGTGGTCAAAGTAAACACCCCGGCACGCTTTCCGTGGCGGTGGAAGGCGCCGGCATCTTGCCGGCCTTGAAACATTGCCGCCGGGATCGGACTGCGGACAGTACGACAATGGCTCCTGCTACGGGGACCCGACGGCTGCTCCGTGCATCGTTCTGAATATTCCATGCGGCGGCGGAGGGAGTAGCGGTGGTTACGGTGGTATC
>JBAUWE010000139.1:0-6903 GCA_049583595.1 Terriglobia bacterium
TTCCGGGTGAAGGCGTTCAAAATGTCCAGGCCGTCTTCCAGGCTCCCTTGCTTGTCCAGAACGCGGGACATGGTGCGCAGCAGCATTTCAGCATGCAGGTTCTGGCTCACCTTCAGCGTAACCTTGACGTCCTGGCTGAGCGGCAGAGAGTCGTGTTCAGCCAGCACAACCCGCTTCGCCGGTTGCGGCGGCCCGGCCTGGCTGGCGGCCTGCGCCGGAGTGACTTCACGGACGACGACTTCGCCATCCACCTTGACGCCGCGCTGCTCCAGCAGCTTGCGGAACATATCGCCGATGAAAAGCGGCGGATTCTCGATGGAGATCTCTTCATCGACGCCGCTGGAATCAACGGGGATGTGCCCCCAGACGTTGAGTTCCATGGAGCCCGGAGACCGGTTGATCTCAATCTTGGCCGGGATTCCCGAGTCGGTTGTCGTTACGCCGTCAACAATCGTGTAGTAGCCATCCCCCGGTTGAACCAGGATTTCCGCCTTGGGACCGGCAAACGCCGCGGGCCGGATTTCGAGCTTCAGGGAGTTGTCATTGAACGCCAGGGCGGTAATCGGCGCGCCGTATTCCCAGTAGAGGTCATCCACCGCCCAGTCGGTCCCGTAGGGCTGGTGGACGTAATAAGTGTCGTCGGCATAAAGGTTGCCGGTGACTTCGCGCACGCCTTTGGCCACAAGCTGGTCGGCAAGCTTTTCAAAGTCCAGATCGGCAGGAAGGCGGGCCGGAGAGTTGTACTGATACGGCACCACCCGGCTGCCCAGATTGGGATCGCCACGCCCCACCAGGACGAGGTCCGGCACGCGGCCGGCGGTGTCCGGCGCAGCCGAACTTTCAACCGTGGTGCGAAAAACGAAGTCCGGCCCCAGCTTGCTGAGCGCCGCCGAGGTGGTGAACATCTTCATGTTGGAAGCAGGCTGGAAGAGGTGCTGGGTGTTGCGGGCGTAAAGGATCTCGCCGTCGGAGAGCCGCACAACCTCAATCCCCCAGAAGCCGCGGCCGGCGGGCGAAGCATGAAGGGTGGCCTCGATCGCCCGCGAGAGAGAACTGTGCCGGCTGGCAGCCTGCGTGGCGGCCGGAAACAACAGCCCGCAGACCATCAGAAGGCAAAAGGCGGCCGTCCTGAGCAAGCTCCACGGGTAGCTGCGCTGCAAAGCAGACGAAGAACTCACAACGAAGCGGGGGCGGACAGTCGGCATCAGAGGCCGTCCCTCGAAAACGGAATGTGCTGGTGGCCATACAGAATCATCATGCCAGCCATCGGGCGACGTCCTTGGCAAAGTAAGTGAGAATCATGTCGGCGCCAGCCCTGTGAATCGACAGCAGCGTCTCCAGGGCCGCGCGTTTGCGGTCAACCCAGCCGGCGCGGGAGGCGGCCTCAATCAAGGAGAATTCTCCGCTCACCTGGTAGGCGGCAAAGGGAACGTCAAAAGCCTGGCGGGCCAGTGCGATAATGTCGAGATACGCCAGGGCGGGCTTCACCATGATGATGTCCGCGCCTTCTTCAATGTCGAGGGCAATTTCTCGCATGGCTTCCCGCTGATTGGCCGGGTCCATCTGGTAGGAACGCCGGTCGCCGAACTGGGGCGACGAATGCGCCGCCTCGCGGAACGGCCCGTAAAACGCGGAAGCATACTTGGCGGAATAAGCCATGATGGGAATGGCGCTGAAGCCGTGGGCGTCCAGTTCGTCCCGAATACGCCCAACGCGGCCATCCATCATGTCCGATGGCGCCACCATGTCAGCCCCCGCCTGCACCTGCGTTAAAGCGGTTTCTGCCAGAAGCTCCAGCGTGGGGTCGTTCACCACCTCACCGTCCCTGACCAGGCCGCAATGGCCGTGGCTGGTGTACTCATCCAGGCAGGTGTCGCAAATCACCATCAAATCCGGGAGGCTTTTCTTGACCGCACGGACGGCGCGCTGCACAATCCCGTTGGCATCATAGGCGCCCGAACCCACGTCATCTTTGCTCTCGGGAATCCCAAAGAGGATCACCGCGGGGATTCCGAGATCCTGGACCTCCTTGCACTCGTCCACCAGCAGGTCCACCGACCAGCGGTAGTTACCCGGCATGGAGTCGATTTCTTCCTTGACCTTTGAACCCGGGCAGGCAAAAAGAGGATAAATCAGCGAGCGAGGCGAGAGCCGGGTCTCCCGCACCAGTTCGCGAATAGGTTCTGTCCGGCGCAGCCGCCGTGGGCGATGAATTGGGAATGCCATTGTCCTTATCCTTTTTCGTCAAGCCTATCAGGAATGGGCCGCGGCCATCGGACAAGTCTCTTCAGCCTGCCGGCAAACTTCCAAACATCCCGGCCTGAAAGGCTTAAAACAAGCGATCGTTCTGCCGCAGGTTTCCAAAGGTACCGACGTTTGCCAGGGAGACAGATATGCGGAATTCATTTTCCCGGCGAAGCGGGCCCAGCGAAAACCTTCGGTATTCAACGTTGACTGCAAAGCAGGAAAAACGGTAGCCCGCCTGGCCAACCATCTGGTGGGCGACCCCCTCGACAAAGTTGTAGTCCACGCCAACGGCACCGCTGAAACCATTATGATCCACGTTCCCGTAAGTCGCCAGAGTCCGCAGCAGGTTATAGGATGGGATCTGAGAGAGTGAAGTTGTCGGCAACACCGGCGTCAACTGCGCCGCCGTGCGGCTGATGAAAAAGTCCGTGAGGGACAGGCCCACCAGGCCCCGGTGCACATTGGAGGTGATGCCGGCATTCAGGACGCCCCCGCCACTGGGACTGAAATCGGCCCGCAGTTCGGTGTCATAGTTGGACGAGGGTGCAAGCTTCAGCACGGATATCAGCGGTGAGAGGTGCCGGCCCTGTGCAAAAGCAAAACCCGTCAGCGCCGTGGTGGGCTGCCACACGATGTCCCTGCCGGGCTGAAGCGCTCCACTAAAAGTCGGGTCGAAATAGTAAATCTGAGAGAGGCGCAGTGAAAGCAGTTCGCGGGCCTGTGGAACCGGTTGCCCCCCGGCCACGTCCTTGCGCACCAGGATGGAGTTGGTTAACGAATACTCGATTTCATTCGTCTCGGCCATGGTATCAAGATTGTCAAAACGCACCACGTCCATAATATCCTGCGGATCGGTGGCCCGAACCAGTCGGTACTGGATGTCCGGCTCGATGACATGCTTGATCCGGTAGCCGTCGATGGGATGAGCAAAAACCTTCTCAAGCGAGGGCGGCCGGATGTCCAGGGAGAAGTCGCCCATATAGCGGTCCACAGCGCTACGGTTCGTCCGGAGGCTGGTGCCGTATCGCGTCACCCACACGCCGCCTGAGGGCGTGACATGAAAGTGCAGAAAAGGTTTCATCCGCAAAGTCAGCTCGGGATGAAAATTGAAGCGCTCGGAGAAATTGGGAGTCAGGAAATCAGGCTCCGAACGCGACACCGCTCCTGCAGAACTTTCGAAAGAGAAGAACAGGGGCGTATGGCCCACCTGCCGGTCCATGCCGGACAGCGAAAAGCTGGGTGTGTGCCGGATGGTAATGGAGTTGGCCGCGCCACCCGTGGTGGACAGAAAGTTCTGGTAGCGCGAAATATAAAAGTTGGCGCTGTAGGCGCTGAAATTCCTGGTGAGGAAACCCATCTGCCGCGCTTCTGAAGTGACGGCCTGTGTAAAGTTGCTGGCAAAGGTTTCCCGGAAGGCCAGCGAACTGGCATAGTCCACGTTGACCACACCTCGGAATCCCGCCCACAGGTGGTCCGCCTGGCCTGTCGCTCTGATGCTTTCACCCTGCGCCCGCAGTTGAGGTGAATTGGGGTTCCCCTGGTCGTTTACGCCAAAAGCGCTGACGTCAAAACTGCTGTCGGCGCTGGGGCGCGCCCGGAATTCGGCGCTGCCCCCCAGGCCGCGCTTGGTGTAATCGACCACGCCCAGGGTCAGGTCGGCGCTGCGATTCATGGCCCAATAAAAACCATCACCGAAAGTAAATCCCTTCTGCGAGGAGTTGCCAACGGTAGGCAGCAGGAAGCCGCTCTGCCGGGGACGAGGCGCAATGGAGTCCACAACCACCGGAGTGTAAAAGACCGGCACGCGAAGAAAACGAAAAATGTTGTTGTGGGCCATCACCTTGTCCCCGACTTTTATCCTGGCGCTACTGGTACTGATGGACCAGCCTGTCTTTTCACAATCACAGGTGGTCACACGACCGTCGCTGATCTTGTAGGAAAGCTCGTTCAGCCTTTCGACGATTTTGGCCTGTATGTAAAATGGGCTTTCCGTCTCCATGACGCCCAGGCGGTGTTTCATATGCGGGCGCACGTACCCCTTGCCATTCAGGAACCAGCCTTTTCCGGTGGCCACGTTGTAGTGGAGCTCATCCGCATCGAGATGGGCTGTCGGGTCGCTGTAAGTCACGTGGCCTTTGGCGACCACCCGGTGGGTTGACTGATTGTAGGAAGCCTGGTCCGCAGTGACCTCCATTTCCTTGTAAGTCACAACCACGTGGCCACGCAGGTCATAAACATCCCCCTTTTTTTCCTGGGAATCCGAACGGACATCGACCGTGGAAGCCTGGCCCATCAGGCCCGAAGGAATGGCCGGCAGCGATTGCCCAAAGACCTCAAAAGAAAGGGACAACAGCAGTAAGGCAAACGGGATTGCCAGCCAGGGTCGGGAAGTTCTTTGCCGGTTGGAAAAGTAATCAATAAGGCCCATCACATTTGTCGAAACTTGTATTCTACCCGCAAATCCTTTCTTGACGCGCATGAATTTGTTAAGATGTTTCGGGAACTTTGCGATAAGGTTCAAAGGGGGGGTTCCGGTCGCAGTGAAATGTCCTAAATGTGGTTTTATCAGCTTTCCGGGAAAAGAGGAATGCAGGAAGTGTGGGCATCACTTCACGCAGGTGAACGGTCCGGTTGAGGGAATTCCGCCGCTGTTTCACCGCTTCAATCAGGAAACAAAAGTCCCAGCCGAGCCCGAGCCGGAATCAGAACCCGCGCTGGACGAAACGGAGCTGAGCGAACAAGAATCCGGAAGCCTGGATGTGGAACTGGAACCCCAGGTCACCCTGCCCGACACTGTTCAACCTGAAACCGAGCCGCCACTCCCAAAGCCCAAGTCTCACCCCGGTCTTTCTCCCTGGCAGGCGGAGCTTGCAGACCGCGTGCAGGAATATCGCCAGCGTCGCGCGCGCCTGCAACAGGAGGGGAAGCCCGGTCACAATACACTGAACCTGGATTTTGGGACCGCTGCGCCCAAACCGGAAGAGACCCGGCCTCACGTTATCGAGTTTCCATCCACGGAGGGTTCGGCAAGCCGTCCAAAGCCAAAGCCCGAATTCCGCCCTGCTCCTCCGTCGTTCGGCATGGGCAGCTTTGAATCGGCCTTTCTTGAAGGAGAAGAAGAAGAGGTCCCTCCGCCGTCACCACCTCAACCAGATCCCGGGACTGAGACGGGGCCTCTTGAGATTGAGCTTGGACCTTCCGAGAACTCGTTCGGAGATCTCGACGAAGACGAACCCTCCGCCGTGCCCATCGCCCAGATGAAGATGCGCTTTTATGCCGCTTTGATTGACGCGCTGGTCATTTTGTCAGCGGTGGGGCTCTACGCGCTGATTTTCTGGCAAGTCGGCGGCGCCTTCTCCTCTGAGCCCCTGGAACTGGCCGCCACAGGCCTGGTCGGAGCGTTCTTCATCATGCTCTACTTTGCGGGCTGCACGGCCATCGCTGCAGCCACGCCAGGACTCATCTGGGCCAGGCTCGAGGTGATCACCTTCGAAGGCAATCCGCCAAGGCTATCGGACTGCCTCTGGCGGGGTTTTGGCTATCTGGTTTCAATGTCAGCCTTGATGCTGGGGTTTATCTGGGCGGCGGTCGACGCCGAAGGGCTGACCTGGCATGACCGGATGTCCCGAACATTCATCGTCCCCGCAGAGCAACGGTAGCACGCCACCATCCGCCCACCTGCTTTTCTACGGCAACTCCAAGGTTGGGCTTCACAGGACCTTAATCAGCACATTGCTGCTCCAGCAGCAGGCGGGCATAGACTTCGGGATCGACGTTTCCGCCGCTCACCACGCAGCAGACAGTCTGGCCCGCGAACGTTTCCGGGTCTGCCAGCATGGCTGCGATGGCAAGCGCACCGGTCGGTTCCGCCTTCAAATTCGCCAGCCCGAAGAGCATCCGTAAACCCTCGGCGATTTTCTCCTCCGGCACTTCGACGATCTTGTTCAGCTCCGTCCTCAAAATCTCCCAGTTGCGGTCGCCGAGGCAAAGCGTCCGGGCCCCGTCGGCAAGGGTTTGCGGCTCTCCTTCGTTGGAAACAATCCGGCCTTCGCGCAGCGACCGTGCCGCATCATTTGCCAGCAGCGGCTCCGCTCCGATGACCGGAACGCGATCATTCTCACCCCGCAGGCCCACCACAATCCCCGAGGCCAGTCCGCCTCCGCCCACCGGCACCACGACACTGTCAAAGTCATAATCCAGCGCAGCCAGTTCCCTTCCCAGGCTGCTGTTCCCCTCAATCACGAAAGGATCGTCATAGGGGCTGGCGACATAGGCCTCGGGATGCTTCTTTCCCAGTTCCCACACACGGTCCCAGCGCGATTTGACTGTCACATCAATCAGTTCAACCTTGCCGCCGTAGCCCCGCACGGCATCCACTTTCACCTGCGACGAAGTCGAGGGCATCACCACCATGCAGGACTTCCCGAGCAACTGGCACGCGTAGGCCAGAGCCTGCCCAAAGTTTCCGGAGGATGCCGTGAGAAAAAGGTCCGCCTCCGCCCGCATCACCACGTTGTACGCCGCACGGAATTTAAAGCTGCCCGTGTGCTGGAAGGCTTCGTTGGCCAGAATGACCCTGGCGCCCAGGGCGCTTGAAAGCCTCCTCGATTCGGTGATCGTGGTCCTGCAAATCTCCGCCTCCAACTCCCCCCGCCG
>JBAUWE010000140.1:0-10136 GCA_049583595.1 Terriglobia bacterium
GGAGAATTCCTGGAACAACATCCGCCGGCCCATGAAGCCAGAATCTTTGAGAAAAGCTCTTGGAGTTGTCCTCACGGGGTTGAGCGCTGGCGGGGCGATTGCGGCTGCAACAGCGGAGGACACGAAGGATGGAACCAGAAGTGGCGTGCGCCTCTTCGGGAAGCTCTCGACTGGCTGCGTGACACCATCAACGGCTCCTTTTCCAGGAAGGGAAAAGAATTGTTCAAGGATCCCTGGGCGGCGCGCAACGACTATATCCATGTCATTCTGGACCGCTCCCGCGAGAATGTTCAGGGCTTTCTGGAACGCAACGCCGCCCGCCCGCTCACTCAGGAGCAGAGTATCCGGGCCCTCAAGCTCATGGAGCTGCAGCGGCACCTGATGCTGATGTACACAAGCTGCGGATGGTTTTTTGACGAGCTTTCGGGGATTGAGACGGTCCAGGTGATTCAATACGCAGGCCGCGCAATTCAACTGGCGGAAGAGATTTTTCAGCAGCCTTATGAGGCCCGATTTATTGAGTTGCTGGAGAAGGCTGAGAGCAATGTCCCGGCGCACAAAAACGGGGCGGTGATCTTTGAAAAATTTGTTCGACCCGCTGCGATCGAGCTGTCGAAAGTTGGCGCTCATTACGCCGTGAGCTCGCTCTTCGAGCCTTACAACCACGAAACAAGAATTTATTGTTATACCGTCGACCGGCAGGACTATAAGGTATTGAATGAAGGTAAGACGAGGCTGGCGCTTGGGCGTGTCCAGGTGACTTCAGAAATCACCTGGGAATCCGCAGAAATCAGTTTCGGCGTGCTGCATCTTGGAGACCACAACCTGAACGGCGGTGTCCGCAAGTTTCTTGGTGAGGCTGAGTATGCGGCGATGGTGAAGGAGATTACCGAAAGCTTTGACCGCGGGGATCTGGCGGAGAGACTGCGGATTGTGGACAAGCACTTCGGCTCAACGACTTACACGCTCAATATGTTGTTCCGCGATCAGCAGCAGCACATTCTCAGGCTCATTCTGCAATCCGCGCTGGCCGAGGCGGAAGCGGCGTACCGTAGAATTTATGAGCGCGGTGCTCCGCTGATGCGCTTTGTTGCCTCGCTCAGCATGCCCCAGCCGAAACGCTTCCAGATCGCAGCGGAGTTCACCTTGAACGCCGAACTGCGGCGGCTCCTCGAGTCTGAAACATTGGAAGTTGACCAGATTCGGGCCTCGCTGGAAGAGATGGGCAGGGCCGGGATCGTGTTTGATGAGGCGACGCTGGAATTCTCCATGCGAAGAAATCTGGAGGGCGTGGCGGCTTTGTTTCTGGAGAATCCTTACGACATGGGGCGGCTTGAGGCATTTATCGCAGCCGTGAATGTTGCGGACATGCTGCCGTTTAAAGTCAGACGGTGGCAGCCTCAAAACGTGTTCCATGAAGTGTTGCTGGGGCGGTATGAAGAGTTCCAAAGGCGTGCGGCCGAGGGTGATGAGTCTGCAAAGGCGTGGATCGAGATATTTCTTGCCCTGGGGAACAAACTGAGTGTTTATGTAGGTTAAAGATGATGCGTTTGCTGGCAATCCCGGTAGCAACTTATCGGATTCAGTTCAACCTGAACTTCCGGTTTATTGATGCGAAAAATCTGGTTCCGTACCTTCACGAACTGGGCATCACGCACCTCTATGTTTCGCCGCGCTTCAAGGCCGGGAAGGGAAGCTCGCACGGATACGATGTGGCCGACCCCCTCCGAATCAATTCGGAGCTGGGAACCGAGGAAGAGTTTGATGATCTGGTCCGCAAGCTGAAGAGTTACAGCATGGGGCTTCTGCTGGACATCGTTCCCAATCACATGGTGGCGAATTCTGAGAATCCATGGTGGATCGATGTGCTGGAGAATGGTCCTTCATCGGAGTATGCCCGATACTTTGACATTGAATGGCACCCGGGGGCGGGCAAGGGTTTATTTCTGCAGGACAACAAGGTTTTGATCCCGGTTCTTGGCGACCGTTATGGCCAGGTGCTGGAAAACCAGGAACTGAACCTTAAACTCGACGAAAACGGTTTTTATATCCGCTATTATGAGCACCGCTTCCCACTGAATCCCAGCACCTATCGCGCGATTCTGGAGCACTGTCTGGAGGGTATCCGCAGTGGGAAAGACGTTGATTCCTCGTTGGTTGAAGAAGTCTCTCGTGTGCTGGAAGCGGTCAGACGATTGCCGGCCCAGAAGGGGATCAGGAACCGCCGCGAGGCCCACAAAGAGATTAAGCATCGTTTGTGGGAGCTCTACCACCATTCCGCTGGCGTGAAGCACTGTCTGGACGAGACGCTCAGATTCTTTAATGGAACGCATGGCGATGGAAGTAGTTTCGAGTCGCTGGACCATCTTTTGTCTGCGCAGGCTTATCGGTTGGCGCACTGGAAGATGGCCTCGGAAGAGATCAATTACCGGCGTTTCTTTGACATCAACGAACTTGTCGGATTGAGGGTTGAAGAGCCCCGTGTTTTTGAGGACCGGCACCGCCTGATCGCTGAACTTGCCCGGAAGGAAGAATTGAGCGGGCTCCGTGTGGACCACGTGGACGGCCTGCACGATCCGGCCCGTTATCTGGAGCGATTGAGGATTGCAACTGCGGCAAAAGAGGAAAGTCGCAGCCCTGCGAATCGCTATCTCATCGTTGAGAAGATCCTGGGGCGGGATGAATCGCTGCCGGCGGATTGGCCGGTGGCAGGAACCACCGGCTATGACTTCCTGAACGCCGTGAACGGGCTGTTCGTGGATCCGAGTGGATTTGCCCAACTGGACAAGGATTTTCGTCATTTTACAGCTTGCAAACATTCCTATACCGAGGTGTCTTATAGGCGCAACAAGCAGGTGATTTATCAGCTTTTTGCGGGCGAACTGGCGGCCTTTACTCATTTACTGGCAAAGCTGGCGTCGCAGGATCGCCATGCCAGAGATATTCCTCTACCTGAGCTTGTACGGGCCTTTGTTGAGGTCACGGCGTGTCTTCCTGTTTACAGGACCTACGTCCGGAATTTTTCCGTCAGCCCTCGCGACCGCTCCTATCTCGACTGGACTCTGGAGACCGCGCGACGCCGGAATTCCCCCGATGAAGTCAGCGACGCCGCCTGGGATTTCCTGCGCCGGCTCTTGTTTGTTGAGCCGCAGCCTTACGCGGCAGCCCAGCGGAAATCATGGCTTCAGTTTGTCATGCGATGGCAGCAGTTTACGAGTCCGGTGATGGCGAAGGGACTGGAAGACACCGCGTCCTATGTTTATAACAGTCTGATTTCATTGAATGAAGTGGGCGGAGACTCCCTTCGCGAGAAACCTCCTTACGATGTGCCGGCATTTCACGGATTTATTCAGGCCAGGCAGACCCGCTGGCCGCACTCGATGAATTCAACCTCAACGCACGATACCAAACGCAGCGAGGATGTCCGGGCGCGCGTGAGCGTACTTTCTGAAATTGAAAGGATATGGCTTCCCCGCCTGCACCGTTGGAGCAAATGGAACCGGCCTCACAAGACGGATTACAACGGCCAGCTCGTTCCGGACAATAACGAAGAGTGCCTGTTGTACCAAACCATGCTGGGTGCGTGGCCGCTTGACCATGCAGAGGCAGCCGGGTTTCTCGATCGACTCATTGCATCCATGGAGAAGGCCCTGCGCGAAGCCAAGATTCACACCAGTTGGATCAACCCTGATCTGAAATACGAAAAGGCCGTCAAACAGTTTATCCGGAACTCCATCAGATCCGACAGCCGGAACCGGTTTATGGAGGACTTTATCGAGTTGCGGAAAACGATTGCGTTCTACGGTTACGTGAACGCTCTTTCGCAGACTCTGCTGAAGATCGCATCGCCGGGCGTTCCGGACTTCTACCAGGGAACCGAACTGTGGGACTTCAGCCTCGTGGATCCTGACAACCGGCGGCCCGTCGATTTTGAGAAGAGGGTCCGGATGTTGGAAGAACTCAATTCTCAAGAGGCAGAGGCTCCGGAGGAACTGTTGAAGGACCTGGTTTCAAACTGGCAGGATGGGAGGATCAAACTTTACCTGATTCGTAAAGCTCTTAATTTCCGGCTTGCTCATAAGGAACTCTTTGCATCCGGTGAATATATTCCGTTGGAAGGAGCGGGGCCGAGGCGAGACCGGGTTGTGGCGTTTGCCCGCCGCCGAAGGAAGAGCTGGGTGATTGTTGCCGTGCCCCGTCTTGTCGCGGGATTTCTCCGCAGACAGAAGTCCCTGCTGCCCAGGGAAAACTGGCCGGCTCTGAAGATCGTGCTTCCCCGGGAATGTCCCATCCGCTGGAGAAATGTTTTTACGCACGGGACGGTGGCCGCGAAGCCGGTTGGGGGCGGGCAGAGTGTGCTGTCACTGAACGGAATGCTCGACAGGTTTCCATCCGTCTTGTTGGAGCCTGCCCCACAAAAAGCCGCAGGGTGATGAGGGGAAATCCCCACCACAAATTTTGTCTCAATAGAAGTTGCTGCGCCTATGCCTTAGCGTTTTACGCCGGGGGCCAAGGGCTGTGAAACTGTTGCGGAAGACTGCCAGGGCTGCACATTTGTGCGGGTGAAAAAGTCGCCGATGGTCAGGGTCAGCATAATGGCCAGCCAAAAGACAGCGGCAAACACAACAAGGCGCACCATCGACGCGCTCCAGCGAAGATGCATGAAGAACGTTGCCACCAATACCGTCTTGGTGATCGAAATAATGAGAGCCACCACCATGTTCCAACGGCCGAGGTCGACGTAAGCGATCTGCCAAGTCAACAGAGTGAGGACCAGGAGGCTGAAGAATACAACGAAATACAATTTTCGAGACGCTATATGTTCAGACATCAGTAATGAGCTCCCAGTAAATACAAGAGTGGAAACAGAAATATCCAGATGATATCGATAAAATGCCAATACAGCCCAAACATCTCAATGTGGTTGTGGCTTTCCCTGGAAAACTCGCCTCGCCACGCCATAATGAGAAGGACTGTCATAACTCCCTCCCCTACGATCATGTGGAGCGCGTGAACACCCGTCATGATGAAATAAAAACAGAGGAACATCGCCACATGCGAGGCGTGCGGTCCCGAATAAGTGAAGTGCAATCCCGGGATCATGCCGTCCCTGTAGTCGTGAACCCATTCGAGGGCAAATTTGATATATAGGAAGAGCCCGCCCAGGACCATCGTCGAAGCGAGGAATGCCATAAGCCGTTTGCGCATGCCCGTCTGAGCTGCATGAACGGCCAGGGCCATCGTCAAGCTGCTGCCAATCAGGACCGCAGTATTGAAGGCTCCGATCCTGGCGTTCAGAAGGTGGCTGCCAGCTTCAAAGGCCGTCGTGTAAAGGTTCCGATAAACGGTGTATCCCGTAAAAAGAGCACCAAAGAACATGACCTCCGTGGCAAGGAAGATCCACATTCCAAGGCTGGCCGCTTCATGTTGCTGCGTCCGGTCGTCAAATTGTTCGGCAATAACGGCTTGGCTGTTATGCAACTTGTATTTCCTCCGCGATGCGATCATAGCCGTAGGGTTCTTCAGTTACGACAGGTGTTTCCTCAAAATTGTGAGTCGTGGGCGGAGAGGACGTTGTCCACTCGAGCCCTGTTGCCTTCCAGGGGTTGTCGCCCGCAGGCGCCCCGTACCGGATGGACCAGGCAAAATAAATCAGGGGAATGATGTATCCCAGGCCCAGGATGGTGGCACCGGCCGTCGAGACGACGTTGAGAGTCTGGAATTCGGGTGGATACACGGCATAGCGGCGCGGCATCCCCAGATAGCCAAGAATAAACTGTGGAAAGAACGTCAGGTTGAACCCTACAAAGATGATGACTGCGGCGACCCGGGACCATCCGTCAGGGTACAGCTTGCCGCTGATCTTGGGCCACCAGAAGTGGATTCCAGCCATGTACCCCATGATGGCGCCGCCGACCATAATGTAATGGAAGTGGGCGACGATAAAATAGGTTGCGTGCACGTGCTGATCAATTGCCGTGGTGGCCAGATACAGGCCCGTCAATCCACCGATGGTAAACAACCCGATAAAGCCCAGGGCATAAAGCATCGGGGCCTCATAGGAGATCGATCCCTTGTAAAGGGTTGCCGTCCAGTTGAAAACTTTGACGGCGGAAGGGATGGCCACGGCCATGCTGAGGGCAGAGAAGACCAGTCCGGCATAGATGGACTGGCCGCTGACAAACATATGGTGACCCCACACCAGAAACCCGATCACAGCGATGGCAATGCTGGAGAAGGCAATGAAATGGTAGCCGAATATCTTTTTCCGGGAAAGGGCGGAGACGACTTCACTGATCACGCCCATCGAGGGGAGAATCATGACGTATACGGCAGGATGCGAGTAGAACCAGAAAAGGTGCTGGAACAGGATGGGGTCTCCTCCGAGGGCGGGATCGAAGATCCCGACGTGGAAGAGCCGCTCGATGACAATCAGCGCCAGCGAAATGGCGACAACCGGTGTTCCGATGATGAAGATAATGCTGGTGGCATACATCGCCCAGATGAAGAGGGGCAGCCGGAACCACGTGAGGCCCGGGGCGCGCATCTTGTGAATGGTGACGACAAAGTTCAAGCCGGTGAGGATGGAAGAAAAGCCGGCGATAAAGACGCCGGTCGCGGTGGCCATCACGTGAGTGTTCAGGTACATCGTGCTCAAGGGCGTGTAGAAGGTCCAGCCGGTGTCAACCCCGCCAGCGATGAGCGCGTAGGTCACAAGCGATCCACCGGCCATGAAGACGTACCAGCTCAGCAGGTTGAGGCGCGGAAACGCGACGTCCCTGGCCCCGAGCATCAGGGGAATCAGGAAGTTGCCCAGCACGGCAGGAATCGAAGGCACCAGGAAAAGGAAAATCATGACGATGCCATGCGTGCTGAACAGTTTGTTATAAGTCTCCGGCTCGACCAGCAGCCCCTGAGGCTCCAGCAGATTCAGGCGCATCAAGGAAGCTGCCACTCCGCCGATAGCGAAGAAGAACGTGATCGATATCAGGTAGAGCCAGGCGATCCGTTTGTGATCGGTGGTCAGTAGCCAGGATTTAATGCCATAATCGACGTTCAAATAATGAACGCGTGGCTTAATGGCAACTTCTGAACTGCTCATGGTGTTCCCGTATTCCTTTCTTTTGAGGCCAGCGACTTAATATAGGCCGTGAGCTGCAGCACCTGTTCTTCGCTCACCTGTCCTTTAAACGTGGGCATGATCGCCGGATACCCGTTCACAATCTGGGAGGACGGGTCGAGGATGGACGCGCGAATGTACGCTTCGTTGGCGAGAACCGTCTGTCCGTCGGCCAGCTTGACGGGCCTCCCAAAAAGTCCCTGGAAGGCCGGCCCTTTCCCGGTGCCATGGCAGGTGATGCAGCCGTACTGGTGATAGAGCGTTTCCCCCTGCTCCGCCATCGTTGTCCCTGAAACCCCGCTGTTCAGCCACTTCTGATAGTCCTCAGGCGTCATCACATAGACCCAGCCACGCATCAATGAGTGGCCCATTCCGCAATACTGGTTGCAGAAGAAATGGTATTTGCCCACCTTGGTCGCTTGGAACCACTCCGAGGTGTAGCGGTCGGGCAGTACGTCCTTTTTAACCCGGAAAGCGGGAACGAAAAAGTCGTGAATGACGTCCTGGGAAGTCATCGTGAGCTTGATCGGCACTCCTTCTGGAATGTGCAGCGAATTGATTTCGCGTTTGCCATTCGTGTGCTCGATGTGCCACATCCATTGCTTCCCGATGACAAAGATCTCCGTGGCGTTCGGGGGCGGCTGCGAATTCCTGACGAAAATGTCGGCCCCCCAGAAGTACATGATGGCAACCAGGATCATCGGAATCACGGTCCAGGTAACTTCAAGCGGAATATTGTTGATGACCTGGTTCTTCGGGGGCGCCTCATCTTTTGAACGGCGGCGATATTTGATCGCGAAATAAAAGATGAGCAGGAAGATCAGCGCGCTGAAGAAAACCGACACCGCGGTCAGGAAGTAAAAGAGATGGTCAACCGCCGGAGCAAGCGTCGATGCTTGTTGCGGGAATAAGGGAAACGCATGTGGCATTTTATTCTTTCAACCTCTTCAATTCGGCCCTGGTGATCGAGGCGGGCCTTCTACCTCTCAGCCTTCACAGAGGCCTGTGTCAAGAGCACTCCATGCTGCTTCCGGCGGCCGCTGAGGAACAGCACCAGCAGCAATCCGCCCAGTAGGATGACGGTGACGAGCGCGGCAATAAACAGCACCCGGGAAATCAGCAGGCTGTATTTTCCCGTAGCTGGATCGTAATGGCTGCAATACAGCATAACCGCGTCAACGGGCGTTCCGATTTTTCCTTCTGACGCTTCCACCAGAGACAGACGAACCGCGCCGGCCGGATAACGAATGCCATAAAAATACCGGGCCACCTTACCCTGTGGAGTCAAAACCATAATAGCTGCGGCATGCGAAAACTGGTCGATCTTGGAATCGTAATGATATCGGAAGCCCACCGCTTTGGTGAGTGCGGCAATCGAGGCTTCGTCTCCAGTCAGGAAGTGCCACCCTGCGGCTGCGCCCTTGCGATTGTACGTGGACAGGTACGCGAACCTTTTCGCCAGGGCCTGGGAAGGCGAGTCCTTGGGATCGAAGCTGACGGTCAGCACGTTGAACTGATTGCCGATGCTGAACGGGACGTCCTTCAGGCTTTCCAGCAGGCCGTTTTCGATCATGGGGCAGAGCTGCGGACAATTGAAGTAGACCAGGGAAAGAATGACCGGCTTCTTTCCGAAATAGTCGCCCAGGCGGACCGTCCTCCCCGTTTCGTCGCGGA
Source organism: Terriglobia bacterium (assembly GCA_049583595.1). Classification (GTDB taxonomy): domain Bacteria; phylum Acidobacteriota; class Terriglobia; order UBA7540; family UBA7540; genus SCRD01. Next base: position 8,795 of record JBAUWE010000140.1, read on the forward strand.
ACACCAGATCCAGCGGAACCTGGTTATTCAATCTCTGATCAATACCGACGTTCTTCAGTTGAGGGGGCACCGTCTTGGAGTTCTCTGCCGAAGCGCCTCCGTGCGGCGGCCCCTGGAATCCACGGGACTGCAGGATTTTGGAAACCTGTCCCCTGGTGACGGACGGGTAACCGACACTGATGATCAGGCAGAATGCAAAGAGAATTCCCAGTTTCATTGACACACAATCGCGCAGCCCGACCCTTACGGCATCGGTCCTGTCCTGAATATGATCCCAAGCCATGATTGTCCTAACTTTCTGGCAGCCTGCTGACCACCGGCTCCGGTGTTTCTCCTAGTTTTGCGGCATAAAGCCCTGGGGAACCGCATACTGCTGCACTTCTCCGGGCTGTACCGCACCCTTCGGTGTTTGACTATTGCGTACCGGAAGGCCTTGCTGGAGCAGGATGTTCATTGCGCGTTGTATTGGAATTCGAACCACACCGTTCTTCCGGTTGACCCATCCGTATGAGTCGAGAATCTCGTGCTGCTTTTGCAGATAGACCTGCAGATCCGTATCGGGGTGCGTCTGAAGCTGTGGCATTCCGGGGGGTGGCAGAACGCGGCCCCGTGAGATCGCCGATTGGGGAGCAGTGTACGTCTGGTGATGCTGGAAGAACCGAAGGGTTCCCCAACTGACCAGGAAGCCGGCGATCACCGATATGGCGACACCCAGCGCGAAATAGAGAATATACCTGGGCACAGCCTCGCGGGTTTCGTGGCGGTGCTTCGGATTTTCAGAATGAGTCATGTTCTCATCCATGCTGAACTACTCCCTCAAACCTTGGATCGTGCAACGGCAGCCGGGGCCTGGCCTTGAGTTGGCGAATAAAGAACGCCAGCCACAACCCTCCGACCCCCAAAGGAGCCACGATGTCAATCCAATCAAAATGCGGCCCCAGCGGATAGAAGGCAGGCGTAATGAACCAGTAGAGGTCAATCCAGGTCATCACCAGCAGACCGCCGCCCACAAGGGCCAGCGCTTTCATGGTCCTCTTCACCGGCCGATTCAGCAGCAGGACAAACGGTACCGCAAAGTGGAAGAGGATGATGAATAACGCCACCCACATCCATTCACCGGTGCCTCGAACCGTGTACCAGAAATTCTCGTCCTGCAGGTTGCCTGCCCAGATAATCAGAAACTGAGAAAAAGACATGTATGCCCAGAGCATCACGAAGGTCAGCAGGATATTGCCAAGGTCATTGAAGTTTCTCCAATCAATAACCCCTGACAACGGCTTGTGCTTGGCCAGAATCATGGAAACGATGATGGTGAAGGACATCCCCGCCAGCGCCGGCATGA
>JBAUWE010000141.1:0-4331 GCA_049583595.1 Terriglobia bacterium
ACTTCAAGAAGAGCCGCGGACCTCAACACCAGAGGTCCTCGCTACTCCCTACTCGCGACTCGCTGGTTCCAACTTCCGCTCTCATTCTTCAGAATTCCCTGCGCCAGCCCCGAAATAAAGCAGATCCTTCTCCCGCACGGCGGGATCAGGATGACGTGCCGGGAGGGTTGAGTAGACGCAAACGCGGAAAGCGCTTGACAGCCTCAATGCCTGGTATACCATCGCACGTGAACGCGGCAGGAAGCGGCTCGCTGCTTCTTCGCGTTCGTCGAGGAGTTCCGGCGGCTTGAGCTTGCAGCAGGGCGCCGCAAAATTATGAGGAGAAAGCCTGCCACGGAATGTTCCACCGCAGGCGACAGGTGCAAACACCATGAATCGCAGACAATCACTTGCAGTGCTATCCGGAGCGGCCATTGGAATCCCTGGGGTGCCGGGCCGCGGGCGCGCGGCTGCGCAGGAGGTTCCTGGTCCCGAAGGGCCGATCACGCCAGACAAGCTGTTGCTGAAGGATTACCGTCCCCGGTCCATTTACAAAATCGCGGAGACAAAGATAACCAGGGCGAAATATCCGGTGATCGACTGCCACACCCACCCCTACGCCCGCACGGCGGCCGAGGTGGATCAGTGGGTGAAAAACATGGACGCTGTGGGCCTGGAAAAGGGCGTTGTCATGACCATGGCCACCGGTGAGAGGTTCCAGGAGGTCGGGAAGCGTTTTACTCCGCACAGGGACCGGTTTGAGCTGTGGTGCGGGTTCGATCTCACCCAGTTCGGGTCGGCCGGGTTCGAGCGGCAGGCTCTGGAGGCGCTGGAACGGTGCCATGAGATGGGGGCCACAGGAGTGGGAGAACTGGTCGACAAAGGGCGCGGCTTCGGAGCCCGCGCGGGGAGAGGACCGGCCGGACGGAGGACTCGGCCCACGGGACCCCGGCCGCACCCCGACGACCCAGAGTTGGATGCTCTGTTCGAAAGGTGCGGAAAGCTGGGCATGCCGGTCAGCATCCATGTGTCTGACCCGCCGTGGGCCTACGAGCCCATGGACCAGACCAACGACGGGCTGATGAACGGTTACAAGTGGCGGATCGATGTGAAGCCGGGGGTCATGGGGCACCGGGCGCTGATCGAGAGCCTGGAGCGCGCCGTGAAGAAGCACCCCCAAACGATATTCTTTGCCTGCCATCTGACCAACCAGTGCAACGACTTGTCAAGCCTCGGCGGACTGCTGGACCGCAACCCCAATCTGTACGCCGACATCGGCGCCCGCTACGCCGAGACCGCCTGCGTCCCCCGCTCTGTCGCGCAGTTCTTCAGCAAACACTCCGACCGCATCCTCTACGGGACGGACATGGGATTCGACCAGGAGATGTACCGCACCACCTTCCGAATACTGGAGACGGCCGACGAGCACTTTTACCACTTCCAGTTTGGCTACCACTGGTATTTGAACGGCTTCAACCTGCCCGACGCTCTGCTGAAAAAAATCTACCGTGACAACGCCCTGGCTGCCTTCGCTCGGGCACGGCAGAATATGGCTTGACCGGGACGGGCTCGCGCGCCGCGTGATAGATGCGCTCGATCTGCTGCCAGCGTTTATCCGTTCTGTTGATGGCCGTGCAGTTCGCGGTAAAGCCATGCCCAGGCCAGGTCCCAGTCACCTGTGGGCTTTCGGCCCGTTCCCGTTTGTTTTTTCAGGCGGGAGAACAGAGGTTTGCCGCTTTGGCGCGAATTCATTGTGGAAGGTGGGGATAAGGTGGGAGGTGATTGGAGATGGGTCGCTTCAAACTTCTGTTTTCGATTGGCCTTGGCGAATCCTGGCAAGCTTATCCAGGAATTCCTGTCGATCTTTGCGGGACTTCTCAGTCCTGCGGACCTTCTGGTTCAGATAGCGCTGGCCGGTGATTTTGGAATTCTGGAGTGCATCCGCCCAGCCTCGCAATTGCCGCGATATGCCTTCCGCACGCGATTTCAAATTTGAGATTCTCGAAATGCGGCATCGATTCTATCAGGCAGAGAATCGAGCGTACTTCACCCGCCGATCCACGTGCGATGTAAAGAAAGGTCAGCAATTCCTGGGTGGTTCCCCGCTCAAAACCCTCCGCGATATTGTTGGAGATTGAAACGGCGGCCCGTTCGATCTGGTCGCGCAAGCTTCCATGGCCCCGGAGCTCGCGCTGATGGGTCAGCCCATAGATCCGCTTTGCAAGCTCAATGGCCGCCTGCCAGACCGGTAACTGCTCGAACCTCTCGTATTTCATCTATTGCTGCCTGTAGCGAAATTGGACTCAAACGCAGTAATCCCCATTCAACTCACCATCTCGCCCGGCGGCGGCGGGGATGGAGGGTGGGTGGTGGGGGTGCGGTGGTCGTCGATCCAATAGGCCCAGGCCAGGAACAGCCAGCTCAGGACTCCGGCCCACTCCACGGCGTTGACGCTGGGCGGAGGCGGTCCCACCAGCGAGGCCAGGTAAATCAGCACGAGGAGGGCAATGAAAGTTTTGTAACTGTATTCGCCGGCCTTATCGCGCGGGCGGGTGACCCGGCTGTAAATCATCGCGCCGGCCACGAACAGGCCGCCTTCAACCAGAAGCGTTACGGATACGGAGTTCCATATTCCCAGCCCGAACAGCCGGCTGCCGGGATAGAGGGGAAGGTCGGGGCGGTGGCTGATGAAGTCCAGCAGCCAGTGGCTCAGGACGCACGCCCAGATGACGAAAGCGCCGCGCCGGTTCTTTTTGATGACCAGGTAAAGCCCGGCCAGAAGCAGTCCCCAGCCGAAATCGGCCAGCAGGCTGTGGGTGAACGGGTAACTGACAAAATCCAGCGGGCTCACGGCCGTGATGCCGGGCACGATCCGCACACGCTCCCATCCCAGCATCAGGAACAGGGGCCAGAGGAGGTCCGGCAACTGCGCGGCCAACAGCAGGGTGCCCAACGAGGTTTTGGGGGCTGCCTTTTTGGCGCCCAGCGCGACTGCGACGTGACCAATCAACATCAGGAATTCTCAGTGACCTGCAGGGAAAAGCTTAACATACCATATTGTGAGGATTCCCACATAGACCACGGAGATGATCAGGCAAGTCCAGAAGGTCTTTCCCCAGAAACGCTCGTTGACCTCGCGGCGCCAGGCGGCCAGGCTGACTGCAAACAGGAAAAGGGCGGACAGCCGCGCAAATCCTGTGAGGGGAGTGCTCATGCTGCTGATGTGTTGCCCGGTCACGTATCGGAAAAGGGAACCGAAATCGTTGCCGATCCCGCCTACCAGGAGGTCCACCAGGAACCAGACGGGGACGAAAACTGTTCCCAGCATGTAGGAGTACCGGTCCTCTCCAAAGAACACCAGCACGGCAATGGCGATAAAGATCGACGACGTGGCCAGTTCAAAGTAGAAGTAGGGGGAAAGCGCAAAGGCTCCCGCCACCATGAGGGTGGCCGTGAGGAAGGCCGCGAGAAACACCCATCGGTTGGACATGGCTAAGCTCCTTTCGGTGGAATCGACGCCGCATGTGCGTCTGCTTGCCGGTCCCGCTTGTCCCCAGGAGACGGTCCGTCATCCTGGCAGAACAAGCCCACTTTGCCCATGCTCGCAGGTTACGCCTGAAAGTTAACAGGATGGATACCCCGATGCAGTGACAGCCGTCACCGGGCATGGGGCGGCTGTGGCGGTGTTTTTGGGGGGAAGGGGACGGGGAGCGAGAAAGAGCTTGACAGAAAACTCTATCTATGTAGACTTATGAGCATGAAACCCGTTCGCCTTTCGCCGCAAACCCTTCAGGTGCTGGGCAGCTTCTCCCAAAAGCCCTCCCGCTGGCGCTACGGCTACGAACTGAGCCGGGAAACCGGACTGAAATCGGGAACGCTTTATCCCATTCTCATGCGCCTGGCCAAACACGAACTGCTGGAGACGCGCTGGGTGCAGACGGAACAGGGCGTTCCGCCCCGGCACACCTATCGCCTGACGTCCAAAGGGATCGAGCTGGCACGGTCCGAACGGGTCGCAGCGCGCAAACCGCTTGCCACGCGAAAGCCGGCAACGGCGGGAGGGCGCGCGTGATGGCGGGTACTTTTCTGCGACGGCTTGCGGAAGGTCTGCTGCGCGCCGGAATTCGGCTGGCCCCTGCTGAGGCGCGCGAATGGGGCAACGCCATGCTGGGCGAGCTTCAGCACATCAAAGGAAAATGGGCGGCGGTGAGCTGGGCGCTGGGCGGCGCGGGAGTGCTGGCAAAACAATCTCTGATCGCATTGCTGCTGCCTTCACGCGGCGGGCAGCCGGCGCCTGTGGGCAATCCGCTTTCCGGGGAGGGCAAAATGCACAAGGCCAGCCTGATGATGGG
>JBAUWE010000142.1:0-1550 GCA_049583595.1 Terriglobia bacterium
CCGGAAAGCCCGAAGCGCGTGACCAGGAACCAGGCCAGGACGACGTGAAACGGGACCTCGAAGAGGTGAAACTTGGCAGTCAAGTCGGGGCGGCCGATCCCCTGTAAGAGGTTATATGGAACCTGTGCAAGGGAATTTACAAGCACACCGGCGGCCAGGATTTGCAGGACCGGCGTTCCCTCGGCGGCAAACTTAGGGCCCACCCAGATGGTGAGGAGGGGGCGGGCGAAGAAGGCCAGCACCAGGGCCGCCGGGCCCACCGTGAGCAGAATAAACTTGAGGGAACGGAGGAGCGCGTTCCGGATCCATTCGTGGTCTCCGCGCCCGGCGGAGGAACTGAAGGCCGGGAACAGAGTGGACATGAGACTACCGGGAAGAATCCACAGCTTGGTTGAAATCATGTAAGGGGGGGTATAAAAGCCGACGGCGGCGATGGAGACGAGGGCGCCGATGAGGAATCGATCAAAGAAGACCAGGATGGGGCCGACGGCGCCGGAGACGGTGACCCAGCCGCCGAAGCCGAGCAGGCGGCCGACCAGGTGGCGGTCAAACGAGAGGCGGGCGCGGAGAACGGGATGGAGGCGGAAGCACATGGCCAGCAGGATGGCGATGGCGGCGATCCGCGCCAGGACCAGGAAAAACACGATGGCCGGAAGGCCGAAGCCGAGCGCCAGCGCCGTGACCGGCAACAGATAGGTGAGGGCGCTGGAAGGTATGCCCAGGGCGTTGAGCAGATCAAACCGCTGGCTGGCGGCCAGCACGCCGCGGAGCGATCCGCTGGCAAAGTCAATGGGCAGCGCGGCGGCCATGATCAGGAAAATCAGGTGCGCCTGCGGATGAAGCTCGGCGGGAATCTTGAGCAGGCGGTTCACCAGCAGGGGCGAAACCGCGGCCAGCAGAATGCCCGCCCCAAGGCCCATGCACGTCTGGCTCAGAAGCGCCGTCCACACCAGCGCAGGAAGTTTTTCGATTTCGCCCTTGCCCAGGAGTTCCGCCACAAACTTGGTGGTGGCCGGGCCAATGCCCAGATCGAAAAGCGCGAAGTAGCCCACCACCATCCAGGCTAGTGAAAGCAGGCCAAAACGGTCCGGCCCCAGGTGGCGGATGACATAGGGCATGGCCGCAATGCCCACCAGCAGAGGCAGCACCCGGCCGATGAGGTTCAGCAAAGTGTTGTGCGCCAGGCGGCGGCCGCTGATGTCAACCTGCGGCACAGTATCCGGCGGAATGGGCTGGGCAATTTCGGTCATGGAAAAGGGTTCAAGGGGCGGCGGGAAGGGTCAGAGGGCCACAGCGGACGGCCCCCGGGCGTCGGCAGCCCGCCGGCCGGCGCGAGGTGCGGGTCCGCGCCATAAGAGCCTCGCAAAATAGCCTACGTACCGTCAGGAGGCCCCCAAATGGGACGTTTGGGACGAAAATTTCGAAATTTGTAACGCATTGAAAATAAACATTTTATTGTTAGCAACCGCTCAGCAATTTTATCGTTTTCCAAAAAAGTGTTTCATTCTCGAACAGTGTGTAAAATTTTCCGCTCCGATGGAGTTGCACAG
>JBAUWE010000143.1:0-1902 GCA_049583595.1 Terriglobia bacterium
GAATGGCGGCATGTATCTCCGTCAACCGGCTCGCGAGGTCAATCTGGGAACGCTGATTCGGGAGACGGAACACGATTTCGCCCTGGCTGAGTGTTTCGGGCCGAACAACCGGTGCGTAATTACCCCGGCATGCAGGCTACGCCACGTCCTCCATGAGGCCCTGCAGGCATTTCTCGCTGTGCTCGACCGCTATACGCTCGCTGACCTGTTGATCGACGGGGCGGACCTACGCAGCCTGCTGGAGATTGAATCGGCGCCGATCCGGTGGGGCAGGCCCAGGGCCCAGGACTCCTGAACGCGCGGAGCGCGTGGTGGATCTTCGCGCCTCCAGGCAGTACGCCAGGATGCGTTGGTTGCCGATCGATGACGGATTGCTCTTCACCTCCCCCCGGGCGTTGGCAATACGCTGACTATGTACCACATCTTCCCTCGCCAAGACCTCGCTGGGCCTCCATGGCCACGACAAAATCGGCGGCCCGTTGCAGCCCGATCCACAGGGTCTGGGGGCCGGGGAAGCCGTCGGACTTGCGGTTGAGAAATCCGCCGAAGCCGGCCACCATGCGCACCATGGTGTCGAGGGAAGGCGGCGTATCGGGTGGCGGTTTGCGCTCGGTGACGATGTACACCGCCTGCCACTCGGCGGTATCGAAGACGACATCGCAGGGCATCTCGGGACACTCGCGCCCGAGCATGGTCAGGAACAGCACCCGCCAGGCGACGATCATGTAGAAGGCCAGCGCCGGCTGCAGGCGCTCGATCTTCTCCAGTTGCAGCTTCTCGATGCGGCAGCCGGATTTCAGGATTCTGAAGAAGACTTCTATTTGCCACCTGCAGAGGTACCAGCTCAGCTTCTCCCGGGCTTGCTCCGGGGTCTCGACCGGCAGGTTGGTCAGCAGCAGCCATTCGATGGGCGCCTCGCCCTTGGGCGGATGAGGTTCGGTGGCCAGCAGCGCCGTCACTTCCACCTCCGGAAGCGTGCGGTCGGGACGCTTGGGGGCCGGGAGGGTGATGCGCAGGACCCGGATCTGCTGATGGACGGGCCGGGCCTTGGCCCCGTGGCGGGGCGGACGCTCGAAGGCGGTCTCGGTCAGCACCGGGGCTTCGGCCACGCGCTGGCGCAGGGTCTTGCCATCGTCGAGCGCCCGGTCGTGTTGGGCACGCACCAGCCAGTCGGCAGCCGTCTCCGGGCAGGGGGCCTCGACGAACAGGTCGTAGATATCCGCCTCCCGGTCGGCCACATAGGTCAGGCGGGTAGAGGGGAGCGTCTCGGCCAGTTCGTTGACCCGGGCATAACCGTCGACCCAGCGTACGCTCTCCCTCTCTTCCAAGGGCCGGGCGGGGTCTTTCTCCTTGCCGAGGCTGCCCGGCTTGCGCACCCAGGTGTAGGCGTCGAGCAGTCCCAGGCACAGCCGCTCGGGGGTGACGGCCAGGGTGGGGTGCAGGTACAGGCCCTGGCGCACCTCCAGGTTCAGCGGCCCCAGGCCCTGCATGGAGGGCCTGCCGCTGTAGTCCAGTTCGCTGGTGTCCTGCACACACAGCACCCGGGGATGGGCGGCGATGCGCTCGAGCGTCCGCTCGATGTGCGGGGCGAGCACCGCCTCGGCGGTGACCGCCGCGTGGTCGAACAGGCGGTAGGCGGCCCGGGTCTCGCTCAAGCCGCCGCAGGCGGCGGGGATGCTCGGCATCGGCTTCTCCCCCAGGTGCGCCAACACCCGGCGGGCTCGCCGGTCGAGTCGCACATCCCCCAGGTCGATGCCCGCCAACTCCTCGGCCAACGCGCTCATGCCGCCACCCCCAGGGCGGCGCGAAAGTCCGCCGCCAACGGGTAGACATAGACCCCCTTGCGCGGCAACTCGGCGCGGTGGGCCACGTCGCACTTGCCTCGCCCCTGGGTCTCGCCGA
>JBAUWE010000144.1:0-19198 GCA_049583595.1 Terriglobia bacterium
GGCAATCACCGCCAGTTGCTCCCGCGCCGCCGGGCGGTAGACGTCAACCGAAACCAGCATGGGACGCTTCTTTTTCTTGCTGAGCCAGAGGGCCAGCTTGCCGGAAGTTGTGGTCTTTCCGGAACCCTGCAACCCCACCATCAGAAGCACCGTGGGATATTCTTTGGAAAAAGTCAGCAGCGATGCGTCACGTCCAAGGATGTCCACCAGTTCGTCGCGTACGATGCGCACCACTTCCTGCGCCGGCGTAAACGTCGCCCCAATCTCTTCGCCCAGCGCGCGAACCCGTACCCGGTCAAGCAGCGCCTTGACCACGTTGAAATTGACGTCGGCCTCCAGCAGCGCCATGCGAACTTCACGCAGCGCCTCGTCAACCGCTTCCGGAGTCAGGGTTCCCCTTCCGCGAAGGTTCTTGAACGCCTGCTGGAACTTATCTTGAAGAGTTTCGAACATCTACTGCCTCGCCTGCCACTCCTGCATCCACACAACTTCCCCTCCGGACCCTGCATCAGCCGGGAACGCCGCAAGGGGCAAAATCATTTATCTTATTTTACGCTACCCTTCAGGTCAAGGAAAGCCTCCTGGCAAATTTCTCTATCTCCTTAGATGTAAAATGATTAAGAGAGGGCACCCTGACGTGCCATTCAACTCAAGAAAGCTTTCGAGAGCCTGTCTATTTCATCCGAAAGAACCCTTTGAGGCTTGAAAAAAGAGACCCCAAGCCCCAGGATATAAGGCAAAAACAAAGTGCGAAGCCCAAAACCCAATAAGCCCGCCCAGGGCGGCAAGAAACGTCACGTTTCAACCGAGAACGCTGTAGCTATCGTCGCAATTGCAGGAATCGCCTGCCATTTAGTCCTTCGGTTTCTCCTGAAATCGTCGCAGCTCACTTACGATCTTCCCCTGTTTGCGGCCCTGGTTCTGGGGGGAGCCCCGCTCGTCTATGGGTTGGTTCTCAAGGTTTTTCGGAGAGAATTCGGATCCGACCTGCTGGCCGGCGTCTCGATCGTGGTCTCCGTCATTCTGGGTGAATACCTGGCCGGCACACTGGTGGTTCTGATGCTATCCGGCGGCAACGTTCTGGAGGCCTATGCGGTCCGCAGCGCGTCGTCGGTTCTGGAGGCGCTGGCCAAACGAATGCCCAGCGTTGCGCATCGCCAACACGACAACACCATCACCGACGTCCCCCTGGAAGGAATCAGGATCGGGGACACGCTGACGGTCTATCCTCATGAAATCTGCCCGGTTGACGGCGTTGTCATCTCCGGCGAAGGCATTATGGATGAGTCGTATCTGACCGGCGAGCCCTTTGAAATCTCCAAGGCGCCCGGGGCGCGGGTTCTGTCGGGCGCCATCAACGGCGAATCAGCTCTCACCATCCAGGCGGAAAAACTGGCGGTCGACTCCCGTTATGCCCGGATCATGGGAGTCATGAAGACAGCTCAGCAAAACCGCCCGCGCATTCGACGACTGGGTGACCAGTTGGGCGCCTACTATACGCCCATTGCCGTGGCCATGGCGCTGATCGCCTGGGCCTGGAGTGGAGAAGCCGTGCGTTTTCTGGCCGTCCTGGTGATTGCGACGCCCTGCCCTCTGCTGATTGCCATTCCGGTCAGCATCATCGGCTCCATCTCGTTGGCGGCCCGCCGCGGAATCGTTGTCAAGGACCCGTCGGTCCTGGAGCAACTCGATACCTGCCGGACCATCATCTTTGACAAGACCGGGACGCTCACTTACGGCCTGCCGCACCTGACACAGCAAATCGTTGCTCCCGGCTTTGACCCGATGGAGGTCTTACAGCTGGTTGCGGACGTCGAACAATACTCCAAGCATCCCCTGGCCCGAGCCATTCTTCGTGCCGCACAAGATGCAAACCTGCAACTCGTTCACGCCGCCAGGATCAGCGAAGCAGCCGGCCGCGGCCTCCAGGCAGAGGTCCAGGGCAGATCCATTCGCATCACCAGCCGCGCGACGCTGATCAAAGAGTTTGGAACCCCTGAAACTTCTCTCCCTCCGCTTTCGGGAGGGCTGTCCTGCGAGATTGCTCTGGATGGCGCTTACGCCGCGACTTACATTTTCCGTGACGCCCCCCGGAAAGAAAGCAAGTCCTTCGTGCAGCATCTGGGCAGGAAGCACGGGTTTCGCAAGCTGATGCTGGTTTCAGGCGACCGGGAAAGTGAAGTGAAATATCTGGCAGACCTGGTTGGCGTGAAAGAGGTCTATGCCTCTCAAAGCCCCGAAGAAAAAGTGGGGCTGGTCCGCAAGGCCACGCAGGAGGCCAAGACGCTTTTCCTTGGCGACGGCATCAATGATGCGCCCGCCCTGATGACGGCCTCGATCGGTATAGCGTTTGGACAGAACAGTGACATCACCTCGGAATCGGCCGGGGCCGTGATCATGGACACCTCACTGGAGAAGGTGGATGAATTCTTCCACATCGCCAGGCGGATGCGGGCCATTGCCCTCCAGAGCGCCCTGGGCGGCATGGCTTTGAGCGTTGTGGGAATGTTTTTTGCCGCCACTGGCTATCTGCCGCCGGTTGCCGGAGCCATCTGCCAGGAAGTCATCGATCTTTTCGCCATCCTGAATGCCATTCGCGCAGCGGTCCCTCCCAAAACCCTGATTGACTTTTAGCGCCTTGCCGGGTTGGTTCGAACTTTGGAAGATTCGGAAGAATTTATTCGGGGGTTCGCTTGCAGTGACACCCGGTTACCGCAGGGGTTCGTCTATTTCCCGCACCCAGTCCGGGCGCTTCAAGACCTCCCGTGGCTTGGACCCATCCGGGGGGCTGATAATCCCGTCACGCTCCATCAGGTCCAGCAGACGGGCGGCCCGTCCGTATCCCAGCCGCAGGCGGCGCTGCAAAAGCGAAGTGGATGCCTTGCCGGATTCGACCACCACGCGAACAGCATCCTCGTAAACGGCGTCCAGTTCTGAAGCGTCCGTTTCGTCATCCAGGTCGATGCTGCGGTCATCCTTGTCGCGGACAGGCTTGAGGAATTCTTCGTTGTACTCCGGGGCGCATTGCTGCTTGCACCATTCGACAACTTTGTCGATCTCTTTTTCGGTAACCAGCGCGCCGTGCATGCGAACCAGCCGCGCCGACCCGGGCGGCAGGAAAAGCATGTCGCCGCGGCCCAGCAGCGCTTCCGCGCCGTTCGAGTCCAGAATGGTCCGGGAGTCCACTTTCGACGCTACCCGGAACGCAATCCGCGAGGGCAGGTTCGCCTTGATCAAACCGGTAATCACGTCCACCGAGGGCCGCTGGGTTGAAAGAATCAGGTGGATACCCACCGCGCGGGCCATCTGGGCCAGGCGCGTGATAGATTCCTCGACACCCTGCGGCTCGACCATCATCAGGTCTGCAAGTTCATCGATGACGATCATGATGTACGGCAGGGGCCGGTTGCGTTCGGGATCGGTGTCAAACAGGTCCAGCGTCGAGGTTTTCTCGAACAGCTTGTTGTATTGTTCAATGTTCCGCACACCCTGCTCGGCCAGCAATTTCAGCCGCCGTTCCATCTCCATCGTAGCCCGGCGCAGCACATTGGCAGCCAGCTTGGGCTCCGTCACAATAGGCGTAAAGAGGTGCGGAATACCCTCATAGAGGTTCAGTTCCAGCCGCTTGGGATCGATCATGATCACCTTGACTTCATCGGGCGTCGCCTTGTAGAGGATGGAGACGATAAAAGAGTTGACCGCAACGCTCTTGCCACTCCCCGTTGATCCGGCAATCAGCAGGTGAGGCATCTGGGTAAGGTCGGTGACCTGAATCTCCCCCTTAACGGTTTTCCCCACACAGAGGACTAACTTGGACTTGTGACCGCTGAATTCGCTTGACTCAAGCGTTTCGCGCAGATGGATGGTCTCCCGATGCGCGTTGGGCACCTCAATGCCGACGGTTGATTTGCCTGGAATGCGCTCGATCAAAATCGATTCGGCTTTCAAGGCCAGGCAGAGATCGTCCGCAAGGTTCACGATGCGGCTGTACTTGATACCCGCTTCCGGCTTGAATTCGTACGTGGTAACGACAGGGCCGGGATGGATCTGGGTGACCGCTCCAGTAACCCCAAATTCAGCAAACTTCTCCGTCAGCCTGAGGGCGCGGGCCTTCAGCTCCTTCTCATCGATTCTCTCTTCAGGGTCAGGCGGCCGCAGCAGCGCGGTACTGGGCAGCTGATAGCGGCCGCGGTTTCGGCTGGAAAGCTTTGGCGGCTTGGGCGCGACTTCATCCTCCACGCCCGTGGAAGGGCTGGCGTGTGAGCGCTCGATAATCTCGGGGACCAGTGTGCCGCGCCCTTCCAAAACCGGCGAGGCCGGCTGGCTGCCTGTCACCCGGGGGACCTCATTTTTCGCTTCCGTGCGCGGCGAGAGTTGACGCGCCTCTTGCATCACCACAGGCTGCCTGCCCGCAGCCTTCGTCCGTTCAATCTGGCGCCGCAAGCGCTCAGCACGGCGCTTTTCGCGCCAGTCCTGCCAGCGAACGACCAGCCTTCCAATAAATGCAAAACGGTTTTGAAGGATGGCCAGCAGGGCTGAAAATGAAAAGCGGGTGACCAGGAACAGAGAAGTCAAGAATAGGGCTCCGGCAACAATCGCGGCGCCCAGGGGATTCAAGACATTGACCAAACCGATGGCCACCAGGTATCCCACCAGGCCGCTTCCGTGAATCACGCCGTGGATCTGCGGAGTATAAGGAAACAGGCTCAGCAAGGCGCCCAGAGACAGAATCAACAATACCAGCCCAAACATTTTGGAACGGGGAGACTCCAGGGGTCTCGTCCGAATCAGCCTGTAGCCCACAAAAAACAGAGATACGGGAACCAGAAAAGCCGACCAACCCAGCAATTGCTCCAGAAAATCGGCGCCATAAGCCCCCATCAGGCCGATCCAGTTGTGGATGACTCCCGCAGCCTGCCCACTCGTGTTCAAAGAAGGATCACGGGGAAAATAGGAGACCAGGCTGCACAGAACCAGCAGGCCCAGAATCAACAACAGAAAGCCCACCAATTCAGCAAAGCGCTTCGACCCCATCAGCGATGGGCTGGAAGACTTCCTGGAAAGGTCCCTTTTGGCAGTTGAAGAGGAGGTTGGCATGCGCCGAATTTTCTCCGGGAAAACTCGCTCCCCGCGGTCGCCCTCCCCGCCGCAGGTGCGTAGCTCTAGGAATGTTTTTCGCCATGCCTCAGGCACGGCACAGGACGCGGTGGCGCAATCCCCATCCGTTCACAAATACTACCACGCCCGGTGTCATACGCAAACAACGAATATTCCGGCCACTGGACCACCAGGAATATTACCGGGAGCTGGCGAAACCCACAGAAACAGCACTCAGACTTCCAGGACGACCGGCAGGACCATGGGACGCTTGCCGGTTTCCTGGTCGAAATGGCGGCGCAAAGCGGTGCGGATCTTCTCCTTGATGACCCCCCAGTCAGCAATCTCCTCGCGGTTGGAAACCTCGATGGTCTTGAAAATCACCTGGCGGGCGCTCTCCACGAGGTCCGGCGCCTCCTCCATCGGAATAAAGCCACGCGAAACGATTTCCGGAGGAACCTCAAGCTTCCCGGTGTGCTCATTGATCGCCAGAATAGGAATCACGATGCCATCTTCTGAAATGTGGCGCCGTTCTTTCAGAATGACATCGCCCACTTCGTCCAGCGTCCCGACATCAATGCATATGCGGCCCACCTTGACGCGGTCAGCTTTCTTTGCTCCCCGGCCGTCAAATTCCAGAACGTCGCCGCTTTCCAGCAGAAAGACGTTTTCAGACGGGATTCCCAATCGCTTGGCCGCCTCCGCATGCTGGAAAAGCTGGCGATATTCGCCATGGACGGGCACAAAAAAGCGTGGCCGAACCAGGGTCAGCATCAGATTAGCCTCCTCTGCGCTGCCATGCCCGGAAACATGAACAGGCGGCTGGCTGCCATCATCGTAATGAATATGAGCGCCTCGGCGATACAGATGGTCGATCATTCGGAAGATCGACTTTTCGTTTCCCGGAATGACGCGGGCGGAAATCACAACTTCGTCACCGGGCTCAACCTGTGCCCACTTGTGGCGATTGACGGCGACCCGGGGTAGCGCCGCCATCGGCTGCCCCTGGCTGCCGGTGAGCACCAGAACCACCTTAGACCGCGGCAAATTCTTGAGTTCCTGTTGATCTACCAGCAAACCGGGCGGAATGCGGAGTTTCCCCATTTGCTGGGCGATTTCTACAATCTGGACCATGCTGCGCCCGAGAAAACAGAGCCGGCGTCCGCGCTCATGGGCAAGGTCTACCACAATTTGCAGGCGATGGACGGAAGTGGAGAAACATGTGATCAGAACACGCCCTTTGGCAGCTGTCATAATTTCAGAGAGGCGTTCACGAACGGCGCGCTCAGAAGGCGTGATGCCGGGCCGCTCGACGTTGGTGGAATCTGAAAACAGCGCCAGAACCCCTTTTCGCCCGTAATCCGCCAGCGTGTGCAGGTCACTCTGGCGCCCGTCCATCGGCGTGGGGTCAAACTTGAAGTCACCCGTGTGAATAATGGTTCCCGCAGGCGTCGTAATGGCCAGCGCGCCCGCCTCAATAATACTGTGAGTGAGATGGATGAACTCCACATGGAACGGCCCGATATCAAATGGCGTGGCGGGCTTGATTTCGCGCATTTCAACGCTGTCTTCCAGCCCGTGCTCCACCAGCTTTGCCTTTGCCAGCGCCAGAGTGAACGAAGTTCCGTAAACAGGAGCGTCGATCTCATCCAGCACGTAGGGCAGCGCTCCAATGTGATCTTCGTGGCCATGGGTGAGAAGAATGGCCCTGATCCGGTGCTGAATCTGCCGGAGGTAAGTGATGTCGGGGATAATGATGTCCACGCCGGGCAGCTCTGCGTCCGGAAACGTCACTCCGCAATCAACCACAACAGCATGGTCGCCATACTCGAAGACCATCATGTTCATGCCGAACTCCCCCAGGCCTCCGAGGGGAATTGCTCGTAACTTGTTACCAGAATTTGAGATGTTAATACCTCCTCACATACTTCGAAATCTTATCATAGCTCCGGGAAACAAGGAGCGTCGACATCTGCGGGCCGAGAGCATACCCTCCCATTGCTAATCCGCGCCTTCACGAAGGCTCGAAAAGAGCGCAACGAACTGCTCAAGCGATAGCTCTTCAGCACGGACCTGCGAGGGCAATCCGAGCCGTTCAAGTTGTGCCTCAACTCTCTGCCGTGAATACATGGGGGCAAGGCAATTCAGAAGCTTCTTCCGCTTGTGGGCAAAGGACTGTTTCAGGAACCGCAGGAACTTTTGCTCATCTTTCAGGCTTTCGGCCCGCCTGCCTGACTGCATCTCAAACCGCACAAAGGCTGAGTGGACCCTGGGAGGTGGAGAAAAAGCCCCGGGCGGAACATGGAAAGCCACTCGAGCCGAAGAGTAGAGTCGGGTGAAAACCGTGAGGTAACCGTAATCGCGCGACCCGGGCTGCGCGACCAGCCGGTCCGCAACCTCGCGCTGAACCAGCAACCCCATGTCGCGAACCTGCCCGGCAAATCCCAGCGCATGATGAATAATCGGTGAAGTAATGTAGTAAGGAAGGTTGCCGAAAAGGTGGCACCGTTCCACGTTGTGACGACGGCAAATCTCCCCAAGGTCCGTGAGGAGAACATCCCTGTGAATGATTTCCACGTTGGGCGTGTGCTGAAAGTTCTGCCGAAGCTCGTCCACCAGTTCGGAATCGAGCTCGACGGCCACCACGCCGCGCGCGCGCGAGGCCAGCAATCCTGTCACGGCGCCGTGCCCCGGGCCAATTTCGATGACGAGGTCATCAGGACGCAGCTCAAGAGCCTCAGCCACGCGCGAGCAATAACGCGGGTCAGACAGAAAGTGCTGTCCCAGCTTCGGCCGTCGGCGTTTAACCATAAGAAGTTAGCAACACAGAGGTTCGACTAAGTTACAATCCTGCCTTTTCCTTCCTGCGCGGTTCGAAGCCAGAACCTTGACTTTGCTGGCTCCATCCTCTAATTTAGCCTATTAAGTGTATGTAGCAAGTTCAATGGATCATCCCCATGAAAATAGTCTTTGTAGCATCTGAGAGTGTGCCCTACTCGAAAACCGGGGGTCTGGCCGATGTTGTGGGCGCTTTGCCCAAGGCGCTGGCATCCCTGGGATATGAAGTCGAGGTCTTTCTTCCCCGCTACAAAATCACAAAACCGGGAACCATAGTGCCGGGCGCGCGGAGCGTTACCGTTCCGCTCTCCGGTGGTTTCAAGTTCGCATCAATCCAGATTGCAGGCGAAACCAACGGCGTCCGGACTTATCTGATGGATTGTCCGGAATTGTTTGACCGCGACCAGCTTTACATGGCGAACGGCAAGGATTATCCCGACAACGCCCAGCGTTTTGCTGCGTTTTCAATGGCGGCGCTGGAATTCATCAAGCGATCGTCCACTGCGCCCGCGGTCATCCACTGCCATGACTGGCAATCTGCCCTCGTTCCCGTCTACCTGCGGAGCCTTTACGCGAACGACCCGTTCTATGAAAATACGTCGGTACTGTTCACAATCCATAACATCGGATATCAGGGGCTCTTCCCCCCGGAGATTATGGCTGGGATATCGATCGATAAGACCCTGTTCAGGATCGAAGGCCTGGAATATTACGGCAAGGTCAATCTGCTGAAAGGCGGAATGGTCTTTTCAGATTTTGTTTCCACCGTGAGCCGGAAATATGCCGAGGAGATTCAGACCGACGAATTCGGTCACGGACTTGAGGGCGTCTTGCGAAGCCGGGCCGATCATCTGGTGGGGATTCTGAACGGCGTGGACTACGAAGACTGGGATCCCGCCACTGACAAATTGATTCCGGCGAATTACAACCCGGGAGACATGAAGGCGAAGGAAATCTGCAAAAAGTTGCTGCTTCAAAAGCTGGGCGCGGAAAATCCCGACCTGGGCCGCCCGGTCCTCGGCATCGTATCAAGGTTTGTCCGGCAAAAGGGATTCGACCTGATCGCCCAAGTCGCCGATGAGCTGATGCGGGAAGACCTTTACATCACGGCGCTCGGGACGGGTGAGCCGGAATACGAAGAACTGTTCCGTTCCCTGTCGGAGAAATATCCGGACAAATTCCTGGTGAGGGTGGCCTATGACAACGCTCTCGCCCACCAGATCGAGGCGGGCGCGGATATGTTCCTGATGCCTTCGCGCTATGAGCCCTGCGGGCTGAACCAGATCTACAGCATGAAGTATGGTACAGTGCCGGTGGTCAGGGCGACCGGCGGACTCGATGATACGGTTCAGCCTTTCGATGGCGAAAGGGGAACGGGGTTCCGATTCCGGCAGTACTCGCCGGTAGCTTTGCTCGCGTGTCTCCAGCGGGCGATTGCCACCTTTCGCGACAGGGATGCCTGGTTCAAATTGCAGCAAAACTGCATGCAGGAAGACTTTTCATGGACGCAATCGGCCAGTAAATACGCGAGCCTCTACGAAAGCCTTTATGCCAGCAGGACTCAAGAAACAGCACCCAAAGTTATTCCATCTTCTTAAAATTCGTTTTCACCTGGAGGATTCAACAGATGGCTGGAGGTAACATCCTGGAGTTTAGCGACCAGAATTTCGAGCAGGAAGTGCTGGGGTCTGACAAGCCGGTGCTTGTGGACTTCTGGGCCGAGTGGTGCGCACCGTGCCGCATGATTGCGCCGGCGGTTGAAGCGATTGCAGGCGAATATGCCGGCCGGGCAAAAGTCGGGAAGCTGAATGTGGACGAGAACCAGTCGGTCACAAGCCGCTACAATATCCGAAGCATTCCTACGTTACTGTTATTCAAGAACGGGGAAATCAAGGAGCAGCTTGTCGGAGCAACATCAAAAGACAATCTGGCCAAGCTGCTGGACAAGAATCTCTAGCTTTGTTTCACCCGGAAGAACCGACAGGCCATGGAGGTCCTCCCCCTGCTTCCGAACAGGGGAGGATTTTTTGTGTCAAGCAGCCCATCCGTTCTCTTAATCAGGATACAATGTGACGAAGAAGGCAGATATCTAAAAGCATGAAAACAAGCGAAGGAAATACCAACGTTGCCATCGTCGGCCTCCAATGGGGCGACGAAGGCAAGGGCAAGATCGTCGATTCACTTTCAGAACATTTCGACATCATCGCCCGCTATCAGGGTGGCGCCAATGCCGGCCACACGGTGGTTGCCGACGGCAAGAAATTCATTCTGCAACTGGTTCCGACGGGAATCCTGCGACCGGGCAAAATCGCCGTGATCGGCCAGGGAGTCGTTCTCAACCCGGAGGCTTTGCTCCACGAACTCGACGGGCTCGACAGCAACGGGGTCAATGCCCGCGGGAGGCTGAAAATCAGCGACCGTGCCCATCTGATCATGCCCTACCACCGCAGCCACGAGCTGGCGGCAGAACAGGCGCGCGGCGTGGGCAAGATCGGCACCACCGCCAAAGGGATTGGCCCCACCTACGAAGACAAATCCGGCCGGCGCGGACTGCGCACCGGCGACCTGCGCAAGCCCGATGCCTTCCTCCGCAAATGCAAGGCCGTGCTTTCGGAAAAGGACCGGATCGCCTCAGCGTTGTTTGACGGCGCCCCCTTTGGCAGCGACGAGTGGATCGGTGAGTATATCGAGATGGCTCGAGACTTGCTTCCGATGCTGGTTGATACGTCGGAATACCTCAACGACGAAATCGACCGCGGCAAACGTGTCCTGTTTGAAGGAGCACAAGGCACGTTGCTGGATATTGATCACGGGACCTATCCATTCGTAACATCGTCAAACTCCTCGGCGGGAGGAGCATCGACCGGCACGGGCGTGGGACCAACCCGCATCGGCACGGTCATTGGAATCTCAAAAGCTTATACAACACGTGTGGGCAGCGGGCCTTTTCCAACGGAAATTCCTGGCGATGGCGGCGAGGAATTGAGGGCCAGAGGAAGCGAGTACGGAGCCGTGACGGGCCGCCCGCGCCGCTGCGGCTGGTTTGACGTTCCGGCAGCGCGCTATGCGGCCAGAGTGAACGGGCTGAGCGCCATGATCATCACCAAGCTCGACATTTTGGACACACTTGACGAAATCCCGGTGGGGATGGAATACGAATACGAAGGGAAGCGGTTCACGAGTTTTCCGGCCGACGTCGACATTCTCGACCAGGTCAAAGTTCACTATCGCGTTCTTCCCGGCTGGAAACAATCGACTTTTGGCCTGCAGGATTTCTCAAAGCTACCTCAAAAGGCGCGGGACTACCTGCATTTCCTTTCAGATCAGGTGGGAATGGAAATTGCCATGGTTTCAACAGGCCCCGAGCGCGAACAGACCATTTGGCGCGACGAAAGCCGGCTCGCTCATCTCATCACTTCAAAATAATCGAGATTCCGGCAAAGCTTTGCAGCCGGTGAGCACAGACCGATGAAGCCAGGGACGCCCGCAGTTACAAAGATGTTGAGCTTTGAGCAGGCGCTTTCGGAAATTGAGGCCCGGCTTACGGCTGCGGGCATGACTCCTGCAACGGAGATTGCCTCTCTCGGTGAGGCGTGGGGCCGCATCCTTGCGGAAGACGTCCATGCCGACCGCGATTATCCTCCCTTTGACCGCTCCACACGCGATGGCTTCGCCGTGCAGTCCCAGGACGTGGCACACGCGGGCACTGTGCTCACACTGGATGGAGAGGTGCGCGCCGGTGAATATTTCAAAGCAGAAATCGGGCCCGGCCATTGCGCCGCTATCATGACCGGAGCGCCGCTGCCCGCCGGCACGGATGCCGTGGTCATGGTTGAGTACACTCGGACCCAGGGGGAAAAAGTCAAGATTGAAAAGCCGATCGCGTCTTTCGAGAATGTCGTTCGCAAAGGGAGCGAGGCCCAGTCCGGTCAGCCGGTTCTATCGAAGGGCAGGCGACTTCGGGCCGGTGAGGTCGGGCTTCTCGCTTCCGTAGGCAAGGAGGAACTGGCCGTGTATGCCCGACCGCGAATCGCCATCCTTCCGACGGGAGATGAAGTGGTCCCGATTGGCCAAAAGCCCGAATGGTACCAGGTCCGAAACAGCAATTCCGCCATGCTGGCGGCCGTGGTGGCTTCGGCGGGTGCAACTCCTTGGGAAATCGGCATTGGCCCGGACCGGAAAGACGCGTTGCGAAAACTCATCGAGAAGGGGCTGAATGCCGATATGCTCCTGCTGAGCGGCGGAGTCTCCATGGGAAAGTACGATTTTGTTGAAGGCGTCCTCGAAGGCCTGGGCGCGGAGTTCTATTTTCGAAGTGTCGCCATCCGGCCTGGCAAACCCCTGGTCTTCGGGCAAGTACAGGGCAAGTTCTTTTTCGGGCTGCCGGGAAATCCCGTGTCCAGCTTTGTGACCTGCAACCTGTTCGCCCGAGCCGCGATCAGCATGTTGGCGGGAAGCCAATTTGAGCGCCCGCGCTTTCTCCGGGCACGGCTCGCAAAATCAGTCCACCATCAAGCAGGGTTGACAACCTTTATGCCGGCGAGGATTGATACGCATGATGCCGAACCGGTTGTCAGCCTGGTCGGCTGGCAGGGTTCAGGCGATCTGGTGGGGGTTGCGGAAGCCAACGGCTTTCTGGTGGTCCATTCCGAACAACCCTCGCCCTCTGGCGGTGACTGGGTGGACGTGATGCCGATGACAAGCTAAGAGGACACCGTCCGAACACACGATGGCAAGAGAATCGAAAAAGAAAAAGGCTGCTACAAAATCCAGGGCCTTGACCCACTATGACCCCGCGGGGCGGGTGCGCATGGTGGACGTCTCCGCAAAGCCGGAAACCCACCGGCAAGCCAGCGCCAACGTGCTGGTCAAGATGAAGCCGCAGACCTTGAAGAAAATTCGGAACAATCCCAAGGGCGACCCGCTCGAGATTTCGCGGGTGGCAGGAATTGCGGCAACCAAGCGCACAGCAGACCTGATCCCGCTTTGTCATCCTCTGCTATTGAGCCACATTGATGTTCGCGCCGAGTTCTGCAAGAATGGCATATTGATTACTGCGACGGTGCGGTCGACGGGTTCGACAGGCGTCGAAATGGAAGCCTTGACGGGCGCCGCCGTCGCGGCGCTGACGGTCTACGACATGTGCAAGGCCGTCGATCATGAAATCGAAATTACGGGATTGAAGCTTTTATACAAGAGCGGCGGGAAGTCCGGCGAATTTCGTGCTTCAAAATAGCCGCATCTGTTTCTGCGCTCGTTAATCCCCGAAGGAAAGGACTGGCCTGATGCCGGCGGCATTTAAAATTCTGGTGGTTGATGACAACCCGACCATCCTGAAGCTTCTCTGCCAGAGTCTCGAAAAATGTGGAGAGGTAACTACCGCCGCGGACGGCGCCGACGCACTACAAAAGGCCACAGAGATTCAGCCGGACCTGATCATCTCAGATTACTCCATGCCCCGGATGAACGGGCTGGAATTGCTGGAAAACCTGCGCGGGCGGGACGAGACCGCGCAAATTCCCTTTGTTTTTCTGGCTTCGCAAAAGGAAATCGACGAGCGCCTTCGCACCATAGTGGAAGGCGTTGAAGACTACCTCGTCAAGCCCTTCTTCGTGCAGGAACTCTCCCGCCAGGTCCGGCACATCACCGCAAGGCTGTACGGAAGGAAGGTGGAGAAGTTACAGATGCGCGGAGGAACCACCGCCGGCCTGCTGAGCGAGATGAGCCTGATCGACTGGATGCAGTCACTCGAACAGGGACGAAAAACCTGCACGCTCCTGCTGCGCTCCGGGCAGGAAACCTGCAGCCTCTATTTTAATCAGGGCCAGGTGACCCATGCCCAGTGCGGCCCTCTCACAGGAAACGAAGCTGTTTACAAAGTCCTGACATGGGCCGACGGCGAATGGGAAGTGGACTTCACGAAATCTTCCAGTGAACACACCACAACCATGTCAACCCAGGGCCTGCTGATGGAGGGTCTCCGCCTGCTGGACGAGGCCAACCGGGACGCGAGCTAGGCGAGAGGCGATCCCCTGGAGGCCATCGGAAACAGGCTGTTATGGATTTGATGATCTGAATGGAACACAACTTCCGCGCGAAAATTCTGGTTTTGAGCGACCTGGCCACGAAGGGTGAGAGGGAAGACCGGTCGGGTCCTGCCGTCCGTGAAATTCTCGAGTCCCATGGCTGGCAGGTAGCGTCGGTCGAACTGCTTCCCGACGATCTCGACCAAATCCGCGACCGTCTGATTGCCTGGACAGATTCCGAAGCCTGCGACGCGATTTTTACTTCCGGTGGAACGGGAATCGGACCGCGTGACGTCACCCCTGAAGCCACCCGTTCCGTTATCGAAACCAAAGTCCCTGGTCTCGCGGAGCTGATGCGCGCCGAGGGGACCAGGAATACTCCTCTCGCAGCCTTGTCGCGCGCCATCGCCGGGGTGCGGAAGCGCAAACTGATCGTGAACCTTCCGGGAAGCCCGCGGGGGGCACGGGAATCGCTCGAAAGCATCATCGAAGTCCTTCCCCATGCGATCGACCAGATCCAGGGACGCACCGCACATTCCGAGTAGCAAAATGGGACCTGCCAGATAACGCGCCTACCGCCCGCACAAACTCAGGGTGTAAGATTGTGGCATCAAACTTTGATCAGGAGAGCTATGGAACCTCAGTTCAAAACCAACGAAGCCGCAACCGTTGTAGCTGGAATTGTTCAACACACAAAGGACCGGGGGATTGAGGCAAAATCTCGCGAGGGGCTCGCGACCCACGTCGCAGGTCTTGGCCTGAATACCTTGAGGGCCTACGCCGGATCTCTCGCAAAAGATCCCGCCCATGCATCGAGCTACTATCTCGCGGTGGACGCCGTGGTGGGAGGGAAAACCACGCCTCTGTTGATGCACGTGGCCATGGACTCGTCGGCGGCCGGGAAACTCCTGGCCGAGCCAGTCCGGACAGAGCGCGTCCAGGTTGAGGGAAAAGAAGCAGTCCTCAGCTTCATTCCTTTCAGCAGCCATGATCATGAAATCATCCGGAAGTTCGCCGAACAGGTTGACAGAGCTTTTCTCCCCAGGCCACAGCGTTCGCAGCCTGCCGTCGCAGCCGGCAACCGTCATCCGGAAATCAGTTTGCCCGCTGTCTTCAGCGCCTACCGGACCATTCTGGACAGGCTGCACGTCAACATGGCCTCTACGGTCCAGCTTTCGGCAACTCGTGAGATGACGACGGATGACGCCATTGAGCAGCGGGACGGCGAGAACCCTGTGGCAACCGGGCACACACGCGTTTCCATCCGGCATCTCTACCATACCGGCCTCTGGGCCGCCATTCGCTCCGGATGGCGCGAGGGTTACAACGCCGAAGCCGACCACTTCATCGTTTCCGGCAACAGCGCAGAGGAAATTGTCCGGTCGGTTGAGATGGTCAGGAAGGCCATCCGCCATGCCGCCGGCTACACCAAATTCACGACGGATACCTCCCGCCTGTTCGAACTCCAGGCCGATTCCCGCCATCCGGACCCCTGGAGCGACTCCGCGGTCGGCGAGAAGTTCCAGCAGATTTTTTCCGATGAGGAGCGGAAATGGCTGCGCAGTGAGTTCTCAAAACCTTTCGAACTCGGCGGCAGAAAATATGCTTTCGGCGAGCCGGAAATTCTCCGGCTGGGCGTCAAGTTCGGCCAGAGTCTGAAGCTCAATGAAGAGCTTTACGACTACATCATCAAGGCCAAGTCCGAAGCCGGCCTGGACACCTCGTTCGATTTTGAACCTTCGATTGATGAAGCCGAGACGCTGACCACTGCCAAGGAGCTTCTTTTTTACATGCACTGGCTCAAGGCGCGCGGCAGGGCCGCCCAGCTCTGCCCTCCTAACCTGGGCTTCAAGAAACGTCAGGCCTACCCGGTGGCGATGGCCACCTCGCCGGCGGAAGGCGTTGGCCTGATGGACTACTGCCATCACAAGATGTGGCCGGAGCTTCCGGGCCGGGTGGAAAAAGAATTCGGCGGAAAGCCCCTGGAAGAACTAGCGGCTCGCGTTGCCGAACTGGCCGACGTGGCCAGGAGTTTTGACACCACGCTGAGCATTCACTCCGGCAGCGGAAAACAGCAGGAGGTCCTGGAGCGCATCGGAAAATCAACGGCGGGCCGTGTGAATTACAAAATCTCCGGCGAGCTTCAATTGCAGCTCTTCGACGTGCTGCGAAGCCAGTCGGCGGGGTCCCATTGGCGGAAGCTTTATGAGCGCATGGTGAAGCGGGCCAATGATTTTGCCTCTGCCGGAACTTTTGGCTATGAAAGCGAGTTGGCCGCGAAATACGTCTCCATGGGCCTTGAATACAGCCTTGGTGATGCGTCTCGCGGCCGCGTGGACGGCAATCTTTTCCTGGTGTTCTGGCTGGGGAATCTGGTCGGCAGCCGGGACGCGGATTCACCCGACGGCGACCACCGCTTTTTCAAAGAGAAGATCGACGAACTGCCGGAAAGCCTTCTGGCAGAGGTGCGGCAGCGCAACAGCCAATACGTCGTATGGCTGGCCGAGCACCTGCAGGGCTAAGAGGCTATCGCCTTCAGCCCTGGGCGGCTTTTGAGGCGCTTTCCCGAACGCGATAGAGCATCTCGCCGGCGCGCGGGACCAGCAGGATGCCTTCGTCTTCACGATCTTTCCATTCTTCCGGGTTGACGCCAGCGGGATCAAGGTAACCGAGGTTGATGCGCTCGCAGCGCTCCTTGGAAATTCCCGTCGCCAGCGTCACCTGGATGCGCGGAGTTTCCTTTCCGGTTGCCGCGTCATACGTGCCCAATCCCTTGACGTGAGTCGAGTGCGCCAGCACGCCGCCGGGATAGTCCTTGAACTTATCCCACTGCGCCAGGAAGTAGTCGCGGCAGTGGTAGCCGATCTCCTCGATGATCTTGCCGTGCGTGTAGCTGACCTCGGTGATGTGCGGAGCATAGATCACCACTTCGCCGCCGTCGGTTACTGCCGGCTCCATCTTGTACATCCCTTTCGCGCCAGTCCACAGATCGTCGTAGAGCGTCGGCATCACAGACAGCACGCGCTTGAAGGGCTTTTTGACATAGATAATGTGCTTGCGCGCCGAGAGGTCAGATGCGGCTTTCCAGGCCTCCTGCGCCGAACCAAAGTAGAGCCCCTCAACACCGCCGTGTGTAACCACCAGCGCGAAGCAGGCCACGGGCCGGTCAATCATACCGGCAGCGCGGTCAATGATGGCCCGCACGGGCGTATAGCCGGCGCCGATAATCTTGTAGTTGGTCATCAACGCACCGGTCCAGTGAGTCTGGTTGATAATTTCCGATCCGCCGATGCCCGGGAAAAAGTATTTGTTGCCGCCGGAAAAGCCGACAACCTCGTGCGGGAAAACCGGCCCACAGATGATGATCTGGTCATAGTCGAGGATCATCTTGTTCAACCGGACTGGAATCTCCTTTTCCAGCACGCCGCCGGTGATCTCGCCAATTTCCTGCGCCGGAATCACGCCAAGCGTCACGAAGGTTTCCGGCTTTTCCCAGTGGTGATTAAAGACGTTGCTCTTCCCGGCCTTTCCGTCAACCACCTGCCGCCCCACCAGCTTGCCGAGGTGCTCGTCGTTCATCATGGGGTGTGTGCCGAGCGCCACCAGGTAATCGAGGGCAGCCACGCGCGCGCCAAGCTCCTGCTCAAACAGATCGAACATCAGCGGCATGGGCATGGTGCGGGTGCCGTCCGGGATGATGATCAGCACGCGCTTGCCGTCAACGGCCAGCGTGCCCAGACCTTCGTGGACCGTCCGGCTGATTTCCTCGCTGATCAGATGGCGGTCCGCAAATCCTAGTCCAATGGCCATCCATTGCCTCCTTACGAACTTACTTTATTGCCTGGCTGCGCTTCTGATTTCGAACTCCATTGCCCCTAAACTCCACTATACGCGGAAAAACCACCGTCGATCGGCACAATAACTCCGGTAATGAATGCTGAAGCGGGCGAGAGCAGCCACAGGACGGCACCGAACAGGTCTTCCGGATTGCCGAAACGGGCCATCGGCGTGTGGTCGATGATCGATTTGCCGCGCGCGGTCAATTCGCCCGACTTCTCATCGGTCAGCAAAAACCTGTTCTGCTGGGTCAAAAAGAAACCCGGCGCGATGGCGTTGACTCGAATCTTCGGGGAATATAACTGTGCCAGGTGCACCGCCAGCCACTGCGTAAAGTTGCTGACTCCGGCTTTCGCGGCCGAATAGGCCGGGATGCGCGTGAGAGGACGAAAAGCGTTCATGGATGAAATGTTGAGGATGGTTCCCTCACCTTTCTCCGCCATGATCTTGCCAAACACCTGCGAAGGCAGGACGGTCCCAATGATGTTGAGATCAAAGACCCATCGCAGGGCGTCAGCCGGCAAGTCGAAAAAAGCAAGGTCGGCGCTGGTGGTGGCCTGGGGCTTGTTTCCCCCGGCGGCATTCACCAGGCAATCGATCGCACCAAACTTCTCCAGGACGGCCTCAGAGGCCTGGCGCAGGCTTTCCATGTCCAGGACGTTGGTTTTCACGGTCATGACCTGGCTGGCGCGCGATCCTAACTTTTCCAGGATGCTTTTCGCCGGATCAAGGTTCAGATCCAGAATGGCCACGTTGGCTCCGCATCCCGCCAGTGCCTGGGCGATTTCACTCCCCAGAACTCCCGCCCCTCCGGTAATGGCAACCGTTCGCCCTGTAAAATCATACATTCGAGTGAGTTGTTCCAATTCCATTCAGGTATAACCTCCCATCAGCTTTCAAGCGTTTGAAATGTGGACGCTCGTGTTCCTGCGCAGACCTGTTTTGCAGGTGAGCCCAGAGCCCGCCCAGCCTCGCTACGGGTGCCAGTAAAAGGGAAGCCTAACACTCACCCAGGCAATGGCGCAAGGGACGGGCTCCTGCTTGTTGCCTGGTTTTTTGGCCAGATGATAGGATGGCACTTTTACATCCGGCTTTGGAAAGGAGCTCGCTTGCATTCTTACAAAGGGCTGAGTCTTGAGGGAAAGCGCGCTCTGGTTTTTGGAGGAACCAGCGGGCTGGGCAAAGCTATCTCCATCGGATTCGCCGAGGCCGGCGCCGATGTGGTGGCCGTGGGCCGCCGGGCTGAAGAAGTCCACAGAACCGCATGGGAAATC
The DNA here is from genome assembly GCA_049583595.1 of Terriglobia bacterium. Lineage (GTDB taxonomy): Bacteria > Acidobacteriota > Terriglobia > UBA7540 > UBA7540 > SCRD01. The sequence goes on from JBAUWE010000144.1 coordinate 19,073, forward strand.
AAGGCCACTGGAAGAAGAACTGTAGAGATGACAGGGGACGTGACAGACCGGACCCAGATCCAGGCAGTGATCGACAGGATGCTGGATGAATTGGACCGCATCGACATCCTGGTGAATTCCGCTGGA
>JBAUWE010000145.1:0-6139 GCA_049583595.1 Terriglobia bacterium
TATCACTCTGGAGCGCATCAGGACAGGCCGCATCCCCCTCAAAGGAGATTGTCAGATGTACTGCATTTAGAAGAGGATCGAGTATTTGGACCATACGCCTTCAGGCACACTTTCTCTTCGATCCTGCACCAGGCAGGAACCAGCCTTGCAGTACAGAAAGAGCTGCTCCGCCATGCGGATATTCAGACCACGATGAATATCTACACCCAAGCTGTCTCGGTCGACAAACGGGAGGCCGTGGAGCTGGTGACGAAGAGGCTCTTAAATGGATGAACCGCGAAGTTGTACGAAATTGTACTCGGCGATTCGATGAATTCTGGCTAAGCTTTAGAAAACATGGAGCCGGCGAAGGGAATCGAACCCCCGACCTACGGTTTACGAAACCGTTGCTCTACCAACTGAGCTACGCCGGCTGAAGACTGGGAATGCCGATGCTTCTTTGGCTGTGACTCCTGTCAGCGCCACGGGCAAATACGGCCTGCCTGCGGATGATATCGGATCCTTGCCGATGAAGAAGCGTGAAGGACTTGCCTGCCTGTCAGGTCGCCGCAAAGCTACGCTCCAGCCTGATTTCTAACAACTCCACAGCAACCCAACGCATCAACCTACCTGCTTATCGTACCCGACTGGCACTGAAATGTTCAAGTCTCCTGTTTAACCCGGTGGCGGAGCACCACCAGAACGCCGCAGTCCACCCAAGCTGGCATCAGAGTAAGATCATTGCTATCAATGGATTAAAGTTTCCATTCTAGCGAATGAAGCTTCTGCCGGACGAACCGGCGCCAACTCCTGTACAGAAGCAGGACTTCCCATTTGTGAAACACGACTGTGGAAAAAATAAAAATGCCCACCCGACAGCGGGGCCACTGATCCCCCGGACCTGCGGGTGAGCATTTTTATTGAGAGGAGAATAGAAGGTCGGACGCGCTCCGCCATCTAAACTCGGTTGGAGTGTAATGAAAATCAGGCGGTCATGTCAAGCAATTTTTCGGAAAATATTTGCCCTGTAAGTGCATCATTTATAAATACTTACAACCACAATAGTTTCGCCGAAAACTCTGAAAAGTTTCCTGAATCCAGTCCCGGAACTGCCGTCTAACGACTTAAGTCCCGTTCCTGGTTAGGGTTACTGTTATTTCAAGTTCAATCGGATAATGGAGTCTTCGTACCCGCGGGCCCAATCCGAATGCGGGAACCAGTGGGCTGCAATCCGGCGGGAGGCAAAAAGCAGGAACCCGGCCAGCACAGCCATGCCCACCAGAAGAAGCACCAGGATGATGTTCCCCATAAGCAGGTGGAACATTTGCACCGTCACAGGCTTGCCCGGGGGAGCCTGGTCCCAGCTGATCTGTTGCTCAATTTTCAGACGGCCCATCAGTCGTGTTGCAACTTCTTTAGTTTGTGCGTCCTGGACCAGAAGTACGTAGCCGCCTTTCAGCCTTCCGTAGATTGCTCCTGCTCCGCTCTTGTGGTTGACGCCCAGACTCTTTCCAAAGGCGGCGAATTGTTTGCGCGCAATAGCGCTGGTGGGATAACTGATAAAGACCAGAGTGACGGGCTTACCGTACAGGCGGTATGCCGCCGCCTGGAGCTCGGCCCCCAACTGGAAGCCCACCAGGTTTGCGGGCAGGGACGGAACTGCCTGTTGCATGGCCACAGGTCCCAGAATGTATTTATGCGAGCCTGGAATCATTCCCTTCGAGGGCAGGGATGGCGGCAGCAGGGCCGCGGCGTTCGCCGAGGGGGCCGCTCCGGCAATCGCAACCAGAGCAGAGCGGAAATCATCTTCTGACATCTTGGCTGGCCGCATGGCGCGGACAAAGAACGCACCGCGCGCCATCAGGGCCTGCTCGGGTCCGATGGCGGCGAGCTTCATTCCCCTTGCTGATGGCATCGATGGGTTCTGGTAGAAGGTCAGCAATCCGTATGCAGAAGAGGGATCAGGCACTTTTTCAACCACGGTTTCGATGGTTTGATTATCTTTGCCGTAGGTCCGGATCTCCACCTTGGTCACGCCGTATTCGCCATCGACGGGCGGCTGCACTCCCCACTGGCGGACGTCGTTCAAGCTGACGTTTCGGCTCTTTTGCACCTGCCATTCGGGCAGGGACGCCAGGTTTACAATCGTAGTGCGTTGGGCGCCCGCTGGAACGGTACTCAAGGCCAGAATGGCCCAGAACGTCATGTTGAGGCGGGTGATGGACTTCATCAACCCCTAGCATAGCAGAAATTAGCTGGGGCGGTATGAGTGCCTTTGCGGCGGCAGGGTTTGAGTTTTGCCGCGCCGAGTTCAACCTGCCGAGTGGAAGGAGACTGCGAGTTGATTCTGCCATGAGGCGCCGTCAAGCGGCCTTGGCATGGGTCAAGAAGCAGGTGGAAGGCGGTAGCTCGCAGGCCGGGCGGGCCGAACGGGTCGGCACATTACTGGGTCCGCTGGGCCACGCGGACGCTCCCCAGGTTGGTGATGTAATTTTCGATGCCATGGAAAAGCGACTTGGCGATCTGCTCGCGATAAGCAGGGCTCCTCAGGAGATGTTCGGAATGGGGATTCGAAAGAAAGGAAATTTCCGTCAGGATGGAGGGCATGTTGGCGCCGATCAGAACCACAAAGGGGGCCTTTCGCACGCCGCGGTTGTGGATGCCGCGCGAGACCCTGGAGATGCGCTTGTAGAGCACCGTTTGGATGTCGCGGGCAAGTTCCTGCGACTCCTCAATCTTGTTGTTGAGGGCGATTTTCTTGATCAGGCCCTGCAACTGGTGGACGGATTCCTGTGAGGTTGCGTTTTCACGGGCGGCCAGACGCAGAGCTTCAGGGTCGCTGGTAAAGTTCAGAAAGTAGGTTTCAATCCCTCGCACGCGATGGTCGCGGCTGGCGTTGGCATGAATGGAGATAAACAGGTCCGCACCGTCTTCATTGGCGATGGCGGTCCTTTCTTCCAGCGGAATAAACTTGTCCGTGCTGCGCGTCATAAACACTTCGCTGTTGGTTTGTGTCTCAATCAGTTTGCGCAGCCGGAGTCCGATATCGAGCACGATGTTCTTTTCTTCCAGACCCGAGGGGCCGATGGTTCCCGTATCAAAACCTCCATGGCCCGGGTCAATCACGATGCGCGCGACCTTCAAGCCCAGGGCCCGCGTGAGCGTTTGAGAGCCGTTTTCCGTGGGAGAAGCCGGTTTGGCGGAAATCGGAAACGGCTTGTGGCTCGTTTCAGCGGAAGCGACTTCAACCTTCTGTTTCGCAGCGTACGAGACCTGCCGGGAAGATGCGGCTTCCGTCTTCTTCACAGCTTCGCGGTCAGGACGGCTGGAGGCGGTCTGGGCCTTCGGTTTCGCAGGTTCCTCAGTGTGAGGGCTGGAGGCAACCGCTGCCTTCGGGTTTGCTGGCTGCTGGACAAAGTGACCTGATGTTGCCTGGGTCTGCTTTTTCGCGGCCTTTCCGGCACCGTGGTTTGACACGGCCCCGGCTCTCGCCATTGCGGCCTGCTGGTCGGGAAATTCGATGGGACCCCCGGTCTTTTGTTTGGCGGCTTCTTCAACGCGCTTGGGGGTTTCCGCTTTCGACGGCGCGACCGGCGCCTGCTTCACAACAGGATGTTGCTCTTCTGCTGAGGCCTGCTCGGTGCGGCTGGTTCTTGCGGCGGAAGCGGCAGCGGACTTCGCGTGTTCCGGGCCGTTCGTTGCCGGTTCGGTTGACGATCCGTGAACATCGATAATCAAACGGAAGGGATTCGGCAGCGCGAAGGCGGAATAGTCGCTAATGTCCTTGACGTCCAGCACAACGCGGGTGACGTCGGGTTTGAACTGGCCCACGCGGATTTCGTGCAGATAAGCTCCGTTGACGGCAACACTCTCCTTCAGCAGCGCACGGTTCAGGCGGGTGTTTGGAAGGTCAAAGACAATCCGGTCCGGGTGAGACAAACGAAGCGTATTGTATTGGAACGGTCCCTGCGCCCCAATCACCACGCGGGTGTAACTTGGCCCCACCCACTTGTGAATCTCCGTCACTTCCACGGGGCCGCCGGCTGCACGGGCACCGGGCTTGCTTGGGCTTGCGGGTTTGCCGGCCTTTGCAGATTCCTGCGCTTTCCGCGCGGCCTGCATGTCGGCAATTTCCTTCAGCTTCTTCCGCGCCTCGCTCGATTGCGTGGAACCGGGATGCTCCTCAAGGAGCGCCCGGTAGGCCTCCGCTGCCTGTTCAGGATCGCTGAGGCCCTCAAGGTAGGCATTCCCAGTGGCAAGCGCGGATTCGCGCGCCATGCTGGTGACCGGGTATTGCGACACGACGTATTGGTAATGCTTGATGGCGGACTTGAAGTATGCGGAGCTGTGAAACAACCGGCCCATTTCCACGTAGAGATCGCCCATGGTCTCGGCCGCAATCGGAGCTTTAGCGTAAGCAAAGTCGTAATAATAGACGTTGCGGTACCAGCGGATGACCTGTGCGTATTCCGCCCGCGTGCGATGCCCTGCGGGTTTGGCCTCCAGCTTCTGCTGCAGATCCACGGCACGCAACCACGCCTTACGGGCAAGTTCCGGATGGCGCAAGGTAGCAAAGCAGGGCGCAGACGCCAGGACAATCCAGACCCCTGCCAGCACCGCCAGCCTGAATCCCATCCGTCCCGCCAACATTCTTTGTAGCCCTTTTGCTTTAGCTTCCGTTGTTTCCCCCTGGATGGTTGTATTCACCGTGCCGGCCAGCCGGGCGGCGCTAGCCGTCCGTCTACTCCGCATTGGTAAAATGGATGACCCCTTGCGAATCCACGTAGCGGACAATCGGCACCATCCGAGCGGCGGCAGGCGCCGCGGTAGCGGCGGAGCCGACATTCTTTGAATGGTAAAGATGCGTGATGGCCCGCACGTAGTGCTCAGTTTCAGGGATGGCCGGGACGCCTCCGGACCGGATCACTCGTTGCTCACCGGCGTTGTACGCGGCCAGCGAGAGCGGCAGATTACCCCCGAAAAGGTGCAGCAGATACTTCAGGTAACTGACACCCCCCTGAACGTTCTGCCCCGGATCAAAAGGATTCTGCACGCCAAAGCGATGGGCCGTGGCTGGAATCAGCTGCATCAACCCCATGGCGCCTTTGGACGAAACGGCTGAAGGATCATAATTGGATTCAACCCGGATCATGGCGTGGACCAGTTTCGGGTCTACCTGATAATGGCTGGAAACACGGTCGATAATGGAGTCAATCCTGGCCGTGCTGGTGGCGACTGATTCTGCCCGGGTGGAAGCGGACTGCGTGTCCGGGGAATGGGCGTTGACGTACAGATCCCCGCCGTTCTGGCCCGTGATGGTGGCTATTTGTCCTGCCCGCAAGCGGGACGGACCCGGCAGGAGACCGGCGAAGAGAAAGCCGCAGGCTATAACGACGGCAGGCACTTTGGACTTTAACCAGATATGCATAGAGATCCAGCCTCCACACTGACGTGGAGGAGCGGAACTCATCCCCCCGCTGCCCCAGCTCAACCAGCCGGGATTCAAAACACTCTTCATCTTGCGGGAACGGCCTGGCACTCCACCCGCCGCCTGCAACCTTAGCGGGTAGAACCGTCCAAAACGATTGAATTATAACGTGTTTTTGCTATGTCAACAAGAAAAAATCACAAACATTATGAATTCTGAATGATGAATGATGAGCCCGAAAGCCATGAGTCAGGACTCAGTTTCAGCCATCAGAACCAGAAAATCAGTGTGATTCGTAACTCGTCTTTCGTATTGGCTTGCTCGCTCCTGGTCCGTTCAAATCCACTCATCAATCAGAACTTAGAACCATTAAAGCATTTTTTCCACGATTCCTGGAACGGCGCTGACGCATTCATTGAGCTTTTCGGGATTCTTGCCACCGGCCTCGGCCAGGTCTTTGCGTCCGCCGCCCGAGCCTTCCATCAGAGTTGCCGCCTCGCGCACAATCTTTCCGGCGTCGAGCTTGCCGGCCAGGTCTTTGGTTACACCGATGATCAGCGCCGCCTTGCCGTCTGCAACCGCTCCCAACGCAATCACCCCGGAACCCAGCCTCGCCCGCAACTGGTCCACCATCTGCCGCATGGCGGGGCGCGAAACGCCTTCCACGCGGGCAGCGAGCACCCGCACGCCCTTCACGTCGCGAGCCTGTTCCAGCAGGTCGCCGGCCTGCGC
>JBAUWE010000146.1:0-17524 GCA_049583595.1 Terriglobia bacterium
CGCGCGCCACACCGGGCAGGTCCTGCGTCCGGGAGTGGCAGATGGTGACGGTGGCGTGGTTGTGGAGCAGCAGCATGGCCATCGGTTTCCCGACAATGTCACTGCGGCCGATCACCACGGCGCGCGCGCCCTTCATGGTGACGTTGCTTCGGCGAAGGATTTCAATGATCCCCGCCGGAGTGCAGGGAACCAGGCCCGGGCGGTTGCGAACGAGATTGCCCACACTGACTGGGTGGAAACCGTCAACGTCTTTGGCCGGGTCAATAGCCTCCAACACCAGCTTGGAATCAACCTGCGGCGGCAGTGGAAGCTGGACCAGGATGCCGTCAATTTCGTCACGTGAGTTGAGGTCGTGGACCAGTCCGAGCAGACGCTCGGTGGTGGTGTCCGCCGGCCACTCGATCTTTTCGCTGTAGAGGCCCAGAGCTTCGCAGGTCTTCACCTTGCTGCGGACATAAATCTGCGACGCGGGGTCTTCTCCAACCAGCACGGCCGCCAGGCCAGGCGTAATGCCGGCAGCCTTCAACCCGCTGATCTGCTCCCCGAGTTCTGCCTTGATATCGTCACGGATTTTTTTGCCATCGAGAATGCGCGCGGACACGGTGGTTTCCTCCCTGGGGTGGCTGAACCTGCCAGTTTAGCATAACCGGCAGGAGCCGGCTGCCGGGGCCGGGAGGTAAAAACCCTTATGCCGGGAACTGGACGCTGTCCGGCCGGCGTCCCGCGGATTTGGAACGCGCTAACCTTTCGACTATAATGCTTTTACGGTATTTGCCGTTTCCTGCTTGTGTGTTTCCGGATGGGGAGAAATCCGGCGCGCGAACCAATCAGGATATCTGTCGGATGGTGCATTGTGGACAATCCAACTATGACTTCAGAAACGGGAAAGCGTTCTCAGGAGGAAGCGAAACCGGTTTACGGGATTGCGGAAATCATGAAGTTTCTTCCGCACCGGTACCCCTTTCTCCTGGTGGACAAAATCCTTGAACTTGAGCCCGACAAGCGAATTGTGGGACTCAAGAACGTGACCATCAACGAGCAGTTTTTCCAGGGGCATTTTCCCGGGGCGCCGGTGATGCCGGGTGTGCTGATCATCGAATCGATGGCGCAGGTCGCGGGAGTGCTGATTTATCGCGACTTGCCGGACAAAGACAAGAAGCTCATCTATTTCAGTGGGATTGAAAACGCCAAGTTTCGCCGTCCCGTGTTACCGGGCGACCAGCTCCGTGTGGAAATGCAACTCCTGAACCGCCGCAACAACTTCGGCAAGATGAAGGGACGCGCCACGGTGGACGGCAAACTGGCGGCGGAGGCCGTGGTTCTGTTCGCGATTGTGGAGAAGCCCGGTTCATGAAAGCCCATCCCACAGCGATCATTCATCCTAAAGCCCGTCTTGCGTCGAGCGTCACGGTCGGCCCCTACACGGTGATCGGCGAGGACGTGGAGCTTGGCGAGGACTGCGAGGTCATGTCGCACGTGGTTCTAAACGGGCCGTCGAAATTCGGCCGCGGCAACAGAATTTTTCCCTATGGCTCCATCGGGCAGGATCCGCAGGACCTTAAATACTGCGGCGAACGGACGTTCCTCGAAATCGGCGACGGCAACATTTTCAGGGAATTTATTACCGTCCACCGGGGAACGGCGGGGGATGGCGGCGTCACGCGCATCGGGAGCCGCAATCTGCTGATGGCTTACGTCCACATAGCCCACGACTGCCAGCTTGGAAGCCACATCATCATGTCCAACGGGGCCTCGCTGGCGGGGCATGTGGAGATTGGCGACCACGCCATCGTGGGGGCCTTCTGCGGCATTCACCAGTTCTGCCGGATTGGGGCTTACAGCTTTCTGGGCAGTTACACGATTGTGAACAAGGATATCCTTCCGTACTCCAAAACATCTGCCGACAGGCCCATGGGCGTCTATGGCGCCAACCGGCTGGGCCTGGAACGCGTGGGTCTGCCGAAGGAAGATATTGACGAGTTGCAGGCCGCCTTCCGGACCCTGTGCCGCTCCAGGTTGAACACCACGCAGGCCATCGAAAAGCTGGAAGCCGGCGGCATCCAATCCGCCCACGTGAGGGCCCTGGTTGATTTTGTCAAAACTTCAGCGCGCGGTGTTGTGAAGTGAAAGACGAAGCCACAAAAACAGGTGCTGATGCGGCAGGCGAGGCCGCGCTCGAAGTCTCAGCGGCAAAGGCAGCGGGCGATCGCTATGCCATCATTGCGGGCAACGGGCGATTTCCGTTTCTGGTGCTCGAGGCGGCGGTCCAGCGCGGCATTGAACCGCTGGTGGTGGCCATCAAGGAAGAGGCTTTTCCTGAACTGGGCAAGAACGCGCGACAGATTGAATGGCTAAGCCTGGGAGAGGTGGCCCGGCTGCTGGAGTTGCTCAGTGCGCGAGGCATCAACAAAGTGGTGCTGGCGGGCCAGGTGAAGCACGTGCAGCTTTACAGTTCCATCAAGCCTGACGGCGTGGTGGAGCGGACTTTGAACGGGATGGAGCGCAAGAATACCGACGCGTTGATCGGGGCTTTTGTCGGCATGCTGGAGGCGCGGGGCATCCAGGTGGTGGATTCGACGCTGTTCCTCAAGCCTCTGCTGGCTGCCGAGGGAGAGATGACCGGGCGCGCGCCCGACGAGGGCGAGCTGGCCGACATCGCTTACGGCAGGGAAATCGCCAGGAAAATTGCCGGGCTCGATATCGGGCAGACAATTGTGGTGGCCGACCGCGCCTGCGTGGCGATTGAGGCGATGGAAGGAACCGACGCGGCCATCGAGCGCGCAGCCGGCCTGAGTAACGGAAAGCGGCTGGTAGTCGTCAAAGTCAGCAAGCCGCAGCAGGACATGCGGTTCGATGTCCCCGTGGTGGGCGTCAGGACGATCCGGGTGATGAAGCGGTCGAATGCGCGCGTGCTGGCTGTGGATGCGGGCAGGACACTCCTTTTTGAACGGGAGCAGTTGATTTTGGAAGCGAACCAGGCCGGCATTTCCGTGATCGGAATGAGGGACTGACAGTTCTTTTGCTGCAGGGTGGAGTCGCCCCTGCAGCGGACCGGGGGGGCTTATTCCCAAGTTGCAGAAAGTGCCCGTAGCCGTTATCGGCGTGGGAGAGCATGGGAAAAGGCACGCACACGCGTTCAAACGCGTTCAGGGTGCGGAGCTGGCAGGTGTGTACGACGAACGCCGGGATCGCGCTGCCGTACTCGCCTCCGAGCTTGGGGTGAAGGCGTTCGAAAGCCTGGAAGAAACCCTCGATGCTGTCCAGGCCGTCAGTATCGTAATCCCCACCACAGACCATGCGGCTGTGGCCCGCCTGGCGATGGAATCCGGCAAGGATGTTTTGCTTGAGAAGCCGATTACGCGTACAGTAGAAGAAGCTGATGAACTGATTGCCATTGCAGATCGCACGGGGCGCATCCTTCAGATAGGTCACCTTGAACGTTTCAATCCGGGAGCGTTAGCCGCCAAAGCCGTCACGCGCCAGCCCCTTTTCTTTGAGATCCATCGGCTGGGAGTCTTCAGTCCCCGAAGCCTGGACGTGGACGTGGTATTTGATCTCATGATCCATGATCTCGACCTGGTTCTCTGGATGGCAAATGCTGAGGTGCGCGAAGTCCGCGCCGTCGGCCTGCCCGTGCTGACCAACCGTGTTGACATTGCCAACGCGCGGGTGGAGTTTGAAAATGGAGCGGTGGCAAACCTTACAGCCAGCCGGGTGAGCACCGAGAAAGTCAGAAAATTCCGCTACTTCCAGCCCCATGAATACATTTCCATCGATTTTTCCAGGCGGGATGCACTGTTGTTGAAGGTGGGGAGTGAGGGCGAGCACCCGGGGATTGCCTTTCGCAAACTGGAGGTGCAGAGTACGGATCCCCTGGAAGCCGAACTGGTGTCATTTGTTGATTGCGTCCTTACGAGAAGGCCGCCCCTGGTTGGAGGGCGCGAGGGCCGTTCGGCATTGGCACTAGCCGAGAAGGTCATGTTCTGCATCGAAGAACATGCGAACCGTGTGAACGTTCCGTTGACACGGCCGGCAGGTCACAGCGGCGAGTTGTAAATGCGGTCTGGCGCTTGCAGAGGCCCAGGGTCAAACGGAATATGATGAGGTTATGAGCATTCACCCCGAGTTTCGGCTCCTGGTCGACCTTGAAACGGAAGTCGCCCGCTGGCGCCGCCGGACGTATTTCCTGCTGGCTGTCTTTTTGCAAATTGCGTTTGCTCTGATCGTGATGTTCACCCCGGGGCTTTTCACCCGGCTGATGGGAGTGGCCGTCGAGCAGGTCCAGCCAAAAGAGGAACGGCGCCAGCAGCAGACGATGCTCTATTTCCCGCCGGACCTCCAGCGCTCACTCAAGAAGCCTCCCCCCACCAATACGCTTTCTGACAAGAACCGGAGGGCCCAGGGCAAGTCACCAGAAGTCGACAAAAACGGGTTGCACATGCCGTATATGCGGGGCAACACCCGGTTGCCGGAAGTTGCCGGGGGCCATCATCCTCCAGCGCCGCCGCCCAAGCCTCCGGCTCCCAAGCAGATGGCCCAGGCTCCCCAGCCGGCTCCACCGGCGCCCAAAAAGGAACCGCCGGAGGAGGCGCAGCTTCACCTGAGCACAGTGAAGCCGCCTGACATGAGTGGAAGTCCCCACATCAAAATTCCGTCGTCCACTCCCGGCGAGGCCATCCAGCAGTCGCTTCGGGCCGCCATCCAGAATCCCGGCAGTCCGGGACCCGTCGGCCCAGGCGATTCGGCCGACCAGTTCCAAAATGTCCAGCCGAATTTTTCGACTTCCGGGCCAATCATTCTTTCGGACACGAAGGGAGTGAACTTCGGTCCCTATCTGGCGCGTGTGGTCTACATCGTCCGTCGCAACTGGTACGCCGTGATTCCGGAGTCGGCGCGGCTGGGAGAAAAAGGCCGCGTGGCCCTGGTTTTTGAGATTGTTAAGGATGGCTCTGTGCCCCAGCTTCGCCTGCTGGCATCATCGGGATCACAGGCCCTTGACCGGGCCGCGCTCGCCTCCATTCGCGCGTCCAACCCCTTCCCGCCTTTGCCTCAGCAGTTCACCGGCAAGCATCTGGTGCTGGAATTCATCTATTTCTACAACCTGGGCACGAACTATTGAATGGTTCGGCCTCGTCGGCTAGAATCAGAAACGGGGAATTCAGGGGGTTGAGAAGAGATCTCTTGCAGAGCCACATCTCTGATTTTCCGCGACATTTGAGCCTTTCGGCCCCGTCATCACGACATGGAGAAACCTTCAAGGCTGCAATTGCTCGGAGCTTTCCTGCTGCTTGCCCTGATTCTTTGCATACTGCTGGGCGGTTATCTTTATCGAGTATGGTTGATGAGATAGTTCAGAATTATCCTCTGATCGCCATCGCCGGTCCTACAGCATCCGGCAAGTCAGAGCTTGCGATTTTTCTGGCCGCGCGCCTGGGCGGTGAAGTTGTCAGCTACGACTCCGTTCAGTTCTATCGCGGCTTTGACATCGGGACGGGGAAACTTCCACCCGAAGAGCGCAAAGGCATTCCCCACCACCTGCTGGATTGCCTCGATCCCGCAGAGCCTTTTACGGCAGGCGACTTTCGGCGGGAAGCGGCGAAAGTGATCGACGGGATTCGCGAGCGCGGCAACCTGCCGATCCTGGCGGGAGGGACCGGTCTTTACCTGCGGGCACTGCTGACCGGGTTGTTTGAGGGACCTCCGCGTTCAGAAGAGTTGCGGACCGAGTTGCGTGCCCTGGCGAACCGCCGCGGCCGGGAGTTTGTCCACCGGCTGCTGATGCGCCTGGATCCTGCAGCAGCCTGCCGAGTTGATCCACGCGACCTGCAAAAGGTGATCCGCGCCGTCGAGGTCCGTGTCGTTGCCCGGCAGGCCATCTCTACGCTGCAGGCGCGCGGCCGCGAACCGCTGGCCGGGTACCAGCATTTCAAGATCGGGCTTAACCCGGACCGCGAGGAGCTCTACGCCCGCATCAACCGGCGCGTGGAGAAGATGTTTGCCACAGGATTGGAAGAAGAAACCCGGCGTATGCTGATGCGGTCGGATGCCCGAGCCCTCAAAGGTCTGGGTTCGTTAGGCTACCGCCAGGTTGCGGCAGCCTTGTGTGGCGAAACCACCATGGAGGCTGCCGTTCGCGACACTCAAATCGCCACCAGGCATTATGCCAAGCGCCAGATGACCTGGTTCCGGCGGGAACCTGCAATGAACTGGTTTTCAGGTTTTGGGGACGACCCGGCCATCCAGCGGCAGGTGCTGGGCGCGCTGAAAGTTTGGCTTGCATCAAAATTAAACGGGGCTTCCTGCCTGCCGAAAGTTGTATCCTTGTAAGGGATGGCAGGACCGTGACTGCATTGGCGAATAACAGGATCATTATGGAAAAACAACAGAACATACAGGACGGTTTCTTAAATTCCCTGCGAAAGGAAAAATCGCTGGTCACGATTTATCTGATGAGTGGCGTCAAGCTCACCGGAAGAATTCGCAGCTTTGACAAATTCGCCGTTATTCTGGACAGCAACGGCATGGAACAGTTGATCTTCAAGCACGCGATTTCAACCGTGCTGTTGAATCGCGCCAACAACACTGCAGCTTCGTCGGCGTCCCCGGGAGGTTAGTTGGTAATTCTCCAGCAGCAGGCCTTTGAGAAAGCGTTCCTGGTGGGGTGGGTCCAGACGCGGAGGGGGAGAATTGTTGCTGATTACGACCCGGAAGAAAGTCTGGAGGAACTGCACGAACTGGCTGAAAGCGCTGGCGTCCACGTGGTGGGCTCCGTGTTGCAACGCTTGCCGGAAGCTGACGCCGCGACCCTCGTGGGGCGGGGCAAGGCGCGCGAGATTTACGACGAGGCCCACGCCGCCCATGCTGACGTGGTTCTCTTCGATCACGATCTGACCCCGACACAGCTTCGCAACCTGGAATCGGTGCTTCACTCCAAGGTGGTCGACCGCACCCAGCTCATCCTTGACATCTTTGCACGGCGCGCCCGAAGCCGTGAAGGCCAGTTGCAGGTGGAACTGGCCCAGTTGACGTATCTTCTGCCCCGCCTTTCCGGACATGGCACTCGCCTTTCAAGGCTCGGCGGAGGCATCGGGACAAGAGGACCCGGTGAACAGCAACTGGAGTTTGACCGGCGCCGAATCCGCGCCCGCATCCAACGGCTGCGGCGTGGAATCGCCAAAGTGCGCTCTGAGCGTTCTCTGCACCGTGCCCACCGCCGCGACCAGCGATTCCTCACCGTGGCCCTGGTCGGCTACACGAATGCGGGCAAATCGACTCTGTTTAATGCCCTCACCCGCGCGCGAGTTTCAACCTCAAGCCGGCTCTTTGCGACCCTGGATCCTACGGTCCGGGCCATCCACCTCCCCTCCCACCGGCAGGTGCTTCTTTCAGATACCGTGGGATTCATTCGCAAGCTGCCTCCGCACGTTGTGGCGGCCTTTCGCGCCACTCTTGAAGAGCTGGAGGACGCCAGCCTGCTTCTGCAGGTGATGGATGCCTCCCATTCGCAGCGGCATCAGCACGAATCCACCGTGGAGAGTCTGCTGGAAACAATGGGTCTGGCCGGAACGCCCCGGCTGGTGGTTTGGAACAAGATTGACCTGCTGGATGAGCCGTCGCGGGCGCGTCTGCCCAAGGGCCCCAGGCAGGTGGCGGTTTCGGCTGTCACCGCTGAGGGCTTCGGGGCACTGCACGAGGCGATTGACAGAGCCCTCGAAGAAGACCCGATTGTTGAGACGGAGTTTGAGTTTTCTGCCGGCGATGGCGAACGTCTGGCGCTTCTTTACCGCGCGGGTAACGTCCTTTCCACTCGTTATAAGGACAATCGTGTGAGGGTCCGCGCGCGTCTGGCAAAGTCGCTTTGGCAGAGGCTGGAATCAGAAAACAAACCGAGCTTAAGCCTTCTGGCCCATCGCTAACCCCCCTGTATTTTCGCGGCTTGGAAACCTGTGGAAAAAGTTGTGGAAAAGAGATTGCCCGTAGCGCCAGTAGCGGCTGGGGTGAATCTGGCTAAAAACAACGTTTTTAACGCAGATTTTTGAACGCCCTTTTGTTTCAATAACTTAAGCATCGACTAATGAGGGATTTCTTAATGAATGAGCAAGATTCATGGTCTGACCGGGCCGGAAAAGGCTGCCGGAGTTTTGCACAAATGCTGGGCCGGAGAGTTTCATGCAGTTGTAGCCTGCCACCCCCTGATTTTGCCGGTTAAATCAATCCCTCAGGGTTATAGGCTCTTTGGGTAGCCGTAGCCTGCTTGCCGCCGCCCGGCACGGCAACGGCTCAGGAGGCGGAAAGGGGCAGAGGGCCGTCATAAAAATGGAAGCCTTTTTCCCCACCTAGCCTGCTAATTCACAGATAGGTCCGGGGGTGCCACTTGCTTGTGAGGTGTGCGAAGTTAAAGCAGACACGTTCGGCTTCGCAGTGTGGACCAGAAGTGCGTGGGGAACTTTTCATGCGTCAGGCGGAAACGGAAGAGAAGACTCAGATCTTCAGGCCTCCTGCCGGAAGCCTTTTCGAAAATGGAGAAGTACGTGAAAATCTCTCCGTTAACTTCACTGACTTTCATTGACACCCTGCATTGCGTTGGCTATAGTGGGGGTTGTCAGTCAAGCTCCCTGCTGAAATTCGTGGGATAGCCCGGCGAGAGGGTCTTTCTTCCGTGATGTTCCGCCGGGGAAGCAAACTCCAAATTGATATGAATTTGCCTCTTTCACTGACGATCCTTAGGATCTTTTTTGTTCCCCTCATCGTCGTTCTAATGCTGACGAAGGGAAACAACATGGATATCTGGGCGGTGGCGGTGTTCCTGCTGGCATCAGCCACCGATTTGGCTGACGGGTATCTGGCGCGGAAGCGAGGGCAGGTGACGGCGCTGGGAATTCTGCTGGACCCACTTGCTGATAAGCTGCTGACGGCGTCAGCCTTTATTTCACTGGTTTGGCTTCATCTGGTTCCGGCGTGGATGGTGGTTATCATCGTGGGGCGCGAGCTGGCCGTCACCGGACTTCGCTCCATTGCCTCGGCGCAGGGAATGTTGCTCCAGGCTTCTGAGCTGGGCAAGACGAAAATGGTTCTGCAGGTGGCCGCCATCAGCCTGATTACCCTCGAGCCCCGCTTCCCGTCTACCTTGCTCTTTGGCATGATCCTGCTCTGGTTGGTCGTGGTGTTTGCGCTCATTTCAGGCACGCAATACTTCTGGGATTTCCGCAGGAAAATGGAAGCCCGATTAAAGCATCAGATTTCTGGACAACTGGTGGTGATACCGGGCGGTAAGGATAAAGAGGGCGAGAAGGATGCCGCCGCTCACTGAAGAGGACGGGAAGATTCTGCTGAGGCTGGCCCGGCAGGCGATGGAAGAAGGCGTTTGCGGAACGGGGGAGGCGAAGGAGCTTCCAGGCCCCGCGCCGTCCCTTCTGGAACCCCGGGGAGCTTTTGTCACCCTCCACAAGCACGGAGAGCTGCGCGGTTGCATCGGGCACGTACAGACCTCTGCTCCTCTTTACAAGACAGTGCAGGAATGCGCCGTGGCTGCAGCGCTTTCCGATCCACGCTTTCGCCCCGTAACGCCCGATGAGGCGCCTTCGTTGCACATGGAAATCTCGGTCCTCAGCATGCCGGCTGAGATTGCTCCGGATCAGATTGTGATTGGCCAGCACGGCCTGATCATCACCCAGGGATGGCGGCGCGGTCTCCTCCTCCCCCAGGTTCCCGTCACCTGGCATTGGAACCGCGACCAGTTCCTGGACGAAACCTGCCTGAAGGCGGGGCTTCCCTCAGACGCCTGGAAAAAGGGCGCGCGAATCGAGGCCTTTACGGCAGAGGTCTTTGAAGAACCGCCCGGTCCCTCCGTTTCATCCCCTCCCGAAGGCACTGGCTCTCACCTTTCGACCCACTAACCTCCCCTTGCCCGCCAGGCTATTCCTACCTGTATTGGTATCAATTCTATTTTTTTGGAGGATGCGAAAAAGCTCTTGACATCATAATTGGGTATGCTAATAATTTAGCATAGTGCTAACAGGTTAGCACAAGGAGGGCCCGTGGCCAATCATGACGATCATAAACTCAGCCGTCGCGAGCGCCAGATCATGGATGTTCTTTATCAGCGCCAGCGGGCCTCCGCGGCGGAAATCCGCGGAGCGCTTCCCGATGCTCCCGGCTATTCGGCGGTGCGGGCGCTTCTGCGCATTCTGGAGGAGAAGGGACACATCCGGCACGAAGAAAAGGACCTCCGCTACGTCTACTTCCCCACGGTGCCGCGCGGACGCGTCCGGCGCAGAGCGTTGAGGCACGTGGTAGACACATTCTTTGAAGGGTCTGCCGCCCAGGCTGTGGCGGCGCTGCTGGATGCCTCGACGGCGCAGGTAACCGACGAGGAACTCGACCGCATTTCAGAGTTAATTGAACAGTCCAGAAAGAATGGTGCCTCATGACCGGAATTTTCCATTCACTCATACAGGTGACGCACTTTCCTTCTGGCTTTTCCGGGTGGGTCCCCACTCTTCTTTCGGAGGTTCTCATTAAGGGAACAATCCTGTTGCTGTTTGCCGCCGCCGTGGCCCTGGCACTGCGGAGCGCTTCGGCTGCCACTCGTCACCTGATCTGGACTCTGGCGCTGAGTGCGATTCTGGTATTGCCCGTATTGGCGCTGACGCTTCCGGCCTGGGAAGTTCCGATCTTTTCATCGTCTGCATCTGTCACCGCGAGCGAGGCATCGAGGATTCATCGCGAACTGTCGGCAAACACAATGAAGGATCAGCCCGTTCAAGTCACTGCGGCAAGGCAACCGGCCAAGCCGGCGTGGCCCGGCGCGCTCCTGTTCGTATGGGCGATCGGATCAATGCTCTTGTTGGCGCGGATGGTGGTTGGGGAGACCCGCGTGCGCAGACTTACCGGGAGTTCGCGACAATTTCAGATTCGCCAGGCAAATTCAGTTCTTGAGCGCTCCCTCAGGCACCTTCGCATTTCCTGTGCGGTCGAACTGCGCACCAGCGCAGAAATCGGCATTCCATTTACACGGGGAATCTTCCGCCCGGCGATCTTCTTGCCCGACGTGGCCCGCGAGTGGACGCGAGCACGGCTTGAGTTCGTGCTGGCTCACGAACTGGCTCATGTCTACCGGCACGACTGTCTGACGCAGATCCCGGCCCAAATCGCTTGCGCTCTCCTCTGGTTTCATCCTCTTGTCTGGTTTGCGGCTTTTCAGATGCGTCAGGAGCGCGAACGGGCGTGTGATGACATGGTCCTGAATCTGGGCCACCCGGCAGCTGACTATGCGGAATTCCTGGTGATGCTGGGCCGCAGCCGGCGGAGGCTCACTCCCGCATGGTCATCGAGCATCGCCATGGCCCAATCCTCTCAACTGGAGGTTCGTATGAAAGCGTTGCTTGATTCCAAGCTAAATCGCAAACCTTTGGCGGCTAGCCGTATTCTGTTTGCCGCGGTTATTGCAATCGCGTTGCTCGTGCCGGCAGCGGCGATTCGCGCCACCGCCAAACATGCCACAGGAAACATTTCCGGCACCCTGCATGATCCCAGTGGGGCCGTCGTTCCCGGGGCGGGCGTCATCCTTATCAGCTCAGAGACACAAACTCGAATTCCCTCCCGCACGGGTGACGACGGAAATTTCAGTTTCCCGGCGGTCCCGTCGGGCCGTTACCGGCTTGAGTTTGCCAAGCCGGGGTTTGCCCGCACACTGACCGGAGAATTTGAGCTGGGGCCTTCACGGGACCTCCATCAGAATTTCACGCTGAATCTCGGGTGGGTATCGGAGGAACTTGTCGTGCGTGGACACAAGCCCGCCGAAGCCGCCGCCGTACAACATCACGCGCCGAGACGCATTCGCGTTGGGGGCCTCGTTCAGGGAGCTAAACTCGTCAAGATCGTAAAGCCGGCTTACCCAGAGAGGGCCGAAAAGCAGGGAACCGAAGGCACGGTTATCCTGCGGGCTGTCATTGGGACGGATGGCCAGATTCTTTCTCTCGAACCCTACAACGGTGCTGCCCCTGCACTGATTAAGGCCGCCATGGACGCTGTCGGCCAATGGCGATACCAGCCGACGCTGTTGAACGGGGTTCCGGTGGAGGTTGCGACCACTATCACGGTGGTTTTTCGACTGGATCAGTAATCCGGCAATGTGTCTTTTGCAGGCGGCCGGGACATTCTGCTACACGCTGATTCAACAGCTTCAATTTGACAGGTCCTTGTGGGTGGGTCGGTGGGAGTGGATTGGCGTTTCGGCCAGGGTGGGTGAGGAATCCAACCGACGACGGGGACGAACCGGCAACCCATGGCGAAACCGTAGGTTGGGTCCGTCCCCGCCTGCCCCCGCGTCGGTAAGTGAACAGGACCATTTACAGACAAGGGGACCCCGTTTGTCGGACCTTCCTGATCACACCGGTGCTCCGGCGAAACGTGGCACAGTGCTGTTTCCTGGATGTCCGGAGGTTTTCCTGGCATTAGGACAAGCAAAGGAAACAGCCTTGCCGATGGCCGGCATCTCAAGGGTCCGAATAATGGGCTTTCCACCCCTGCAAGTACAGACAAGAGCGTTTTGGACGACAGAAGCCGGATCCTGTTCCCTTACAAGAAAAATGCCCCGGGGGGAGCCCTGTTCCACGCCCAGAATTTCCACGCAGTACATACCTTCACCCAAGGCCCCGTAGTAGAGAGCGTAGTCCCCTTGAGGCAGGACTATCTCGCCCCACGCAGCATCGAACGGCAGAGTAAACCTCCCGGTAAATTCAGCCATGCGGAGACCGAGAGCGCCTGCCGCAGCCGTGCCGACGCGTGAAATTACCGGGAAAACCCCAACCAAGGTCGTATGGTTACGGATGTTCATGAGCATCACCCCTCCCGCACTACGGAATATCCGCCACCAGTTGGCTGGGGTTCTCCCTGCCTCAGCGCGTGGTCCCTCTCCCCACGGCTTCACCTGGTTTACTGCCTTTGTCTATATAAGCGGGAATTGGCGTCCAAAACTGTCACCGCCGGTGAAGAAAATCTTCAAGTCATTTGGTTTGTTGGATCGGCGTTAGCCGGTGTGATATTCTTCTGCCACACGGCATTAAGATCCTGCGGAGGGGAAGTGGCATGCGGCAGGGGGCATCATCAAATGAGGTGACGCTCTTGCTCCGAGCCTGGGGCGAAGGTGATGTGCAGGCCCTGGATCGCCTGGCGCCCATTGTCTACCAGGAACTGCACCGTATCGCGCGTGGTTACATGGCGCGCGAGCGGACTGACCATACCCTCCAAACTACCGCGCTGGTCAACGAGGCCTACGTCCGGCTGGTTGACGCCCGCCAGGTGACCTGGCAGGACCGTGCTCATTTTTTTGCTGTTTGCGCTCGGGCGATGCGCCGGATTCTGGTGGATCATGCCCGTTCGCGAGGTTATGTAAAGCGTGGGGGTGGGAAGCTGCACGTCCAGTTTGATGAAGCTTTCGGGATGGAGTGGTCCGCTGACTCAAATCTTCTGGAGCTTGACGAAGCGCTTGACCGGCTCTCGGCACTCGACCCGAGAAAGGCCAGAGTGATCGAAATGCGCTTTTTTGGCGGCTTGAGCGTGGAGGAAACTGCCGAGGCGCTCGGGATTTCCCCGGAAACAGTAATGCGGGACTGGAAGCTGGCCCGGGCCTGGCTTTATCGGGAACTGAGCGCGGATCAACGCCATGGAGCCTGAACGCTGGTTGCAAATTGAGCAGCTCTACCACGCAGCGCTGGAGCTCGATGCAAGCAAGCGCGCAGCCTACCTGGCCAAAGCCTGCGCCGGGGACGAGATGCTGCGAAGCGAAGTGGAGTCGCTGCTCGAGAGCGACGCCCAGGCGGGAGAGTTTATAGAATCGCCTGCCATCGAGGTGGCGGCGCGGGCACTGGCAGCGGACGGCCAATTGCCGGGTTCATCCACGTCGGCCCTGGAGGCCGGGACGACGGTCTCGCACTATCGCCTGTTCGCAAAGCTGGGCCGCGGCGGCATGGGGGAAGTCTACCGGGCTCAGGACACCGCGCTCGGGCGCGAAGCCGCGTTGAAGTTCCTGCCTGATGAGTTCCTGCAAGACCCACAAAAGCTCGAACGTTTTCGGCGGGAGGCCTGGTCAGCTTCCGCTCTGAATCATCCCAATATCTGCACCATTTATGAAATCGGCGAGCACGAGGGGCGGCTCTTTATCGCCATGGAACTGGTGGAGGGGAAGACGCTTGCTGAAAAGCTGAAGGACGGGCCTCTGGCGATTGAAGAAGTCATGTCAAACTCGCGCCAGCTTGCCGAGGCGTTGGAAGAAGCCCACGAGCATAACATCGTCCACCGTGACCTGAAGCCGGCCAACGTGATGGTCACGGCGAAGGGCCGCGTCAAGATATTGGATTTCGGCCTGGCAAAGCTGGTACGGACGGTCGAGGCGGATGCGCCAACCGAGGAAAGCCTGTTCATGACCCAGGCAGGAGCCGTCATGGGCACCGTTCCTTACATGGCGCCGGAGCAGTTGCGTGGCGAACCTGTGGATGCACGCACTGATCTTTACGCCTTCGGGGAACTCGTTTATGAGATGGCGACGGGGCAGCGTCCATTTCGCGAAACCCAAACCAACCGGCTGATCTCGTCCATTCTGACCCGGTCGCCTCAACGTCCGTCCGAATTGAATCCGGAGATTTCGGAAGAGCTCGAAGCCATCATCCTCAAAGCCATGGAAAAGGACCCGGTGAACAGGTATCAGTCCGCTCGGGAACTGATGGCGGACCTGGGCCCGCCGGACAGCGCTTTAAGGCTCCCGCTTTCGGCTTCCAGAAGGGTAGAGCCCGTCACCGCGGCACCACGCTCGAAAGTAAAGCTCGCCCTCATTGCCGGGTTTGCCCTGGCCGTCCTGGCATTGCTGCTCTTCATTTTGGTTCCTGCTCTTCGACGGCAGTTGATCAGCTCGTCGTCCACCAATGCCCTTCCCGAACAGAAGAAGCTGGCCGTGCTGCCTTTCTCTGTGATTGGCGGGGACGCCGGCGACAACGCATTCAGCCGTGGCCTTGCTGAGACATTGTCTGCAAAACTCACCCAGCTTTCTTCCGGTCGTTCTGTGCAGGTGGTCCCGGTCCGGGAATTGTCCGCACGGCACGTCGAGACCCCCAGTGATGCCAGGAGGGTCTTTGGCGTGAACCTGGTGCTGACCGGAAGCCTCGAACGGGCAGGCAATCGTTTTCGCATCTCTTATGCGCTGGTGAATCCATCCTCGGGTTTCCAGGTCAGCGCCGATACCCTCACGCTCCCGGCGTCAAATCCTTTTGGGATCGAGGACCAGGTGGTTGAGGGGACCGCCGGGATGCTGGGGCTGCACGTCCAGGCTGCCGAGCGGCAGCAGGTGGAAGCGCACGGCACGCAGGAAGCGAGCGCGTTTCAGGACTATCTGAAGGGGCTTGGGTACCTGCAGAACTACGATAGGACAGAAAACGTTGACAAGGCGATCGATTCTTTTCAGTCAGCTCTCAAAGTTGACTCGAATTATACGCTCGCCTACGCCGCGCTGGGGCAGGCCTACTGGCGGAAGTTCGATACCACGCAGGACACGGATTGGGTAAACAGGGCCCAGAAGTCCTGCAGCCATGCGGTGACGCTGAACGCAAATCTTGCCGATACGCATCTTTGCCAGGGGATCATGGAAGGCGGCACCGGCCGTTACGCTGAGGCGGTTCAGCAGTTTCAAAAGGTTCTCGATATTGAACCGGCCAATACTTTTGCCTATGAAGGCCTGGCCAACGCCCAATACAACCTGAAGAGGACCAGTGAGGCTGAGGCAACTTACCAGCATGCCATCAGCGTTCGGCCCAACTACTGGGCGCCTTATAACTGGCTGGGAGTGCTTTATCTCCATACAGGCAAAACCGCGAGGGCCGCAGAGATGTTCCGGAAGGTCACCCAACTTGCGCCCGGAAACCATCAGGCTTTTTATAATCTGTGCGGGGCAGACTACCTGCTTGGGAAATGGGATGAAGCGGAAGAAATGTGCAAGAAATCCCTCGCCATCCGTCCCAACGGAACGGCGTATTCGAACCTTGGCACCATCACATTCTACGAGGGCCACTTTGAGCGTTCGGCTCAATACTTTGATAAGGCCGTCAAGCTCGAGCCGAGAAATTCGGAGCTGTGGGGCAACCTGGCAGACGCTTACCGATGGTCTCCCGGCGGACGGGCAAAGGCCCTCTCAGCCTATTCAAGAGCGGCATCGCTGGTGCGGCAAGGGTTGCGCGTGAATCCCAGATCGTACCGCTTGCTGGGAGACCTTTCGACCTACGAGGCCAAGAGTTCACACATCAAACAGGCCATCCAGAATTTGCAAGAGGCACTTTCACTCGCTCCCAAGGATTACCAACTGATGTATAACGCCGCCATCGTATATCATTTGGCGGGTCAGCAGACCCAGGCCCTGGATTATCTTCGGCGCGCCGTAGGCGGCGGTTATCCCGCTCAGTCCATCCGCATCGATCCGGAATGGGCGTCCATGAAAAGCAATCCGGGGTTTCAGGAGATCATTGGGAGCGAGACACAATAAGAACACGGCAGGCGCAAGACGAAAAGTACGGGCCGCAAGACACGGTGACCCATCGCGACGCTGAGGTGAAAGTCCTGCTGCGCGAGCAAGGTTGGAGAACCGGGTCCGTAACGCGACGAAGTATTCACGCGTGCTATACTGGTAAGACCGTGACAAAAGGCTTTTTCTGGACACTTCTTGTAGCCTTGGGGCTGTGGGGCTCCTTTCATGTTCCGCTGCTGATGAAGGGAACACCGGCGTCGTGCCAGTCCGCCTGCTCCTGCGGGTGCTGCATGCACGGTGGAATGTGCCCGATGATGGCCACGAAAGCTCACACAGATTCTGGCGACAGCCGATCGCGCTCAGGTTTCTCCTGTTCTTGTTCTCTGTCGCAACCGGCCGTGCCTCTGATGCAGGCCTCACACGCGGACATGCGATTCAATCAGCCGCGCATGAACCTTTCCTTTAAACTTCCTTTGTCCAGCCGCCGTGCTGGCAGGCACGTTGTTCTTCTGCCCGCGCCCGCGGAGCGTCTTCCTGACCCGCCCCCGAAAACCTTTTCCAGCTAACCACAAAACCCAATTCCCCAAGTGCTGAATTCAATTTCGGTTGCCTGGCGGCACGTCCGCGCAGGTGGAGCTGTTGCTATTTACTGGAGGAGTGTTTTCATGAAGTTTGTCCGTTTTGTGATTTTGTCAGTCCTGGCCCTCGCCTTTGCGGCGCCTGGGTATGCCACGATTTTTGGGAACGTGCGCGGCATCGTCCACGATCCGCAGCACCGTCCCATCCCCAACGCCCAGGTTGAGCTCCGTGCTGCCGGCTCAGCGTGGGCGAAGGCGGGCCACACCAATCCCAGCGGAGAGTTTGAGTTCACCGCAGTGCCGGCCGGCGATTACATGCTGGACGTGAAGGCCCGGGGATTTCAACCCGCGGAACAGTCCATCACGGTGGGTTCAGGCAGCGCTCCCATTTTCCATTTTGCCCTGGAGATTGCGGCGGCAAAGCAGAGTGTTCAGG
>JBAUWE010000147.1:0-14666 GCA_049583595.1 Terriglobia bacterium
GTGATGACCCATGCAACGGGGCGGGCGTCTCTGCGTGGCCGTCTACTTTCCCAGAGCTTTCAGGATGGAAGCTGCTACGTCACGAGCTTCGGCCGCCCGGCCTTGTGGGTTGGGATGCGTGCCATCGACGCCCAGGTAATAATCGGGGTGGTGCAGGACGGTCGCGTAGATATCGTCAATCGGAATCCCGGCCCTACGCGCGTAAGCGTCTGCAATCTTGTTGCGGGCAGCCACGCGTTGGGTAAAGGGAGCGAATTCGGACATGTCTTTTCCCATGCGGACGGGCGTGCTGCTGGTCCAGATGAGCTTTGCGCCGTGGGCGTTGGCCTGGAGGGTTTTGACGAATTGCGGAAAGTAGCGGGCGTACTCCTGTTCGGTGTAACCCTTGCCGTGCAACCCATTGTTGAAGTGAATGACGTCAAACCTGTAATTCTTCAGTACCAGTGCAATCTGCCGGGGAAGCATGGGATCGCCCACCGAGAGCGAAGAGGTGAGGTAACCCACATACGCCTTGCCATTCAGGTCTGCGGCAACGTCCTTGTAATAGGCCTGGGTAATGGAATCGCCAAGCAGCAGCACCTGGGGCAGGTCCTTCTTATTCACATTCGGCAGCCAGAGGCGAATCCACTCGATGGGTTCGCGCGCGACGTGCCGTCCTGCCGGGGCGATGACGGTCTGCGCTTTTGAACCCGCCGGATAGGCCGCCAGGACAACAGGCACAAGGAGCATGAAATACAGGCAACGGAGTTTCATAAAGGTTCCTTTACTTCTTGAGATTGAAGACATCTTCCGTCGTTGTCGCCCGCTGATGGAAGGCATCATTCAGGCAGACCGGTATGCCTCACCCTTGTGTTGCTTTCGTTCCTACCAGACGGTCCGGCGTTCAAAGCTGGCCCAGCAGCCTCTCCCATGCCATTCCGAGGTACTCATAGACGGTCCGTTCTGCTTCGGACAGGCGGCCAGTGCCGGGGTAGTAATTGTCCGGTGAAAATGGACCGCCTGTTTTTGCCAGGTAGTCCGTGGGGGCTGCGATGGGCTGCATTCCGAGTTTTCTGAACAGGCCCATAGCCCGAGGCATGTGGGAAGCGGAGGTCACCAGCAGGAAGGGAGAGGCGCCGACGGTCGGTTGGAGGAAGCGGGCTTCCTCTTCCGTGTTGCGCGAGTGTTCTTCGAGAATAATATCCTGCTGCTTGATGCCCATGGACAATGCGATTTTGCCCATCGTCTGCGCTGCAGCGGGCGGACCGCCAGACAATACCAGCTTGCAGGATGCTGCCTGCCGGCAGAGCTGGATCCCATTCAGCAGGCGGACCACGGCGTCTTGTGAAAGATGGCTGTCGAGATCGACGCTGGGATCAGGTGAATAGCCACTACCCAGCACCACGATGCAGGTGCTGCCCGTCGATCTTCCCGCTGCCGCCTGCAGTGTAGACGGCGCGACCGGAGGGTAGCGTTGTTCGAGCGTCCTGAGAAAAATAGTGGATAGGGGGCCGCAACTTAACGCCAGGAGCATCAACGTTCCGGCCGTGAGGACGATCTTGCCGGCCTTCTGTCTGCGAGTGAACCACAACAGGACCAGGCCGATCAGCAGAAGTACACATATGACGGGAACGGGAAAAAACAAACGGGAAACAATCTTTACAAGCATCTTCCATTTTCCAATCTGTTCAACCGGCAAGGCCGAAACTGGAAAGCCCCGGGGCGGAAACTTTTACGACAGGTCCTTTTTCTTTCCCACGCACAACAATTTCGTTTCCTTCCGTCTCGATGGTTCGGATTTCTGCCAGCTCGCTCGGCATTTGCGCCAGGAAGGCCAGATAGCGAACCGTCTTGCGGCCGCGCGCGGGGACGCTGGCATAAGTGGGAACTCCGTAGAGCGTTCCCATGCTGGCGTTCTCGTGCCGCTCGACCGGAAGCGCCGTCGAACCGAATTCCAGGCCCCGCGTCTCGGTCCGCTTTTTCCACGGAGGTCCCTCGATGGCCCGGTTTTCTTCCCACACGGCAACCCAGGGAAAATCGCTCCGGTTAAAACAGTAGCCGATCAGGAGGCGATGCCGGAGATTGACGGCTGCCACATACCCCAAACTACTTCGCCGATCCAGCAGGACCCCTGTGACGATACCTGTGCCCGAGCGCAGCAGTGTTCGCCGCAGGTCAACGCTTCCCCCTTTCAAGCCGGGTGCCAGCGGCCAGCGGAAGCTGCGATTCGTAGCCAGCAGAGAATTTCTTCCGTTGTAGGGATGAGGGAATGTCATACCCTTTGTGCCCGGCAGTGCCACGCGGCTGTCGCGCGCGGAAATGAAGGGCGGCCCCAGGGTTACGTGCTGGACCCAATGGAAGAAATGGTCTTTTCTGTTTTCATTGGTGACGGTCTCGGTGAAATAAACGACCGGCGCGCCCCGCCGAATCCGCAAATTGCGGCTGAAGGAAAGGCCCGCTGCAGGCAGATGCGTGGACAGGGTCAGCGAAGTCTTCTGCCGGTCGGTCCGGGAATCGGTCTTCCGCCATTTCACCATGGGGGCTTCGCCGTGCTGCGAGAGACCCTGCCTGGTTTCCGCCTGGGTGGGAGGGCCAAAGTAATCCAGGCAGATGTTGTGTCCGGCGATCCCCGACAGCAGTTTCCCTTCGAGCAGCGAGCCATACCGCCGGGAGTGGACCTTCTCCCGGTAGTTGTAAGGTTCCATGGTTTTCCACGGCGGGACCCAGAGGGGGTTGAGATGAGAAAAGGGAGAAGCGTCAACGAATCTGAATTCAGCGATGTGGCCACCGCCAGTGAGCGTAATCAACTGCACGGAATCGTTCTTTAAAAGATATGCCTTCCGGCCGTGCCAGACGGTCGGCACGCAACTCAGGCTGGATTTCTGCGGCATGTTTTTACTCCCAACAGGGCGGATGGAGGGTGTTGAGGCCGCCGGCTCCACAAACACTGATCACAAGGGGCAGACGACCCTCCGGGGCGGCCCCAGAGCAAGCGAATCCGCTTTTGTACCGGAGGCGTGGCTACTCCGGCTCCTCGAACATGCGCCGTTCCGGGACTACCACGACGATGCCATCATCCGTTACATGGTATTTCTTGCGGTCTTCTTCCAGGTCGTAACCGATCTCCGTGTGCTCCGGCAGATTAATATGCCGGTCAATAATCGCCCGGCGGATGCGGGAATACCTTCCGACATCGACGTGCGAGAAGAGGATGGAGCCTTCAATGTCCGTATAGCTGTTGACGCGAACGTTCGGTGAAATGATGGAACGCGTCACGCGGCCGCCAGAAATAATCGAACCCGAGGATACCAGGGAGTCCACGGCGATCCCCATTCGACGGCCTTCCTGGGCAAACACGAACTTGGCGGGTGGATACTGCCGTTGATAGGTCCGGATGGGCCAACTGGAGTCGTACTGGTTAAAAACCGGGGAGATGGCCACCAGGTCCATGTTGGCTTCATAGTAGGCTCCCAGGGTCCCGATGTCCCGCCAGTACTGGGCCTCTTTTTTGTTCTCGTCCACAAAATCGTAAGCGTAGACGTTGCCCCGCTTCAGCAGTTTGGGAATGATGTCCTTGCCGAAATCGTGGTTGGAGTTGGGGTCTTCAGCATCTTCAATCGTACACTTGAGCAGGACTTCGCGATTGAAGCAGTAGATGCCCATGGAGGCATAGCACTTGTCCGGGTGGTGGGGCGACGGTTTGGGATCGGGGGGCTTCTCCTGCCAGCCGACAATGCGATGGTGCGAGTCGAGTTCCACCACGCCGAAACGCGAAGCCTCTCCAAGATCGACCTCAATGACTCCCACGGTCGCTTCCGCCCCTGCGTCGATGTGCCGCTGGATCATCAGCTGGTAATTCATCTTGTAAACGTGGTCGCCGGAAAGAATCATGACGTACTTGCACGGCTCGCTGCCGATGGAATAGATGTTCTGGAAAATGGCGTCGGCCGTGCCGCGATACCAGTAATCGCCCACGCGCATCATCGGCGGCAGGATCTGGACGAACTCGCCCAGTTCGCCGGCCAGCATGCTCCAGCCCTCGCGAATGTGCCGGTTGAGAGAAAGGGCCTTGTACTGGGTCAGCACAAAGATTCGGCGCAGGTCGGAGTTGATGCAGTTGGACAGGGTGATATCGATGATGCGATAGATGCCACCGAAGGTCACCGCGGGTTTGGCGCGGTCGCGGGTCAGGGGGTAGAGACGTTCTCCGGCACCTCCTGCCAGCAGGCAAACGATGGTGTTTTTAACCATGAGGGTGGGTCTCCTCTCAACAAGATTGGGAGCTTGGATGGCCTTGCCACTTTGCCATGTCGAAACTGGATGCTGCTATCGTGCCCTTTTTGAAAGACTGGATTATATCAAAGGAACCGCTTCTCATCGAATGGTGAGGGTCATCAGGTTTCGATTTGCCGGGCGCACGTCGC
This sequence comes from Terriglobia bacterium, assembly GCA_049583595.1. Taxonomy (GTDB): domain Bacteria; phylum Acidobacteriota; class Terriglobia; order UBA7540; family UBA7540; genus SCRD01. The sequence continues at coordinate 4,404 of JBAUWE010000147.1, forward strand.
AATCCCCGCGGTCAAGCCGACCGTTGAATCCGTTATGATAGACTCGAACTGTTCTTCATGTGTTCTGGAGCGGGCGTCATGCGTGATGGAAACGAACCCGGGCTGGCCAGTTACGCGATGTCTGTTTCAAGAAGTCTTGGCCGGCGCTACCCGGAACCGTCCCATCCCTACCGAAACGAATATGAGCGTGACCGCGACCGGATCATCCACTCGCGCGCCTTCCGGCGGCTCGAAAATAAAACGCAGGTTTTCACGCGGCGATATTCCGATCATTTTCGCAACCGTCTGACCCACACGCTGGAAGTGGCCCAGATCAGCCGCACGGTGGCCAAGGTCCTTCGCCTGAACACGGACCTGGTGGAAGCGCTGGCGCTGGTCCATGATGTGGGACATCCACCTTTTGGCCATGCGGGTGAAACGGAGCTGGACCGTCTGATGGAGCAGCAGGGAGAGCAGTTTGATCACAATCTCCACGCCCTGCGGATCGTCGAACAGTTCGAGCAGAAATACGTTGACTTTCCCGGCTTGAATTTGACCTTCGAAGTCCGTGAAGGCATCGTCAAGCATTCGCGCGATTACGATGCCGAGCAATATCCGGAATTGCAGGAATACCGGCTGGACGAGCGGCCGCCGATCGAGGCCCAGTTGATTGACGTGGCCGACGAGATTGCCTACAACTGCGCCGACCTGGACGACGGTTATGAGGCGAAGCTGCTGACGCTGGCGCAGATTCGGGAGGGCGTTCCGCTGTTCGACCGCCTGCTTCGCCCGGTTGAACGGAAGCATCCGAAAGCCCTGGAAAAACTGAAATTCAATGAAGCCCTCAAGCGGCTTATGGATTCACTGGTTACAGACCTGATTGAAGCGACGCAGAAGCGGTTGAAGCGAATGAAGCTGAGGACTGTCCCTCAGGTTCGGGCGGCGCCGGCACGCGTGGTGGGGCCCGGTTCGCAGATGTTGCGGGAGAGCCGGGCCCTGAAAGGCTTCCTCCGAGACAATCTTTATACTCATCGGAAAATTTACGCGGAGCGAAAAAAAATCGTTCGCTGCGTGGCACAGATGTTCGAATATTACATGGACCATCCCCGCAGTCTGCCTCCCTTTTATTTTGCCAAAACAAGAGAAGAACCGACCTATCGAGTGGTTTGCGATTACATTGCGGGAATGACGGACAACTACCTGGCAGAACAACACCGAAAATACGTGGAGCGTTAGCCAGGGCTGATGGACGCAAACGGGGGATCAACGTGGGCTCCCCGAGTTGGCGGTAAGGCGGCCGCACTTCGGCCAATTCACCTGTCGTATCCCAACCTCAAATAGCTGCTCACTCTTGTTCTTCCGGCACCACATACAAGTGCAGCACCTGCTCCAGCACTTCCTTCGCAGCGCTCAGTTCCGCAGCAACCACCTGCGAAGCTCCCGCGCTTTCCAGCGCGGCGATGTGTTCCAAGCGCGTGGTGCGCACGATGGTGATGAGACGGGGATTCAAAGCACGGGCTGTGGCCACAGCTCTCGGTACGGCGAAGGGATCGGAAATAGCGAAGACCAATGCACGCGCCCTGCTTACGCCAGCCTTCTCCAGGATGTCGGCCTTTGTGCTGTCACCGAAAAAGATCGATTCTCCTTCGGCCATGGCACGGCTGACGATGGCCGGATCGAGTTCGAGAACAAGGTAGGGAATACTTTTCCGTCTTAAAGCCTGTGCCAGCATGCGCCCGTTCAAGCCATAGCCGCAAATGATGACGTGGTCACGCAGGGGCGCCGCCTGGGATTCCAAATCAAACTCGCCGGGCTTGGGGAAAAATCGACGCAGCCGTTGCATCTCCGGCATGTGCGTTGCGATTCGCGGGGAGAATTGGATGATGGTTGGAGTCAGCATCATGGTGATGATGGCGGCTGCCAGAAAAATCTGGTACTCGCCGGCGGGAACAAGATGCAACCGCTCGCCCTGACGAAGCAGAATAAAGCTGAACTCGCCCACCTGGGCCAGGCTCAGGCCCACCAGCAGAGATTTCCTGGCCGCAAAGCCCATGGACAGAACAGCGCTGATTCCCGTCAGTGCCTTCAGTCCAAAAATCAGGGCGGCAATGCCCAGCACAATTGCCCAATGGCTGTGAACGAACCGTAAATCCAGCAACATGCCTATGGAAATGAAAAAGAGACTGTTGAAGCTGTCCCGGAATGGAAGGATGTCCGCATGAATCTGGTGTGCGTAGGAGGATTCTGAAAGGGCCAGGCCGGCAATAAACGCGCCCAGGGCGAGTGACAATCCCAGTGCGGCGGAGGCCCACGCGGTGCCGAGACTGAAGAAGATGGCGGCAATGAGAAAGATCTCCTGGGTGCGCACCTCCACGATGCGCCGCCACAAGAGAGGGAAGAAGAAACGGGCGGCAAACAGGATCAGGGCTCCGGCTCCAACCACTTTGGCGAGCGCATAGGCCACAGTCAGAGCGATTTCGCCTGAAGGCGCCGTGAGCGCGGGCAGGATGGCCATCATGGGCACAACGCAGAGGTCCTGAAAAAGCAGGACTCCGATGATGGCGCGGCCGTGGATGGTTTCCAGTTCCTCCCGCTCGAGAAGCAGCTTGAGGACAATTGCGGTGCTGCTGGCGGCCACCAGAAATCCCCAGTAAATCCCCTGCCGCCAGGGGTATCTTGCCAGGAAGGCCAGGCCGAGCACCAGGCTGACGGTCAGCAATACCTGGCGGCCTCCGGCTCCAAGAACCAGCTTCCGCATGGCGACAATTTTGTTCAGAGAGAACTCCATGCCGATGGTAAACAGAAGCAGCGCCACACCGATTTCGGCCATGGTCTCAATGGCTTCACGGTTTGAGATCAGGTGAAGCCCGGAAGGCCCTACCAGGATTCCCGTCAGCAGATAGGCCACGATGGCGGACTGCCGGGCGCGGCGCAGGATCACCGCAATGAGCGTGGCGAACCCGAACAGGATGAGCAGATCCAGCAGCAGGTTGTCATGAAGCATCGAGAGTTCCTCCGCGGACCAGGAACTGCCTCATTGTAGGGCGTTTGAAGAACGATTTCCAGGATGGGAAAACACTATAACCCGCGTCAGACTCGTGGGAGTGATATTTTCCACCGATCCGGACTTCTTCCAGGTTTACGTCTCCATTTGGGAGGATGGTATAGTTTCTAAGGTGGCAGGATAAGGCAACATCGGGAGGAAAGAATTTGAGGAAGTCTTATCACAAATCGCGCGAAAGCTCAGGCTACGGCTGGATTTTCTTTCTTCTCGTTCTTATAGGCGGAATCTTTGTTCTCGGTTGGAAGGCTTTGAGCCATGAAGCCCCCGTGATCAAGCTCACCAGCTCGGTTAAAGGGATCGGGAAGCAGACGGTGATGGAATTTACCGTCCAGGACAAAGAGTATTCACTGAAAAATGTCAGCGTGGTTCTGCAGCAGGGGAGCCGGAACTTTTCAATCCCCCTGGTGAGTGAAATTCACAACACCCCAGTTCCTCCCTGGTGGAAGTTCTGGGCAAAGCGGCCTGCCTCGAGCGGCGATTTCAAAGCGAGAATCGGCCAACAGAGTGTTCCGGACCTGAAAGAAGGCCAGGCGGCGTTGGACATTGTGGTCACCAACAACTCCTGGGGGCGGTTTTTCCGCGGTGGAAGGAACGAACTCCAGCTCCACTTGCCGGTTCGATTTCATCCGCCGGAGGTCCAGGTCCTCACCTCACAGGTTTATGTGAACCAGGGAGGCTGCGACCTGGTGCTGTTCAAAGTTTCTCCAGGAACAACGGAATCGGGAATCCGGGTGGGAAAATATTTTTTCCGGAGCTGGCCCGTTAAAAAATCCCTGCCTGACACGCGGATGTGCCTGTTTGCCTATCCTTACAACGTCGATCCCAAAACATCTGCCCAGGTGATCGCACGCGATGTCGCCGGGAATGAGACTGCATCCGGTTTCACCTGCCAGGTCTTTCCGAAGAGATTTTTCAAAAGCACCATTAATGTTCCGGATAGTTTCATGGAGCGCGTTGTCCCCGCCATTCTCAGTCATACCCCTGAAGTACAGGATGAGGGGAGCTTGCTGAAAAACTACGTGATGCTCAACCGCCACCTTCGCATGATTGACTCACAGTTGCTGATCGCTTACGCACAAAAAACGGCCCCCCATTTTCTGTGGACTCAGGCCTTCCTGCGCTTCCCTCGTTCCAAGGTGGAAGCCCACTTTGCCGACTTCCGGACCTACATGTACAACGGCAAGGTGGTGGACCACGAGACCCACCTCGGCTACGACCTCGCTTCAACAGCGCATTCGGCTGTTCCTGCTGCCAACGACGGCGTGGTGGTCTTTGCCCATTACTTCGGCATTTACGGCAACGCCGTTCTCATCGACCACGGCTGCGGGCTGCAGACCCTATATGGCCACCTGAGTTCGTTTGCCGTCAAAGCCGGAGACCCTGTTACCCGCGGGCAAACCATCGGCCACAGCGGCGAGACAGGACTTGCCGGAGGCGACCATCTTCACTTTTCAGTTCTACTGGACGGAGTTTTTGTAAACCCTTACGAGTGGTGGGATCCTCATTGGATCCACGACCGCATCACCGCGAAGCTCGAACCTTATCGCTGAGCGAAGACGGGCAGGCTGTCACTGGCCCATCGAATCTTCAACCGGCTGGCAACTTAGTGTTCGGGCTCCGGCGCGACCCGCCCCAGATAAAAATTGAAGAAATTTTTCGGATCTGTTCTTAAGGCGACGGTGGCGTTTGGAGGCTTATTGTCTTCAACGCGCGTGAACCCGTTCGCGTCTACTTGAACATTCAGGGGCTTGGTCTGGCAGAGGTTTGGGTCGATGACCATCGCCACGGCCATGGGATCAAACAGCGTGGGGGTTCGCTGGTTCCACAGGTTATAAAGGACTGCCAGCGCGTCCGTCACGGGGGAGAGCTGGGTGAAAACGCGGTGGCGGCCGGGTGCGCGCAGCTGGAGCATGGCCGTCACATCCAGGGGAACCATCAGGATGTGAACGCCCGAACTGAACACTTTCTGCGCCGCCGCCGGGTCGGCCGCGATGTTGTATTCCGCCACCGGAGTCGGGTCGTCACCGTACCCGTGGTAGATGGAACCGCCCATCAGGACGATGCGACTGATTTTCCTGGCTATCGCGGGATCTTTCTGCAACAGGGCCGCAATGTTGGTGAGCGGCCCGATGGCCACAATGGTGGTTGTTCCCGACATCTGGCGGAGCGTGCCATCCAGAAAGTTGACGGCGCTTCCGGGCCGCAATTGCGGGCTCCTGAAGTTTCTGGCCCAGCGTGCCTGCTCAATTGGTAGCGGTCTCCCCGGCTCGCCCGCCACAACGGGCACGCGCCGAAGCCCGGCCTCCCACAGCAGTTTGGCGGCCAGGCGTGCCCGCGCATGAGTATCTCCGCTGACCGTTGTGACGCCCAGCAGTTCCAGTTCAGGACTTCGCGCGATCAGGGCCACTGCAAACGCATCGTCGATGTCGGTGCCGATATCCGTGTCCAGCAGGATGGGAATCTTTTTGGGCGGAACAGCGTGCAGAATGAACGGCCACACGAAAAGAAACAGCAAACCGATGGCTTTCTTCATAATCTCTGCGCCTCCTGGCTCACCCGGTTGTTTTGCAACCGTGCCTGTAACAGCGTCGAACTGGAAGACTGAAAATTTCGTCCCCTTTCTAGACAGGTAAAGCTCCGTTTTACTCTTCTTCTTCCTTGCCGTGGCCCGCGGCCCGGGCCTCAGCGACAATCTTGTCGGAAATCTGCTGCGGCACGACGTCATAGTGGGAGAAATCCATGGAATAGCTGCCCCGTCCCTGGGTCATGGAAGTCAGGTCTGAGGCGTAGGTCAGCATTTCCGCGAGAGGGACCTGGGCTTTGATGGTGGTCGTGTGCCCTTTGGGTTCCATTCCCTGAATGCGTCCACGGCGGCTGGTCAGGTTGCCCATGATGTCGCCGGAATAGTTATCAGGAACCGTAACCTCCACGTCCATAATCGGTTCCAGCAGGCAGGGTTTCGCCTGCTCCATGCACTTTTTGAAGCCCATGGATCCGGCGATCTTAAAGGCAAGCTCGGAAGAATCCACGTCGTGGTAGGAACCGTCGTAGAGAGTGACGCGGAAGTCCACCACCGGGCAACCGGCCAGAAAACCTCGCGCCGCCGACTCCAGGATTCCCTTTTCAACGGCAGGAATATAATTTCTGGGAATCGCGCCGCCGAAGATATCATTGACGAAGTCAAACCCTTCTCCGCGCGCCAGCGGTTCCATCTTGATCTTGCAGTCGCCATATTGCCCGTGTCCGCCGGTCTGCTTCTTGTATTTGCCCTGGGCGTCGGCCTTGCCGCGAATCGTTTCGCGGTAAGGGATCTTGGGCGCCTTCAGCGTAACCTCAACGTTGTACCGCCTTTTGAGCTTGGAGACGGCGACTTCCACGTGCTGCTGTCCGGAACCGGAAAGCAGAAATTCCTTGGTCTGCTCGTCGCGGGAAAAACGCAGGAGCAGGTCTTCCTCCAGCATTCGATGAATGGCCGTGGAGAGTTTGTCTTCATCGCCCCGTGATTTGGGCTCAATGGCGAATGAGATGGCCGGCTCCGCCAGTTTCACCGGCGGGTAAAGGATCGGCGCGTTCTTGTCGCCCAGCGTATCGCCGGTCAAAGTTTCTTTAAGTTTGGCCACTACGCCGATGTCTCCCGCGCGAAGTTCGGCGACGGGGTTCTGAGCCTTGCCCTGGGGCACGGCAATGTGGGCCAGCCGTTCCGCGACGTCGCGGCTGAAGTTCTGGAGCGTCGCCTCGCTTTTCACCACTCCCGACATCACCTTGAACAGGCTCAGGCGCCCCGCAAAGGCATCGGCAAAAGTCTTAAAAACGAAGACGGAGACAGGTTCATCGTTTGCGATCTTTCGCGAAACCGGCTGGCCCCCTCCCTGATCGAGACCTTCGACCGTCCCTTTTGTCGTAGGCGCCGGCAGATAGTCGCCGATAAACTCCAGCAAGCTCTGGGTCCCTAAATTATGGAGCGCCGAACTGATGACCACGGGCGTCAGCCGGTTTTCCGCCACAGCCTGCCGAAGCCCCGGAACCAGGTCTTCGATCGGAATTGTGCCTTTTTCAAAGAATTCTTCCAGAAGCTCGTCGTTCCCCTCAGCCACCATTTCAACCAGGGCTTCGTGGGCCGCGGTGGCCGCCTCCTGCATTTCTGCGGGAATCTCACTGTCTTTGGCCTTGCCGGAGCCGTTGTTCTCATAGAGGGCGGCTCGCATCCTGACCAGGTCGATCACGCCGCGAAAATCCTTTTCTTCGCCGATGGGGAGTTGAACGGGAATCACGGACCGCCCAAAGGCGTTGGTAAGCGCATCCAGGGCGCGCTTGAAGCTTGCACGCTCCCGGTCCATCTGGTTCATCACCAGGGCGCGGGGAAGGCTATATTTCTGGCAGAAGCCCCAGGTTCTTTCCGTCTGGACTTCCACGCCGCTCACCGCATGGACAACAATCAATGCCGCATCCGCAGCTTTTAAGGCGGCCTCGGCTTCATACAGAAAGATATTGAAGCCGGGCGTGTCGATCAAATTGATTTTGGTATCGTTCCATTCAGCGTTGGCGAGGGCGGTGCTGATGGAGAATCCGTGTTCAATTTCTTCCTCGTCGAAATCGGTCACCGAAGTGCCATCGTCAACTTTGCCCAGCCGCGTGGTGACTCCCGCTGTGTAGAGCATTGCGGAAGCAAGCTGCGTCTTCCCGGAGTCGGCATGGCCCAGCAGCGCAACGTTGCGGATTTTCTCACCGTCGTAGATTTTCACGAGAGACTCCTCAAGGTTTCAGGGATAACCTCACACTTTATTCAGGCATTGGAACAACGTCGCATCCTAACACAGCTTTTCGGCAGGGTTCAACGCGCCTGGAGAGGAACCGGGTTTGCGAGACCATCGGCCCGGCTGGTGTGAAAGAACTCGAATAGGTCTTCTCCTCTATCTAATCAAGATCAAAATCGCGGGAAGGCCGTTCGATCGGCTCATCCTTGGACCGCTTGAGGGCTTCCTGGAATTTCTTTTCAAGCAGTTGGGCTTTGGATTTCTCGTCCTCAGTGCTCTGGCGAAAGAGGGCCTCACGCCGGGCTTTTTCCTGCTCAAGCAACCGGGCGGACTGGTCAATGTCAGGGACGTCGGCTTTCCGGGGCGGCTTCCCGTGCCAGATGACTTTGCCGAGCGAAACGTCAATTTTCAGACGTGCTCCGCAGCAAGGACATTCCAGCTCAATCTCGCTCCGCTCGTCTCGGATGGAATCCATGGGAGAATGCTACGCCGCGCGCTGTCTGATGTCAAACAGGGAGGGGGGGTCTATGGCAGGCACCGCTTGCCGGCGCAGGACGGGATACCTCTGAGGGTTGCGGACGCCGGTCTCCTGAGTCAGGCGACCACGGAGAATTCCATTCGGTTCTCGGTGGGGTCCACACGGTCCAGGCGCACGCGAATTCTGTCGCCCAGCCGGTAAGCTTTGTTGCTCCGGCGGCCCACCGCAGCCCGCAAGCTTTCGCGATAGACGTAGCGATCGTCCTCCAGACTTTCGAGCGAGACAAAGCCCTCCACAAACAGATCAATGAGCTCCACAAAAAAACCGTGTTTCGTCAGCGAAATGAGCAGGGCTTCAAACTCGTTGCCCAGGTGCTGGGTCATGAATGCCACTTTCTTCAGGCTCATCAGTTCGCGCTCGGCATCCTGCGCGCGCCGCTCGGCTTCAGAGGTTTCGATCGCCATGGCCCGCAACTCGTCGGGACTGGGCGGCGCAGGATGCTCGCCGGCTTTCGACGCAATGGTGGCGGTATGCCGGCCGACAGTGGCGGATTTCCGCGCGCGGCCCTGAGCGGCAACGGTTCCCCGGGCGCTGCCTTGCTTCTGCTGGTGAAGAACATATTTCAGAACGCGATGCACAATCAGGTCCGCATATCGCCTGATGGGTGATGTGAAGTGAGTGTAGGTTCCAGCAGCCAGGGCAAAGTGGCCGAGGTTTTCCTCTGAATAGCGGGCCTGTTTCAGCGAGCGGAGCATCAGGTAGGAGAGGATGCGCTCCTCAGCTTTGCCCTCGATGCGCGCTGTTAGATGCTGGTAGTGCCGCGGTGTGATCTCCAGGTCGATTTTTTCCAGCTGCTCGTGGAGTTTCGGGCGTTGGTCGCGCTCCACTCTTCCGTGGACGCGCAGACTTTGTAGCGCCGGCAATTTGATGCCCAGCGAATATCCGAAAGTCGCGGCGATTTCTTCAAATTCCAAAACTTTCTTAGGATCGGGCTTTTCGTGGACGCGATAGAGCGACGGCACACCTTTGCGCTCAAGGTAACCCGCCACGGTCTCGTTGGCCGCCAGCATGAACTCCTCGATGATGCGGTGCGCGACATTGCGTTCCGAGCGAGTGACGCCGACCATGTGTCCCGCTTCGTCAAACTTGATTTCCGGTTCGGGCAGGTCGAAGTCAATGGAGCCGCGCTCGTGGCGGTGCCGGATGAGGATCTGCGCCAGTTCCTCCATCAGCTTGAAATTCGGAACCAGCGCCCCATAGGTGTTGCAGGCGCCGGACTCGCCGGCCAGAATGTCCCGTACCGCCGTATAAGTCATGCGCTCCGCGCTGTGGATGATTCCCGGGGTGATCTCGTATCGAAGAGTGTTACCCTGGCGGTCGATTTCCATCAGCGCGGACATCACCAGGCGGTCGACGTAAGGGTTCAGGCTGCAGATGCCGTTGGAAAGCTCCAGCGGCAGCATGGGCACGGCACGGTCGGGGAAATAGACCGAGTTGCCACGCAGGCGGGCCTCCCGGTCGAGGGCCGACGCCGGCCGGACGTAATGCGCCACGTCCGCAATGTGAACCTGCAGCAGGTAATGTCCGTTGTCCAGCCGCTCCACATAGACGGCGTCGTCGAAATCTTTTGCGGTTTCGCCATCAATGGTCACCACGGGCAGCGAGCGAAAATCCCGGCGGTGCGGGTGTTCGCTCTCCGAAATAAACTGCGGAGTGTCCGCGGCTTCCGCCAGCACTTCATCCGGGAAGCGGTGTGGGAGGTGGTGCTTGCGGATCATGATTTCCACATCCACCCCGAATTCATCGCGCCGGCCGAGGATTTCAATCACCCGGCCCCGAGGCTGCACGCCGGGCCTCGGAAATTCGGTCAGTTCCACGTCGACAATCAGGCCGTCCAGCGCCCGGGTGGCAGCCTTCTGCTTTGCCCGCCGTCCCCGCGTGCCTTTGGACTCTCCGCCGAATTGCCGGTGGCGGGCCCGTTCGGCCGG
>JBAUWE010000148.1:0-6178 GCA_049583595.1 Terriglobia bacterium
CTTCGGCTTTTCCGCCTCGGCCGTGCTCTTTGCGAGTTGTGTTTTCTTACGCGCCATATTTTCTTTTTCACTGACTTCTCTGTGCGCTCTGTGGGTTGAAAAGACTCAACACAGAGGACACAGAGGATCTCCGTGCTCTCTGTGTTAAAGCTCTTGGGCCACAGAGGTCACAGAGGCGTTGGTTGCAGCGCTTCCGAGTTGAACCTGAGGTTTCGGGTTTGGTAATTCGTAATTCATAATTCGTAATTTCCTTCCGCGTATGCGCCACCCGTGTGAATAAATGAATCAATGAGCCAATCCCTCATCCCTCGTCACTGCTTTCCACCACTTCCACGTCCCGGGGAATCACGGGAATCTGCAGCAGGCCGTAAATCTCCTGGATTTTTTCCAGCGCCACGGGGCCCAGGGTGGACCGGTTCTCAGGCTTCTTCAGTTCGCGCTCCAGCTGGACCAGCCTGCCCCGCGTCAGCCGCAGCTTCAGGATCTCGGCGTGCAGGCGTGTTTTGCGGAAGCGCTTCTCTTCCTCTTCGCGCCTGATTCGCATCTCCATCAGCCTGCCCTTCAGCTTGATGTTTCGCCGCTCCAGCAGCGCTTTCACGGCGTCCTTCATCGTCATCTCGCGGCCGTTGCGGGAAAGGGTCTGGAGACCTGTCAGCAGGGCGGCGTGGGCCAGTTGCGCGTCGGAAGAGTCGGGATCCACCAGCGCCTGGGTCAGCACCTGGGCGCGCTCCACCTGGAACTCGATGCGCCGCTTCTGCAGTTCCAGGTCGCTGCGGTAACGGTTCTGTACGGCCTGCAGGGTGACCGGCACGCCACGGTCATTCACCGCGTCACAAACGTCTTCAAAGGTGGCCCCTTCCACCAGCATGCGGTCCACCAGCTCGCGCATTTCGGCGGGCAGCTTCGCCAGGTCATTCACCAGGCGCTGATGGCCTCCCGTGGCGGGGGGTGGCGCAGACGCGGCGTTCTTTGCCATGTCTGCGGAAGACGCTTGATCGAGCCCTCTCCGAGGGGAGAGGGTGGACGCGCCAGCGGCCGGGTGAGGGGTCACTTTCCCGGTTGGCGCAGAAATCGCCCCTGGTGCGATGTCTGCGGCGCTGCCGGGAATTCCAGTCTTTCGTCGCTTCTGATCAGTCATCGAATCCCTGCCCTTTGCTCTTTTCGCCGTTTTCTCTGTGCGCTCTGTGCGTTGAAAAGCTCCAACACAGAGGACACTGAGCCGAGTAGCGCAGACCGCCGTCTTTGCGGTCTGCGGTTCTTTCCGGTTGCGGCCCACAGACCGCGGACCTCAGAAGCGGAGGTCTGCGCTACCAGCTTCCTCCACCGAGTCGCAGACATCGCAAAGAACGCGATATCTGCGCCACCCCCGGGTTTTGTAATTCGTAATTCATAATTCGTAATTGGTTGTTACAGCTCCGGCTCGAGATAAACGCCCTCGTCCTTGGGCAGCCGGCCGTCGAAGTAGTCAATCCCTTTGGCATTGATCTTCACCAGGGTGATGTAGCGGCGCGCGTGAGGGCCGCGAAGGTTGTCCACGCTTACCAGTTCCTTTTCCGCCAGGTAGGCCACGTGGAATTCCAGGTCGTCGAGCGGAACCGGATAGCCGAAAATGTCCAACTCGCCCTGCAGCAACGGGAGGGTTGCCGACTGTGGATAAATCAGTTTCAGGTAGTAAAGAATTTTGCCTCGGATAATCTCTTTTTGCCGTATGTTGCTGCTCATACTGTTCACGCTCCCGTCATTTTCTGATTTGCTCATTGACTCATTTCCTGATGGATTCATTGAACGATGGACACATTTGTTGATTGGCAGATTGCAAAACTCGCTTTCACGTTTTCTCCAATCTTCAAATGGGTCAATCAGGCACTCCTTCAATGAGCCAATGGGACAATGAGAAAATCAGTCCATGTCTCAATGGATCAATCTCTTGAGGTCGCCGTGCATGGCCCGCAGGGCAATCAGGATCTGCTGGTGTTCCATGCTCTCGCGCGAATCGCTCTGCTCGACGCTGGAGGCCAGCCGGGAAAGCGCCTCGGCCTGCGACAACTGCGCATTCAGAAACTGCTTCACGTACTGTTCCGCCATCCCAAACAGGCTCTCCATCTGCCGGCGCCGCGCGTCCATGCTGCGCTCAATCCACACCTGGGCCAGCCTCAACAGCCCGTAGCTGAAGGCGAGCAGCAGCAGCACGCCCGGTCCCCACCACAACGCCATGTGAGCAAAGTCCTGAGGCATCATTTCACCGCTACTCCAATCGCCACCCCCACCGCCACACCGATGGCCACGTGCTCGGCTGCGTGCGCCAGGCGTCCCAGAAAGGTACCGCGCGCGGCGCGCAGTTCGGCTTTGCTCTCGCTCTGCTGCAGGGCGAGGATTTTGTCCTTGGCATCGAGGGCCCGGTTCAGGCCGGCCACGGAAGACTGCAGGCGTTTCACTTCGGCCTCGCCCGCCTCGGCCCGCACCTGGCAGTTGCTGATCTGTTGCGTCTCGATGTCGTTCTCCGCGCGGCAGGCCTTGAGTGCAATGAGCGCCGTCTCCACCTTGCGCGCCCCGGAAGAAGTGAGGGACAGAACAGCGGTGTTTTGTAGGGGAGGGCTCTGCCCTGCCGCGGGAGCCCCAAGGGCTCCCCTACTACCCGCGTCGCCTGGCCCAGCCGTTGCGTTTTTTGTACTGTCTGCGGACTGTTGGGACCCAGGCCCTCTCCGAGGGGAGAGGGTGGACGCGCCAGCGGCCGGGTGAGGGGTCTTTTCCCCAGCTGTCTCATTCTTTGCGAGGTCCGTCTCGACGTCCGGCATAACGTCTTCCGCCTTCAATCCAAGCTGGGCGGCCACCCGAGTCACTATTTTCGATATAGGAAGGGTGGCCACCTCGCCAGCCTGGATCTGCGCCTGCTCACGCAACCGTGCAAGCTGCGCCGCCAATTGCCGGTTCTGCTCGACCGCCTGCTGCCGGCGCTGCTCAAGTTCCTGAAGGACTTTTGTGTTTTCCACGTTCGCCTGCTTCACGGCCTGCGCGGCCTGCCTGCGGAGTGCGGATACCTGGGCCGATGTCTGGTTCCGCAGCTGCTGAAGCCGCGCCTGCCGGCGGATGCGCGCATCGTGCTGATGCATCCAGAACGCACCCGCCAGCAGCCCTCCCACGGCAAGCCAGGCTTTCCAGGGGATCCGACGAAATAAGTTATTCAATGCTTCAGTTATTGCCATGTTCCGTCCGTTACACATTGGGTGATTGAGCGATTGGGTGATTGAGTGATTGAAAACCCAAAGTTGTGGCTCCCATAAATTTCAATCGCCCGATCACGCAATCACTCAGTCCTTCTTCCCAATCACACGCTGCACGGTTTCGCCCGTCTTGCTGAGGCCGTAAAGCGTGGAGATAAAGATCGTCAGCCCCTGCAGGTCCGGAAGGTGGTGGGTGGTCCACACCAGGTAGGAAACCCAGCCGCCCCCCAGCACCAGGCCGAAAAATGAGCCGGTCCTGCCAAAACTCGCTTCCCCGGATTCCGAAAAAAGCTGCGTGATGTATTTGCGCATGGCTTTTCTTTTTCTGTAGCGGCCGTCCCGAGGGGCGAACCGCCTGTTGCAGTTTGTTGGTCGTGCAGTGCCGTGTTAATTACGAATGACTAATTACGAATGACCCGAAGATCGATATCAGGCACTCCCCCACCCGGACTTGCCGTGCGAATCTGCCGGCGTCCCGCTGCCGGGTTGGTCATTTGTAATTCGTAATTCGTAATTGAATTACAGCCGGGTCGACAGTCTCTGCAGCTCGGCGCGCAGGAACGTCCGAAGGTTGAGGATTTCGTTGACGGCACGCTGCTCAAACATTCCCGCCAGCACAATACCTGCTGTAAATCCCACCAGGAAAATCACCATGCTGATCATCTTTGCGCCCCCCCTTGTGGTTTAACCGAATGGTTCGTACGGCCCCTGAATGCCCTGTGAAGCTCTCGCGGCCTAATGCCCCGCCGGCTGCATGGGCCCCAGCTGGCGGTAAATCCGCATGCGCCGCAATCCCTTGTCGACGTAATCGGGATCAAACGTCCGGCCGTGCGGACGGCCCGTGTTCCAGCAGCAGAACATCTCTGCGAAGTCGCGCCCGGCATCAAGCCGGTAGTCCACCGCAAATTCCGAAAGCAGCCAGACGGCCATGTGGAAATGGAATTCCGGATCGAGCAGCTTGTAAACGTCGCCCGGGCGGCCCACCATGTGGTAGCCCATGATCTGCGTGTATCCCCAGGAGGTCGCCAGCTCGCGCAGCGCAACGTCCGTCGCTTTGCCGATCCGCCCGGAATGGATCTCGGCAAACCCCCGCGTCATGTAACGCGCGTGGAGGTCCGCATCGCCGGCCGGCAGCAGTTCGGCAACCTCATCGCCAAGCGCTTTCACGTCGATGCTTCCGTAGGAAGGCCGCCGGCCCTCCGCCACCGCCACAAGATGCCGGTAAACCGCCGGCTCAAATCGCCTCGCATCCCCGCGGCCGCCACTCTCGTTCGCCGTCAGCGCCCCCAGAAATTCCGCCGGCACCGAAGACTTCGCGCACGCTTCCGCAATCGCTTCGTGACAGCGCTCAAAGACCCGCTGCACCAGCCGGCGCTCAGCGGACAGGTTCGGTAGGGTTGAAGGCGCGGGATTCCCCAGACTCGTTTGCGGCTGCGTGCGTACGGCATTCATTTGCGCCTCCAAAACACACCTCCCCCCGGTCTCGACGGGACCCTTTCGGCATCGGCCACGCCCTGTGGCCTCGCCCGTTTCCCATCCACAATTCAAGCCTAAACTCCCCAAATGGGACGTTTGGGACGTTTGGGACGTTTGGGACGAAAATTTAGAAGTTGCTATATATCAAGTAGTTACAAATTTTCATGTAGGCTAGAAATAGCGACTTTTTAAAAAAGTGTTCAACTATGAAACACCGAGTAAAAATTGCACGGTCCTGATTCAGGCGTGAAGACCCCTCAGCCGGGCGTTGCAACGGCGGGCAGGTTCGATACAATGGCCGTCTGCGCCAGCAGGCCGGCAGCGGGGAAGGAGCAACAGGCAATGCGAGCGGTTGTGCAGCGGGTGAGGCGGGCGGATGTTCGCGTGAAGGGCCAGGTGATCGGGCGGATCGGGCCGGGGCTGCTGGTGCTGGTCGGGATCGCCAAAGAGGATACACCGGAGACCGGCCAGACCCTGGCCGAAAAGATCGTGCGTCTGAGGATCTTCGACGACCAGGAAGGCCGCATGAACCTGGGCGTTCGCGAGGCAGGTGGCGCCGTGCTGGCGGTCTCCGAGTTCACCCTCTATGGCGATTGCCGCAAGGGCCGCCGGCCCAGTTACGCAGGCGCCGCTTCACCGGATGACGCCCTGCCGCTTTACCACGCCTTTGTGGAATCCCTCAAGGCCCTGGGAGTGAAAGTCGAGACCGGCGAGTTCCGCGCCATGATGGACGTTGAACTCGTCAACGACGGACCTGTCACTCTGCTTCTTGATTCCGACCGAACGTTTTGAAGCCGGCTTTGGCCCGGTGCGCACCTGCGCCTGCTGCACACCATCCGGGACGCGTTAAACGCCCGACCGCAGTTCTCTTCTGAAGAGAACCTTGACGCCCCGACGCCACGGGTCATTAATGCCGATCTGCACCACGGTGATGGACGAATCCAGGTAACACAGCAGCCGCGTTGTTGTGGAGTGGAACCGGAAAGCGGGCACGACCAGGTAGAGCAACGGCGGCGCGTCGGCGAGCTTTATGCCCGGAAAGTAGCCGTAGCCCTGGAACCGCTTCTGCTGCCGCAGCTTCTCCACGCGCAGCCAGTAGTCGAGCGCCTGGAAGGGCAGGTTGATCTGTTCCTCCAGCTTCAGTTCCATCACCGCCAGCCGCCCGTCGCGCGTCACCGTCAGAATATCGATCACGCCGCGGTCGGTCCGCGAGAACGCCGGCACCTGCGGATAAACAAACACCGGTGAAAGCGCGGGATCGAGCCGGGTGATGTCGTTGACCAGCATGCTCTCCAGCCAGCGCTCGGATTGCAGGCGGTAGAAGTCGTCGGAGGTCTCTTCGCTTGCGGCGTTGCGCTTTTCGAGTACTCGGGAGACAAAAATCCGGAACTCCTCCCGGCGGCTCTCATCCAGCCTGCGAACGGATCCCTCCAGCCCGAAATAGATCTTCGGTGACAGGTCGCCTTCGATGCGCGCGATTT
>JBAUWE010000149.1:0-7327 GCA_049583595.1 Terriglobia bacterium
GTGGAGCGCTACAAGGACGGCTTCCCGAAAGGAGTGCCGGTTCGGAACCAGTTGGCGCCACTCTCCCGAAAGCACCGTGTAAGTGACGTAAACAATTCCGTTGATGACAAAGAGCCACATGAAGAAGAAGTGCCAGGCCATGCCCTTTGCCAGCTGGTAACTCACGCCGAAAGCGTGATAGAAACCCTCTGGGAAGAAATTGAAGAGCGTGAAGGAACCGATGCCAATGCGATAAATGTCATTGGCCCAGTAGATCCAAAGCCCGCTCCAGACCATCAGCGCCAGCAAGGGAAAATTGACCCAGTGGCACCACCGGATGGCCAGCGGGTGCTTTGACCTGATTTCCAGTCGCTCTAATTCCTCTTTCATTGGCGACCTTTTCCCCGGCTTGTGCGTTGCTCCCACACTGTTGTAATACCGGCCCTCGACAAAAATATTCCCGGCAAGACGGATTTTCTTTTCGCGGTTTCTCTTGCTGCACTGGCGCCGGCCAAAAGGCCTGCTGGCCCAATGTCTCCAACCTGGACCCTGGTTCGTTGACTCACCGGGGTCGGTGTGTAAGAATGGACGCAAAAGAGAGGTGGTGCCGTTATGGGGCGAGCAGGTGGGACCCGCGCTCAAAAAGGGCCGTTGAAGGATCTGGAAGAGTGGGACGACTTTGTGAAGGCGCGCTATCCGGAGGGCGCCCCGTCAACCCCGCCGAAGCAGGCTGAGAAAAAGCAGGAAGAATTTCGAAATTACACCGACACAACACCGCCCCGCGTGCGCGAGTTTTACCGCCAGAACCACACCCACCAGACGCGCGACTTTGTCCGCGGCAAGAAGCAGGAATTCGTTTCCCAAACCCGCGCCAAGATGGGTGTCTGGGAAGCCATCGAGTTTCTGAACACGCTGGTGGATGAAAGCGATCCGGACACCGAACTTTCCCAGATTGAGCATCTGCTGCAGACTTCTGAAGCGGTGCGACGCGACGGCCGCCCCGACTGGTTCATCCTGACCGGCCTGATGCACGACCTGGGCAAAGTCCTCTGCCTCTGGGGCGAGCCGCAATGGGCCGTGGTGGGCGACACGTTTCCGGTGGGCTGCGCCTGGTCAGACAAGATTGTTTTCCACGAGTTCTTCGCGGAGAATCCCGATGCCAGGGTTCCGGAATACCAGACGCGCCTGGGCGTCTATCAGGAGAACGGCGGGCTCGACAACGTGGACATGTCCTGGGGGCACGATGAGTATCTCTACCACGTGGTGAAAGACTACCTGCCCGAAGAAGCGCTCTACATGGTTCGCTATCACTCGTTTTATCCCGCGCACCGCGAAGGCGCCTACGATTATCTGATGAGCGACCACGACCGGGAAATGTTCCACTGGGTGCACGAGTTTAATCCCTACGATTTGTATTCAAAAGCCGAGGTCCGGCCGGACGTCAGGGAACTCCGCCCTTATTACGAAGATTTGATTTCCAGGTATTTCCCTTCCCAGATACAGTGGTAAAATCTCCTCCGCCCCGCGGCAGGATTTTCTCTGGAACAAAAGCATTGAGGTGTGGTGTGAAGCGATCAATGGCGAAGGCTATTCTGACGGACAGCCAGTTCTGGGTTCCCGTGGCGGTTCTGGTCGCTGGAATTCTGCTGCTGATTTACGTTCGCTGAGGAGCTAACCTACTGGCCCGGCAACTCCATTCTTCAAACGTTTCGCGCTCGCTGCACACGCTGGGTGTGCTGTGCGGCCTGGCCGCGGGCGCCTGGCTGGGCGCTGCTGAAGCGCCCACCAAACTGGTCACGCTGGGCATCTCGCCTTTTATCATTTCTCTGGGCATGGTGGCCGGGGTCTTCGTCGCCCGCTGGACCGTCCCCACCATCATGAAGGGAACGGAATACATCTTCATCGACCTGCGCGACAAATCCCATCTCATCGTCTGGGCCATCCTGGCCGGGGCGCTATGGGCCGTGGCCAACACCCTCACCGTTTTTGCCATCCGCGACGTGGGGCTTTCCATCGCCTTTCCGCTGTGGAACACCAACTGCCTGGTGGGCCTGTTCTGGGGCTGGTTCTTTTTCCGCGAACTGCGCGGAGCGGGGAAGAATGCGCAGGCGAAAGTTCTGGGCGGCGCCATCGGGATTGCCGGCGGCGCGGTCCTGCTGGCCTACGCCTCGGCCAGCGCTCCGCTCACCACTTCGGCTCACGCCACGGCGGGAATCCTGGCGGCGCTGGGCGCCGGCCTGCTGTGGGGCACCATGTACATTCCCTACCGCAAAGCCTACCTGAGCGGCATGAACCCGCTCTCGTTTGTCACCGTCTTTACGGTGGGCGAGCTCGGAACGGTGGGGGCGCTGGCGCTGGTGTTTCGTGGCGGCTTGCACCCGGTGCTGATGGATCTCGCGAAGGCGCGACCGGCGCTTTTCTGGCTGTTTCTGGGAGGTTTCTGCTGGGTGCTGGGCGATCTCTTCCAGCAGTACGCGGCAAAGTATATCGGCATCGGGCGCGGCATTCCGCTTTCCAACACCAACCAGCTCTGGGGTCTGGCCTGGGGCGCGCTGGTTTTCGGCGAGCTGGCCGGCCGCGGTTCGGCCACGCAGGTGATGGTGGTGGCCGGGTCGGTGGTGATGATTCTGGGCGCGCTGGCCATCAGCCGGGCGGAAGCTCCGGCAACGGAGCACGCCGCATGGAGCGAAGCGATTGAACGCGAGTGCGACCGCTATGGCCTCAACCACGATGAGGTCTTCCGCACGCAGTCGGGCGAGGACGTCATGGCCTCGCGTTCGCACGGCTGGCGATGGTGGGACATTGCCATCGTCGTTGCAGCCGTGGGCATCTTTGTCTGGCTCGCCCACGGAACCACCCGTCCGCCCATCGAATTGCACCCCGCCTGGATCGTTGTCCTGTTGGCCGCCACCTTTGGGCTGCTCGTCGCCGGCGCCATGCTGCTCTGGAAACGGACACGGTTTTCGTAGGTGAAATTATACGAATGGCCTTCGGACGGGCTGATGGTGTGTCGAAAGTATAGTGTTGTACACTATTCGTAAAAAGGGCACTTTATGCCTCGTTACCTGAAAAATGAATCCGAATACCGCAAGGTCGATTTTGAGTCGGCGAAGATCAAGGCTGCGATGAAGAGGCGGAAAGAGTCTCGCAAGCAGCCGACTTCGGTGGCTCTCGACCCGGAGTTGATCCTGGAACTCAAGGCCGAAGCGAAAGCCCGCGGCGTTCCCTACCAGGTCCTCATGCGCATGTTCATCATCGACGGCTTCAAGCGCCTCAAGCGCGCAAGCTGACGTTCCATCAGAGACGGGTGTATAACAGCAAGTGGGCAGAGGTTCCCAGGCTTTGTTCCTGGCCTCGGCTGCATCCAATCGCGCTTCGGCGGAAGAGACCATAGCACAATAGAAGAATGGAGGAAACATGCGGCGTTGGGTCATAGGAATCGGAGTTTTAAGCATTCTTGTGCTGTCAGTCGTTGTCCAGAGCCATACCCGTACTTTTGCCAGGGGGGCTGCGCGACACGGCTGGGTATCGTTGTTTGATGGCAAAACGCTTAAAGGATGGCAGGTCCACACGGGAGGAGACTGGAAGGTCGAGAACGGAGCGCTGGTCTGCCCTGGAACCAGTGCGGGGTGGCTGGGAACTTTGTCACCCTCCAACGATTATGTTCTTAAACTGCAGTTTCGCGCAGCCAGCACCGTCAACAGCGGAGTCTTTATTCGGGCCCAGAAAGAGGGGCTACCCTGGGTCGCCGGATACGAATGCCAGATCTGGCCCAATATGCCCACCGGCTTCAACACGGGCAGCCTGGTGGGATCGGTCAAGGCGCAACCCGCCACGATCATCCCCGATCACTGGAACAAATATGAAATCACGGCTGATGGCGATCACTTCGTGGTTGTACTGAACGGCAAGACCCTGCTCGACGCGCACAACTCGAAGCACCCGGCCGGTGAAGTCATTGGCCTGCAATGCAACAAAGACAACGCGATCGAGTTTCGGGACATCATGCTGAAACCTCTACCACGGTGACATGATCCTCAGTTGCAATGGGGATTATACAGCCTGCAGGCATTTCCGCAGATGCTCGGCCCGGAACTGATTCTGGAACTCAAGGCCGAAGCGAAAGCTCGCGGCGTCCCCTGCCAGGTCCTGATGCGCATGTTCATCATCGACGGCTTCAAGCGCCCCAAGCGCGCAAGCTGATTCCCGGGCATAGAAACCCACATTTCCATTTAAAACCCAGCGACAAACTTGTGCCAACCTCCAACGTCAATATTGATGCGGGTACGAGCATCAATATAGGGTTGCGGAGGCGCGCTTCGAATGGGTGAGAGCCAAAAACAGGGATTTCAGTTGTCGTTCAACCGGTTTTTGCGAGTTGCTTTTCAGGGGTCGCGAGCCACTTCCGACGAGCCGTGGCCTTTGGATCTGGGGGAAATAGCCTTGGCGTATGCCCCGCGGGGGGCCGGCAGCGCCGAGCCGGGCTAGCGCTTCGCGGGTGGCGAAGATATTGATTTTCAATGTCTGCGTTCAGGGAAGTTGAGCGGGGTCAGAATGGCGCGGTGCAGAAGACGCAGCATGATGGCGCCAAGCGGCCGAAGTCAAGCTGGCGGCACTATTTTTTGGAGGACGAATCGATCATCGCAATGGACTGGACGCCATGAGCACAAATAGAAACGTCCCGCTGCTCGGGGTCGCAGATACTACAAAGCGAGCATCTGCGCCAGCCTGCGGTGATACGAAAAACCGGCTAAAGCTCGCAGGGATAAGGGCCGATGTGAAGCATTAGCCGTCCACCTGTGGTCCGAGCAAGCGGCGGGCTTGCGAGTTGATGGAGGCTGCGGTGTCGAGTTACCGATACCGATCGCAGCGCCAGGGAGTCGGCGGGTTGCGGAAGAAACTGGTGGCGCTGACGGGAGAGAAGCCTCGCTTCCCAGAACAAAAAGCCGGCCTTCATGGAACTCCCGATGCATGATGCGCCGATCTGTGCCTGCCCCGTAGTCCCGGTTTTCCTGTTCTCCGGAAGCATGAATTACGAGCCGTTTGAAGGAGGTGTGCCTTTTTGAACAGCGGCATGTGTGGTCTTGACCAGACAGCTCAAGTCTGACCGGTTATCTTTTTTAAGTGTTGTGATTCTCTGGGGCGTGCCTCTATATCTAAGAGGAATTTGCCAAGGGGGAACACAGAAATACAACCAAATAATAAAAAACATTCATCTTAAACCATGAACTTGCTAAGCCGCCTTGACTGTGAGCCGATCGCACCGGAACTGGAAGAGCTTCTGGAGCAGCAGGCCAAAAGTGCTTTTGTAAAAAGAACGTCCAATGGCTGCTCCGAATACCTGCGGGAGGCGGCCCGAATCTGCATCCGCCCGGGCAACCGAGACCTGGAAACACGCTTTGTGGACTCTGCCTGGAGCCGTGCGGGAGAAGTCCTTGGCGCCCTGCGGGAATCGCAAAACCACCAAGGCTTCTCAGAAGGTTAAAGATGAATCCCTCTTATCTTCAAATGGAGTGATGAAATATGCTGAATGACGAGGGACGAGTCGTTCTTCAGTCGGCAACTCACGACGAGAAGAAGGCAAAAATTTGGATCGACCTGGACAATTCGCCGCATGTGCCTTTCTTTGTGCCGATCATTAAAGAACTCCGGGGGCTGGGCTATCCGATCATTTTGACTGCGCGCGACTGTTTTCAGGTTCGGGATTTAGCCAGCCTTTTCAAGTTGCCCTGTGCGTTTGTCGGCCGCCACTACGGCAAGCACAAAATGGCCAAAATTGCCGGGACCTGCTACCGCGCTTTGCAGCTGGCTTCCATGGTCAGAAGGGAAAAGGTGCACCTTGCAGTAGCCCACGGATCCCGCGCGCAGTTGCTGACAGCTTCTCTTCTGGGGATTCCATCATTCGCTCTTTGGGATTACGAGTTTACGAAGGGGCTGGTTTCGTTGCATCCCGATTGGATTATGGTCCCTTCGGTGATTCCTGATTCTGCAATCGGGTTTGGGCATCGCCGGATTCTCAAGTATCAGGGGATCAAAGAGGATGTATATGTTCCGGGATTCAGGCCCGATCCGAGCCTGAGAACCCGCTTAGGGTTGAAGGACAGCGACTTTGTCGTTACCGCCCGTCCGCCCGCCGATGAGGCCAACTACCATAACCCCGAGAGTGACGTGCTTTTTCGCGCGGCGATCGACTTTGTTGCTGAATTCCATGGCGTCAGGATCGTCCTTTTACCGCGAACCGAGAAACAGGGAGCCTCCGCAAGGGCGCTTTGGCCTGAGCTTTTTGCCGAGCGCAAGATGATGATTCCTGAGCACGCCGTTGACGGTCTTAGCCTGCTCTGGACCTCTGATCTTGCCATCAGCGGCGGAGGCACCATGAACCGGGAGGCGGCGGCACTGGGCGTACCCGTTTACAGTGTGTTCCGAGGCAAGATTGGCGCCGTTGACCGATACCTTGCACAAGATGGCCGCTTGGTTCTCCTGGAAAGCGTCGCCGCCGTTCGCGAGAAGATTGTCGTGCCGAAGGAGGCGCGAAAACGAGCCCCCGCCCTTCGCCACCCCCATACCTTGAGGACAATTGTCGACAATCTCGTTGCCATCGTTGAGACGGGAAGGCCCTGCCAAAGAATGGCGGCATGACCGTAATGGCGTGGCCCTTCGGGGGAAGTCGGCTCGCTTTCCTGCAATGAGTTACGCATTCTAAAGCCAAAGCATCATTCGAGCAGAAAACATAATCTCCGAAGTCAGGCCTTTCAACCTCGTCGGCGGATTCCTCCGAGCCGGCAGAAAAGCCGCGAACCTTTCAACAAACAGCGAGAGGAAGTCTCTTCTTCACGGCAGGATGTGGCAGGAGCTTGCTTTGATCAGAAGGTAGATTTCCACTCCGGGAGCGAGTTCCAGCGCCTGCTCGGCCTGCGGCGTGATGCGCACCTTGAGATCCACTCCGCAATCGGCCACCAGTTCGACGCCTCCCCCGTCGCGCAGCAGACGCCGGACGCTCCCGGCCAGAAGATTGCGCGCGCTGGTGCGGCTGACGCGCTCGCGCGAAACGATGATGTCTTCCGCGCGGATGCCCAGCGTCACGCGGCTGCCCTCGGCAAGCCGGCTGTGCGGAATCACCATCCGGCAGGGGCCGAGATCCACGATGCTGATGCCCTCTTCCGGCTGGTGCGCGGCCATCCGTCCCGCCAGGATGTTTTCCGTTCCCACCACGCGGGCCGCCGGAACGTTGAGCGGCGCGTTAAAAACCTCCAGTGGTTTCCCCTGCTGCACGATGCGGCCCTCCGCCATCACCAGCAGTTCATCGCCGATCCGGACCGCGTCCGCCGGGCTGTGCGTGACATAGAGA
>JBAUWE010000150.1:0-9846 GCA_049583595.1 Terriglobia bacterium
GATTACGAGCGGCTGTTGCCGTACGAGTACGGCTTCGGCGTGCAGGCCGACGATCCGCTGGAGATCGACCTTGCGGAGCCGTTGGAGCTGATGCGCACACTCGCGGCCCATGGCGTGGCGATGATGAACCTGTCGTGCGGCAGTCCGTATTACACGCCGCACCTGCAGCGGCCGGCGATGTTCCCGCCGATCGACGGCTACCTGCCGCCGGAGGATCCGCTGGTGGGCGTGTGGCGGCAGATCGACGCCGTGCGGCAGTGCAAGGCGGCGTTGCCGACGATGCCGATCGTGGGCACGGGCTATTCGTACCTGCAGGAGTACGTGGTGCACGTGGCCCAGGCCGTGGTGCGGGAGGGCGGGCCACACCGTTTATGCCACCATGCGGAATCCCATCCGCGCGCCGCAATTGGGAGAAGTGGTTGCGAAGGAGAAGCTCCCGGTCAAGGTCAGGGTGATGGACGTTGATTCGGATTCCTCCGTTTCCGATGCTGTGAAGGCTATTCACGCGGAGGGCGGGCAGGTTGACGTGCTGGTGAATAATGCGGGAACCGCGACGTTCGGAGCCGTGGAGGAACTTCCTATGGAAAACTTCCGCGCCATTATGGAAACGAATTACTTCGGGGCGCTGCGCTGCATCAAGGCCGTGCTGCCGGAAATGCGGGAGAGGAAGAGGGGCTGCATCATCAACGTCAGTTCTGTCTCGGGCCGCGCCGCGAACTCGCCTCTCGCTGCCTACAGCGCCTCCAAGCATGCGCTTGAGGCGTTGAGCGAAGTGCTGGCCCAGGAAGGCAAACCGTTCAACATCCGCGTCGCGATCGTCGAACCCGGCATCATTGACACGCCGATGGCAAGGCGTGCCGAGGTCCCGCTGGACGGCACAAAGTATCGGCAGGTGCGGCGGTATGCGGAATTGTTCCGGGCGTCGTTCGAAAGTGAAGCGCCCCGCCCGCCCAGTCTGGTGGCGGAGGCGATCCGCGGGATTATCGAAAGCGAAACCTGGCAATTGCGGCATCCCGTGGGTCCGGGATCGGCGGGGGCCATGGGGGTGAGGAAAGCCATGAGCGACGAGGAATGGGTGGAAAGAGGGGCGCTCGAGGACGACGCGTGGTATGAGCGCATCGAACAGGATTTTGGCCTCGACGCCCGTCCGAAAAACTGACCGCCGGCAAGAGCGTTCAACGAGATGCGGGCTGCCGGATTGCGAGCTTATTCCACCGTAACGCTTTTGGCCAGGTTGCGGGGCTTGTCGACGTCGCAGCCGCGAAGCACCGCACAGTGATAGGCAAAAAGCTGGAGCGGAATCACGGTGAGCAGCGGCGTGACCAGGTCGATGCTGGGCGGAACATAAATGACGTCGTCCACCAGTGAACCGAGCTTGGTGTTGCCCTCCGTGGTGACGGCGATGATGGGGCCTTCGCGGGCGCGGATTTCCTGCACGTTGGAGATCGTCTTTTCATAGGAACTGTCTTCAGGCACGACGGCCATGGTGGGGAAGGCGGGGTCAATCAGAGCGATGGGCCCATGCTTCATCTCTCCGGCCGCGTAACCCTCTGCATGGATGTAGGCGATTTCCTTCAGCTTCAGGGCTCCTTCCAGCGCTACAGGATACTCGTATTTCCTGCCAATGTAGAGGAAGTGGTGAACCTTGCAATACTTCTCCGCAAGGCTACGGATGCGATCTGATTGGGCCACAATCCCACGGACCTGTTCCGGCACCTTTTCGAGCGCCCGGATGATCCTGGAACCTTCCTCGTAGGAAAGGTCGCGGCTGCGGCCCGTCAGCAGCGCCATGAGAATGAGAATGGTGACCTGCGAGATGAATGACTTGGTGGACGCCACGCCGATCTCGGCGCCCGCATGGCAATAGACCCCCGCATGGGTTTCGCGGGCGATGGAACTGCCGCCAACATTCACCAGGCCCAGCACCAGCGCTCCCTTGCGCTTCGCTTCCCGCAGCGCCGCCAGGGTGTCCGCCGTTTCGCCCGACTGGCTGACGGCCAATACCGCCGTGCCGGGCTGGATGTTCAATTTTCTGTAGCGGAATTCGGAGGCCAGTTCGACTTCAACGGTCAGGCCGGTGAGTGCCTCAAAAACATAGCGCCCCAGAAGGCCCGCGTAATAACTGGTGCCGCAGCTCACGATGACGAGGTGCCGGGCTTGCTGCAGCCGGTCGAGCACAGGTTCCAGGCCACCCAGCTTCGCCACGCCTTCGGAGTGGTTCAGGCGGCCGCGAAGGGCGTTTTCAATGGCTTGGGGCTGCTCGGAAATTTCCTTGAGCATAAAGTGCGGGTATTCGCCGCGATCCAGCGCTTCAAGTCCCGCATCGACAACCGTCGGCTTTCGATCAACTCGCCGGTTCTGCAGCGTGCTGATGTGGAACTCTCCGGGTTCGAGGCGCGCCACTTCGTTATCTTCAAGATAGATCACCTGGTCGGTATGCTGGACCAGGGCGGATGTGTCGGACGCCGCCAGCAATTCGTCCTGGCCGATTCCCAGAACGATGGGGCTGCCCCGGCGTGCCATGATGACCTGGTTCGGATGCCCGGTGTGGATGACCGCCAGGCCATAGGTCCCTTCAACCTGCAGCAGCGCTCTGCGGACGGCCTCTTCCAGGTCCCCCTGATAGTCGTTCTCGATCAGGTGCGCAAGCACTTCCGTGTCGGTCTCGGAGTTGAAGGTGTGGCCCTCCGCCTGCAGCACCTTTTTCAGTGACAGGTAGTTTTCAATGATTCCGTTATGGACCAGGAAGAATTGCTTGGAACAGTCCGAATGCGGGTGGGCGTTGGCTTCCGTCGGCTTGCCGTGAGTGGCCCACCGGGTGTGGGCGATTCCGGTTTTCCCCGCGGGTTTTTCCTGCCGGACCTTCCGCTCAAGGACCTCGACCTTCCCCACTGCCTTCGCAAGGTAGGGTTGGGCGCCCAGTATGGCGATTCCGCTGGAGTCATACCCCCGGTATTCAAGTCTCTTCAGGCCCTCAACCAGGACCTCGCTGACCGGCTGATGGCCGACATAAGCGACGATGCCGCACATGGTACACCTCACTTCAAAACAAGCGGGTTGTCAGGGGCACTGACCGGCATTCCGGTTCATGATGGTCTGTGCCACTGCAAAACAAGACCTGAGGATAGGGTTCCCGATGGACGCCTCTTCGCAGCCTCCAAAAGTCCGCAAACAATTAGCGCGAAAAAACAAAATCTCTTCATCCAGTTTGCAACCATTCTGGCAATGCGGACATCGAAAAAAGTAATTCAACTCTGTGACTACCTGGGGAAGTGGTTATGCTTGGTTGGTTCAAGAAACCACTTCCTCCTTCCTCTTCAGGAACCGGGGTCGGAAGAATTTCTGGCTGGACGATCCTGCGTGCCCTCACCGCCTGCCTGCTTCGATTGGACACTAGACACAAGAGCTTTACCCGGCGCGCTCCCATCCGGTTTGGTTCCCCTTTTCAGTTAACTGGAGTTTTACCAGCGAGCCGCCTCCAAACTTCCGGGTGAACCAGTCTTCAAGATCGTTCCTGAGAAATTCCAGATCGACTCTAACCCCCGCCTCCATCCATCCGTCAGCGAGGGGCAGGACGTCGTCAAAGGCGCTGCGGCCCGTAAAACTTCTCATGCAGAAGCTGTCCAGCCAACCCATGGGGCATGGCCTCGCCTCGCCTGGCTCCAGGACCTCGACTTGGATCTTTCTGGCGAACATGGTGGCTCCCCCATCTTTACACAATTATTTTCCAGGAGTGCCGATTTTGGGTCCAGTATCCGGGCCCCTGATGCAAGAAGACGGGCAGGCCCCCATGCGGTATCCAGGAGAACACCTTGGAATAAGGTTTCAGCCCGGACGCCTCTATCGCCGGAAGATGGAAAACCAACTCTTCTTCCGGGGCAATGGCCTGGAGCCCAGGGGTTGCAGTGGCTCCGGCAGGGACTCCCCGATGACGACGGCCGCCGGGTTTATCTCCAGCAGGAGGTCGGCGACATCTTTGCCCCGCGCGGAGGCAACTTTCTTGTAACAGGAGGAGAGGTTGGGAGGACGGTGCGTGAGGTCATGAGCGTCTGAGGCAAAGAAATGAACGAGATTCCGCTCCAGCCATTCCTCGGAGAGTTCCCGGGCTCTCGATCCAAACCCGCCCACGTAGGACATGGCGGTAATCTGTACCAGGCACCCTCGCTGGGCCCAGTGGTAAAGCAATTCAGGCTTGCGCTGGATGACCGGGTTGCGCTCCGGATGAGTGAGAATTGGGGTGAAGCCTGCGACCTCGATTTCATAAAAAACGTTGTCCATCTGTTCCGGAATAAAGTGGTCAGGAAATTCCACCAGCAGATATCGCGTGTTGTTGATAGAGAAATCAGACCCGTCTTGCGGGAGTCTGCGGAGATTGTCGTATGAAAGGTGGAAGTCACAGCCCAGAAGCAGTTTGGGAGATTCTCCCACCGCGGCCTGGAGCTCTTCCAGCCTGGCTCGATTGGCCTGGGCGTCGAAAGCATACTTGTAATTACAGTGTGGTGTCGCAACGAGGTGTGTGGTTCCGTCTTCCGCGGCCATCCGGCACATGGCCACAGCGATGTCAAAAGACTTCGCTCCATCGTCTGTTCCCGGCAGCGGATGGCAGTGGATATCGATCATACGATTGCTTCCAGGTTACCAACAGTAATAGTCCACCCCTCCAGGATTTGCCCCGGAACGGCTGTTTTCCCGGCCCCTTCACAATGGGAGTCTTCACTTTACCGCATTCCCCCGCATAGCGGTCAAGTTCATCACCCTGATCGAATATGGATTGCAGGTGGAAAAGCCGGCTGAATGAAAGCATTGGAACGGTGTCTGGCGAACCAGTACAAGAGGGCGAATCTAATCCGTAATTTGGAATTTTCATATCCAGTATTCCAAATACAGTATTTTTGGTGTTCCATTACGGTTAATCTATCGATTAATTG
This sequence comes from Terriglobia bacterium, assembly GCA_049583595.1. GTDB lineage: Bacteria > Acidobacteriota > Terriglobia > UBA7540 > UBA7540 > SCRD01. The sequence goes on from JBAUWE010000150.1 coordinate 4,929, forward strand.
TTACCATGTAGTAGGGTTGCTATCAACTTATAATAAAGAACTTATCGAAATATCCTGGTGGCCGGCTTCTTTTCCGTATTTTGGTCACTCTATTGCGATAACCCTCGCAGAGCTCGCCCTGGTTTACCTCTTCTGAGGGACCTCAGGAGCAAGCTCGGAGATTAGACCCAAGACCCGACGCTTAGGGGGAAACAAAGTTTCCCCCTTTTTTTTTGCCTTCTTGACCCTTCGTCCTTCCATCGGTTCTCAACCAGGACTTTTGCTTCTGGGGCTGCATGGCCGTAAGCTCTCTAAACGAAAATCCTGGCGTTGAAATAGCTTTTTCCTGAAATTCATCGCAATGCATTGCTGAATAGGTATCCTTCGATTAGGATGGTATTCTCTGAAGCGCATGGCCGAACTCTCAATCGACGGGTACATCAAGCAGAAGGTCCAGGCTGTCCAGGACTTCACCCTTCTGTTTGCCCATGCAGTTGCAAACCTATTCAGCTCACCGCGCTATGTAGCCGATACGATCGTCCAGATGGACGTGATCGGCGTGGGTTCGATCCCCATCGTTCTGCTGACAGGCTTCTTTACGGGCGGCGTTCTTGCGCTGCAAACCTATCGAACCCTGAGCACCTTTGGGGAGGTCTCGATTCTGGGGCAGGTTGTTTCCCTCTCGGTGGTGCGTGAACTGGGACCTGTTCTGACGGCCCTGATGGTAACGGGACGGAACAGTTCCGGCATCGCATCGGAAATCGGCTCCATGCAGGTCAGTGAACAGGTTGACGCCATGAGGGCATTGGGAACAGACCCGGTGCGCAAACTGGTTTCTCCACGCCTGTTCGCTGCTGTGATCACGCTGCCGGTTCTCACCATCCTTGCAGACTTTTTCGGGATGCTGGGCGGATTCTTTGTCAGTTTTTATACGGTGCATCTGACTTCAGTGGAGTACTGGACCTACGCCTACCAGGCGCTCAGCTTTAAAGATGTAACGCAGGGCCTTGCGAAACCTTTTCTCTTTGCCGTGATTATGTCGCTGGTGGGATGCTACTTTGGACTCACGACCCGTGGGGGGACTGAAGGCGTCGGCCGCTCCACGACCCAGGCGGTCGTGGTGGCATCGGTACTGATTCTCATAGTGGATTTTTTCTTCACGAAATTCCTTATCGCGGTTGGTTTCTTTTGAGGCGCCCGGGCCGATTCTCAAATCGCGAAGTCCATGTCTCGGTTCCGGAACTAATAGTCTGCCGCGCCAGGGCGTCTCTTTTTACCCGGCATTGCCTTGCTTGGGCCTGATATGAATTCCTCGGCCGCAATCGATTTCCAGAACGTCTGGCTTTACTTTGATGAAAAGCCTGCGCTGTCAAACGTCTCCTTCAGCGTGGCGCGCGGAGAAACGCTGATTTTGCTGGGAGCCACCGGCTCCGGCAAGTCCGTGATTTTGAAGCTTGCCCTGGGCCTGCTGAAGGCGGATGAAGGCAAGGTGATTGTGGAGGGTCGCGACCTTGGCCCGGTTCCTGAAAGGGAAATGCGCGACATCCGCCAGCGCATGGGGATTGTCTTTCAGGAAGGTGCTCTGTTTGACTCGCTTTCCGTTTATGAAAACGTTGCCTATAGCCTGCGGGAAGAGGGAACGAAGGATGAAGCGGAAATGGAGCGCCGCGCGCGGGAAGTTTTGAGCTTTGTTGAACTCGAGGCGGCCATCGACAAGATGCCCGCAGAACTGTCCGGGGGCATGAAGCGCCGCGTCTCCATTGCGCGCGCGATTGTGAACGATCCCCCCATCATGCTTTATGATTCCCCCACCGGCGGCCTGGACCCGGTTACTGCGCAGACCATCAACATCCTTATCCTCAAGCTTCGGGACGTTCAGGGAGTCAGTTCCATCGTGGTGACGCACCGGCTTCAGGACGCCTTCTGGCTGGCCAGGTTTGCCTACTCAAAAGATACCGGGGGGCTGGTGCCGATCAGCGGAAACGGTGCGAGCGGACCAGCAAGCCCCACGCGATTTCTGGTGCTTCGGGAAGGGGCGGTTTATTTTTACGGGACACCGAACGAAGTGGTTTCCACACGGGATCCCTACCTTCAGCATTTTCTGCTGTAAGGTCGCCCGAGCCCATGCGTTGGACTAAAATAAGAGGTCTTGGGAGTGATCCTGAAAGGGAGGACTTATGCCTCAGCGTAAACAACTTACCTGGACCCAGCTCCGCGTTGGAGTGCTCATTATTTCAGGGCTGATCGTCTTTGCCGTTGGTGTCTTTTTTATCAGCGGCCAGGTCGGTTTTCTGACCAAACATTACGAGCTTAAGACCTATTTTTCAGGCGCGGAAAGTTTGCGCGACGGCGCGCAGGTGAGGCTGGCGGGGATTGTTGTGGGCAACGTGACCGGGATCAATCTTTCTCCCTACACGGAGCCCAACCGGGCGGTCCAGATTGACATGAAGGTGACGCAAGAGTACCAGGACCAGATCCGCACCGACTCGGTGGCTACCATTGAAACCGTGGGATTGCTGGGAGAAGCCTATGTCGACATCAGCCGGGGTGGCCCCGGCGCCAAACCCATTCCCGACGGCGGCACGGTCCAGAGCCACGAAGAAGCTGATATGAAGCAGATTGTCCAGAATGCCAACGATGTGGTCTCCAATCTTCGGGTGCTCAGCAGCACGTTGAATGACATCACCAAACAGGTCCAGCACGGCCAGGGGTCTATTGGCAGACTCATCTACCAGTAGAATTTTGTCAACAACCTCAACAAGACCGTCAATGAGGCCCAGAAGCTGATGGCGCAGGTCCAGTCGGGCAATGGAACCCTCGGAAAGTTTCTTACGGACGATACGTTCTATAACCACACGGTTGCAGCGGTCGACAAGGTCAACCAATTGCTGGACGAGGTGCAGCACGGCAACGGGAGTGCCGCAAAGTTTATCAACGATCCTTCCGTTTACAAAGACCTGGACCAGGCCACGAAAAGGGCCAACGCCTTGATGGCCAGCATTAACGAGAGCAAAGGCACGCTGGGCAAACTGATCAAGGACCCGAGCCTCTATAACAATCTCAATGAGACCGTTCAGCACGTTAATGTGATCACAGACCGGATTGACCGTGGCCAGGGAACCCTGGGCAGGCTCTCAACCGACCCCTCCATGTATAACAATCTTCTCACCGCTTCTCAGTCGCTCAGGCAGTTCCTCACCGAATTTCGGACCAATCCCAGGAGATATCTGACCCTGCGGTTGCATATCTTCTGATGTGGCGGGACGGCAGGACCAACAGCCGGCTGGCCGCTGGCACCCGCAGTAGTTCTGCGATAACATAGCCGCAGCCAGCCTTTGGATCACGGTTAAACAAACCGGAAAACGCGAACGATGAAATGCCACAAGGCCAAGCCGGGCGCAGACCGTTCCTATGAGGGAGCTGGTTGGACAAGCCAATCGCGTGAAACTTCCTCCACCTGTGTCCGAAGAGGCGGGTGCCTGCTGCTGCTGAGCCTGCTGGCTGTTTTTGGGGGGATGCCTGCGCATGCGGCGCAGAAGAATAAAGAACAGATTGATCTCCTGGTCGCGCGCGCTGTGGTGAATGACCCCTATTTCCACCATTCCGTGGTCCTCATGCTGCCTGAAACGCAAACCCAGCATGTGGTGGGCCTGATCATCAATAAACCCACCCGCCTGACCGTGGGAACGTTGTTCCCTGACTCCCCGGAGCTTAAAGGCCGGACAGAGTCTGCGTACTTTGGCGGTCCGGTAGACATCCGCACGCCCTGCATCGTTTTTCGGTCTTCCTCGGCGCCCGAAAATGCGATCAGACTATATGGAAGTGTTTATCTGACGTTCGATTCCGATCTCATCACCAGGGCTTTTCAGGGCACGCAGTCAGGTTCCAGGACGCGCCTGTTCCTGGGTCGCGCCCAGTGGGCGCGGGGCCAGCTCCAGAATGAAATTCGGCAGGAAGGTTGGTACAGGATCCAGGCGGATGGTGACCTGGTTTTCAGCTCTCACCCGGAGAATCTGTGGCCCACCCTGCACTCCCGGGCCGCGCCCAGCAAGTACATCCGATACGAACTTCCGCCCGGTGGCGATCACCCATCCACGCGAAATCCTGCGGTGATGTGACCATCGCCGTGACGGCGCTGTGTTTCCTTTTGCCCGGTGCGGCTGGGGATGGGAAATGACCGCCCCATCTGCCCTATTCAATCCGGCTGGATTCCTCTCCCCGCTAATCTCCGCCCCCGCGCAGGCGGGTCCTGCGGTAAAATTGAAAGTCTCTTATGGCCAGAGAAACTCAAATGTTCCCAACTGAGGGGCGGACGCCAGGCTCATTTTCCGGGCAGGTGTGGCGAAAGCTCAAGATCACGCTGGAAATGATCAAAGTGGAGCACTCGGTGTTTGCGTTGCCGTTTGCTCTCACCGGCGCCATGCTGGCCGCGCAGGGGTGGCCATCCTGGCGGCAGGTCTTCTGGATTGTAGTGGCCATGGTGGGCGCCCGCAGCGCCGCGATGACCTTCAACCGCATCGCCGACCGTGAATTTGACGCCAGAAATCCCCGCACAGAAAAACGGGCCCTGCCGGCTGGACACCTGACGCTGCGCTTTGCGGTGGCGTTTACGGCGGTTTCGGCGGCGCTGCTGGTGCTGGCTGCCTGGGAGCTGAATCCTCTGGCGTTCAAACTGTCGCCCGTGGCGCTGGCGCTGCTGCTGCTTTATTCCTACACCAAGCGGTTTACGCTGCTGTCGCACGTGGTGCTGGGGATGTGCCTGGGGCTGTCGCCCGTGGCGGCCTGGATTGCGCTGCGCGGCGACGTCAGCTGGGCCGTCATCATCCTGGGTGCGGCGGTGACGCTCTGGGTGGCGGGATTTGACATCATCTACGCCTGCCAGGACGTCGAGTTCGATCACACCGTGCAGCTCCACTCAATTCCCAGGAAGTTTGGCATT
>JBAUWE010000151.1:0-9548 GCA_049583595.1 Terriglobia bacterium
CGTCAACAGGAACCCGCGGCCGGCCCAACTGCCGGCCCTTTGCCTTTGCTGCAGCGAGCCCCGACCGCACCCTATGCCGGATCAGTTCCCTTTCGAACTCTGCAATCGAAGCAAATATGTCAAAGACCAGCCGGCCATGCGGAGGGTTGATATATCCCGGGAACTGCGGCGGACGCTCCTGGAGCTTAGGGACGCTAAACTTCTCGATGCCTTTGCCGCCGGCCAGTCGAATATTTCAGAGTGTTTTGTTTTTCCCTCGAAAACCGGTGGCGTTCTTGATCCTGACCACATGATCCGTGACCGTTTCCTGCCGACGCGCGAAGCGGCCGGCATCCGTGCGATCCGCTTCCACGATCTTCGTCACACATTCGGGGCAACACTGATTGCCGCCGGCACCCCGCTCAATTATGTGAAGGAACAGATGGGGCACGCCAGTATTCAGATCACCGTGGATACATATGGTCAGATGATCCCGGGAGTGGGAGAACGATACGTGGACAGGGTGGATGAGAAAACAAGTCCGCAGCAATCCGCAACTGAGACGCAACCTGCAAAGGAAGTCGAAGATCAGGAATTGCTGCAACCTGTTGAAATAAGTGGTAGCGGGGGGGAGGATCGAACTCCCGGCCTAGGGATTATGAGACCCTCGCTCTACCACTGAGCTACCCCGCCACGATCTCGAAACATTCACACGCCTTATGAACAGGACGCTCAACCAAGTTTAGGGGATAGTCGCGTTGGCGGTCAAGAAACTGATGGGGGCGGTGTCTGGGTCATTCATCGGCGGTTTCGGCACTCCCGGCCTCCACCCGGCTGAGCCTGTAGAACGTCAGTTGCGTGTCGCCATGGCGGATGCCCCGCGTTCGTTCCAGACTGTTGTACCTTTCTTCCAGAAAATAATGGCGCGAGTGTTCAGCAATGACGAGCGAGGCGGATGTCAGCAGACGGGAGCGGCCAAGCTGCCGAAGCACGTGATGATATTCACGCGCTTCGCTGTAAGGCGGGTCGAGAAAAATAAAATCGAAGGTGCTGCCTTCCTCGTCCAGCCTTTCGATGGCGGTCAGGACCTTGGTATTCATCAGGTAGAAGCCATCTTCAATCTTCAGCGCCGCCAGGTTCCTCCGGATCAGATCACTCGCCGCCCGATGGTGTTCCACAAAGACCACTTCCTTCGCGCCGCGGCTCAGGGCCTCCATACCCACCGCCCCGGAACCCGCGTAGGCGTCCAGGAACGTCGAGTCCCGCACGCTCGGCCCCAGGACATCGAAAAGCGTTTCGCGCATCTGGTCTGAAGTGGGCCGCAGTTGCGCGCCCTTCAGCGTCTGAATTCGTTGTCCTCGTCTCTGGCCTGAGATGATGCGCATGCGAGTCCTTGCGGCGAAAAGTGTCAGCAATGGAACTTTTTATTACACCACATCTTGCCTTCTTGTTGCACGATCAGGCCACCCCGGCCAGGCCGTAGCGCCGGGACCACTCGTTCCGCAGGAAACTGACGTAAGCCTCAAATTCCTCGCGCGATTCCGGATGCTCAACAAAAGCCGTTGCTTCACGCCTGGCCCACTCCAGGATTTCCCGGTCACGCAGCAGATTGGCAATGCGGAAGGCGGGAATACCCCACTGGCGCGTTCCGAAAAATTCCCCCGGCCCGCGAAGCTTGAGGTCGATTTCCGCAATCTTGAATCCGTCGGCGGTCTCGGTCATGGTCCGCAGCCGCTCGTCGGCTTCCGGGGTTCGCGGGTCTGTGGCCACCAACAGGCAGTATGACTTTTTCTTTCCGCGCCCGATGCGCCCGCGCAGTTGATGGAGCTGCGAAAGGCCAAACCGCTCGGCGTGCTCGATCAGCATGACGGTGGCGTTGGGCACATCGACGCCCACCTCGATCACCGTGGTCGAGACGAGAATCCGGATGTCGCCCTTCTTAAAACGCTCCATCACTTCTTCCTTTTCGGCGCTGGAAAGCCTTCCATGCAGCAGCCCCACCTGGAATTCCGGAAAGACGTTGGCCGAAAGCTGCTTAAACATTTTCAAGGCAGGGCGCAAATCCAGCTTGGTCGATTCCTCGATGACCGGATAGACCACATAGGCCTGGTCGCCGGCGCGCACTTTGTTGCGGACAAAGTCGAAAGCCTGGTCCCGGTCTTTTTCCTCCACCTGTCGCGTCACAATCGGCGAACGGTTGGGTGGCAGCTCATTGATGACTGAGAAGTCGAGATCACCGTAGAGCGTCAGGGCAAGGGTCCGCGGTATCGGCGTGGCGGTCATCACCAGCACGTCCGGCACCTGCCCTTTGCGGATCAACCGGTAGCGTTGCAGAACGCCGAAGCGGTGCTGCTCATCAACGACTACCAACCCCAATTTGGCGAATTCCACGTCTTTCTCAATCAGGGCGTGGGTTCCCACAACCATGTGGGTTTCGCCGGCCGCCAGTTCGTCTTTCAGTTCCGCCTTGGCGCGCGTCTTCCGGCCGCTGATCAGCAGATCAACTTTGTACGGCAACGGGCCCAGCAACTGGCGGATGGAAAGATAATGCTGGGTGGCCAGAATTTCCGTGGGGGCCATCAACGCCACCTGGTAGCCGTTTGACAAAGCCAGCAGAGCTGCCTGAACCGCCACAATCGTCTTGCCGGAGCCCACATCGCCCTGCAGCAGCCGGTTCATCGGGCGGGATGAGCACATATCATCGGCGATTTCCTTCAGCACCCGCTTCTGAGCGGCGGTGGGATGAAAAGGAAGAATCTTCTTGATATCCCGGCGAAGGCTATCCGTAACGTTGAACTGGATGCCGGGATTGGATTGGGCCTTGCGGTGTTTCAAGGCAAGACCGGCGCTGACGTTAAACAATTCTTCAAAAATCAGTCGGATCTGAGGCGGGGTCCGAAACCGCGCCAGTTCCTCGAAGGGCTGATCTCCATCCGGGAAATGGGTCAGGCGAAAAGCAGAAGTGCGGCTGACCAGGCTGTTCTTCTGCCGCACCGATGCAGGCAGCAGCTCCGGAAACTGATCGCCCACCGATTCCAGGGCCGTCCGAATCAGCCGGCGCAGGACGCGGGGCCCCAGCTGGCCCACCGATTCATAAATGGGCACCATGCGTCCCACTTCCAGCGATTCACTTTCGGCGTCCTCGCTTTCAGGAATGATCTCGAATTGCGGCTGGACGATCTGCAGGTTACTGGTACCGTAGAAGTCGGGCTCAGCCTTGCCGTGGAAGAAAACTTTCTGGCCGCTGCGAAAAACCTTGTTGCGTTCCAGGTACCGGGCATTAAACCAGATGCACCGGATCATTCGTGCGTGGCGCGCGCCGCTGGCGTCGATGGCGGCCAGGTCATAAATGTAGGTCCCCTTCCGCGTCCGGGTCAGGCCGCAGGTCAGCACATTGGCCAGAATGGTGGCAGTCTGTCCGGGAACCAGGTCAGAGACGGCCGTCAACCGGGTCCGGTCCTCGTACCTGAAAGGCGTGTAGTAGAGGAGGTCCTCAACGGTGTGAATGCCGCGCGCAGCCAGCAACTCAGCGCGGGTGGGGCCCACTCCCTTCAGGTATTTAACCTCGGACGTCAGCTTGAGATGAGGGTTCGGCATCGCAATCCGCCGTTTATCTTACAACGAGCGGAGCACAAGTTGCAGGGTGGGAAGCTGCGGCAGGCGCGGAATGGCATTTCGCGCCGGGCCATAGGGGCGCAGCCCCGTTCCACGGTGCGATCCCATACACGAAAGGCCGTCGATTACCACGCAGCCAGTATCCGGAGGCATATTTCCTCCTGCGGCCGGTAGTGTTACACTGGCGCTCTTTGCAGTGCGTAGCCAAAATCCACAGTTTGTCTATGGCGACGGCGGAGTTGAACAGGCACTATGGACACTTTCACCCCAAGAGCAAAACGCTTAATCAAGTACCTGGTTGCTATTGTGATGGGCAACCTCGTCTATTTTGTTCTCGCACCTCACCTTCCGCCGGGAGCCCGGCACCAACCCTACCGTGCTGACATCGGTTTGTTTGTGGACCTGTGGTTTTGCGTGGCGGTCTATGGGTTGATCGAACTTCTGCTCTTCCTGGCACGCCGCCGCAGTCACTGAACGCGATGTTCCCAGGGCCGCGATGCCGGAGTCTATGCAGTCATCCTTTCAGATTCGTGTAAACTGCGCCGCGGCAATTTCCAATGCTGCCATAGATTGTTACCTCTGTTATGCCTTCCTTATCTTTCGTGCCGGCCCTGTGTGCAATGGGCACCAGACCCGTGCTTCGGCCGGCATGCCTTTCAGGCTTTGCGCCGGCCAAAAACCACACAAACTGAGATGTGCGAAAGATCTGAATGATGGTAAGAACGAACCCGGCCTCAGCCCTCTGAAGGAGCGGGCGAGATGTCCCGGGCGCGAACCCGAATAAATGCCGGAAGACTGAACCAGAGGCGCCGCAGCGGCGTTTGCAGCAGCGACATGGTTCCCATATAGGTGTAACCAACAAGAAACAGCATCAGGAAGGGCGTGGTGAGATAATTCTGGGCGGACAAAGAATAAGCTGTGGCATACAGAAAGTAACCCCCGAGCAACAATTCAGCCATCGGAATCCAGCCAATCCGTCGCCGGACGTATACCTTCTGCTCCCACCCTTCTTCATTGCGTTCCACCCGGTACTTGGGGGTGCGGACAAAACCGGACTCCACTCCCGCCAGCGCTTCAATCACAGCCTTGCAGTTGGTCACCGCCAGCCCGATGCCTATGGCCATCAGGAAAGGCAGGTAGAGCAGGCGGCGAATCCACGCTTTGGGATAGAGCGCCCGTTGGGAAACGACATAAAAGCCGGAAACCGTACACGTCGAGAGAATAAACAGTGGCAGGTCAAGATACATCATCTGGAACCAGCCCTGATAAAAACGCACAATCATGGCCGGCAGGAGCACCAGAGAAAACAGGATCATCAGCGGGTAGGCAATGTTGGCTGTCAGGTGAAACGTGGCTTCCATTTTGATATACAGAGGCTGGTCGCTGCGCCACACCACCGGAAGGATCTTCTTTCCAACCTGGATCAGCCCTTTGGCCCATCGCGCCTGCTGCGTCTTGAAGCTGTTCATTTCCACCGGCAGTTCCGAAGGGCACACAATGTCCGAATCGTAAATGAATTTCCACCCTTTCAGTTGCGCGCGATAGCTCAGGTCGGTGTCTTCGGTCAGCGTATCATGTTCCCACCCGCCCGCGTCTTCGATCGCCGAGCGGCGCCACATCCCCGCCGTTCCGTTAAAGTTGAAAAATCTTCCGGATGAACTTCTGCCGCCATGCTCCACCACGAAGTGCCCGTCCAGCATAATGGCTTCCACTTCCGTCAGGGCGGAGTAATCCCGGTTGATCCAGGTCCAGCGGCCCTGCACCATTCCCACCTTCGGATCGGTAAAATAGTGGATCATCTGTTGCAGGATGGAGGGCGGAGGAACAAAATCAGCGTCAAAAACGGCAATCATCTCGCCGGTCGATTTCTTCAGGCCTTCGGCCAGCGCCCCCGCTTTGAAGCCCAGGCGGTTTTCCCGGTGGAGACACTGGATGGGATAACCGGCGCTGGCATATCGTTCAACCAGCTGTTCGCAGAGAAGGCGGGTGTCATCCGTGGAGTCGTCGAGGAGCTGAATTTCCAGCAGTTCCCGAGGATAATCCAGGTTGACGGCGGCTTCAATCAACCGCTCCACGACGTACTGTTCGTTGTAGACGGGCAACTGAACCGTAATGCGAGGCAGATTTTCAAACTGTTTCAGAGGCGCGGGTTTCTTCCTGCGGTTCTTCAGGTAGTAATAGGTGAGACAATAGCGGTGGACGCCGTACACCGAAAGAATAGTCAGGACCAGAAAATAAGGAATCTCAATCGAGAGATCAAAGGCGTTGGGCTGGTAGACCCCCCGGAACGGATCGTGATGGAAAAGCAGATAGACGTAATGCGCAATCGGGCTCGACGGAACCACCAGAATGCCCAGGAGTAAGTGAATCATGGAACCTCGGAGTCAGTCCTCAACCGACGCAGACAGAGTTCGCTCCCTGACATCTGAAGCACGGAGCGCCAATTCAATACCTCACGAAACAAAAACACCGCTGCCCGGCCCGCGCTATGCAGCCGCTTTCAGCCTTCTGACCGTCGCCCTGGCCCTCGGGTACATCTTTTACTTTGCTACCCGCTGCCAGCCGCTCAAGAACCACGTGCCGGAGTTCATTGCACTGATGCTTGTCGCAGGCGCCTTGTACCTCGCCAGCGTCTACATCGTCCTCAGGAACAAGAGCGGTCCTTCAGCTCTCTTCGTGATTCTTGGCGCGACGGTTGTCTTTCGCCTTATTTTCTTGCCGTTGAGCCCTACGCTCTCGGAAGATGTTTACCGCTATCAATGGGAAGGGCGCGTCGTTCGCGCCCACTTGAATCCCTACACTGTTTATCCTGCCCTGCCCGCACTCAGCTGGGCACAGAATCCTCACCACCCTATCGAAACCGGAAAAACCACTCCGACACTTTATCCTCCTGCCGCCGAAGTGGCCTTTTCATGGGTCCGGACCGTCGCAGGCTACAAGCGCTTGTTCACCGCGCTCGACCTTGCAACCGTCGCCCTGCTGCTTGTTCTTCTGTCCGCAGCCGACCGCCCGCTCCAGCACGTTCTCATCTACGCGTGGAATCCAGCAGTCCTGATTGCCTTCTCCCTGTCAGGACACAACGACTCTCTGGCAATCCTGACACTGCTGGGGGCGTCCTTATTTCTCATTATAGGCGGTCGCAGCTTCCTGTCAATCGGGTTTCTTGCCCTTTCAGCCCTGTCCAAGCTCTTCCCTGCTCTCCTTTTGCCAACCTTTCTCAGGCGCACCCGATGGGCCTACGCCGGCATCTTCGGAGGCTTGATATTGCTGGGTTATCTGCCGTTTCTGGGCGCCGGGGGCCATTTGCTCCGCGGCCTTTCGGATTTCACGGCCAAATGGGAGGGCAATGACAGTCTTTTCAGACTGTTTCTGGCCGCTGGGAACTCAGTCCGTCAGGCGCAGCTTGTGGCGGGCATCCTCCTCATATTGTTGATTGCTTACGTCCTTAAAGCCAAGATGGACATTTTCCGTGCCGGCCTCGTCACGCTCGCCGGACTGCTCTTTCTATCATCCAACGCCTTTCCGTGGTATTTCACCTGGATTGCTCCCTTTCTCTGCTTCTCGCCCAGTCCCGGGCTGCTTTTGCTGACGGTCACCTGCGTTCTGGGCTATTCGCCGGTCATTGCCTACGCCGCGGGCGGCATGTTCTCCAACTCGCCGCTGATGCAGGTTCTGGAGTATCTTCCGGTTTTTGCGTTGCTGGGCTATGAGGTGGCGCGGCACTTTCAGCACCGGCAGGCTGAATAGCGGAGGCTTCCTCATCGGAAACCTGTCCGGCTAGACCTGCACGCTGACGCTGGTCTCAGTGCGCACGACGGGGCGATAGAGGGTATCGCGTTCGAAGGGTTCAAAGCCGGCCTCTTTGATCAACCGGACAATCTGCTGGCGGGTCATCACCTGGGGAGTCCTGGCGCCGGCATCATGATAGATCTTTTCCTCCGCCACCGTTCCATCCAGATCGTCGGCGCCAAAGCGCAGGGCGATCTGTGCGACGCGGGGCGACAGCATGATCCAGTAGGCCTTGATATGAGGGAAGTTGTCGAGCATCAGACGCGAAACGGCAATATTCTTCAAATCCATGAACCCGGAGGTTTCGTCCCATTCAACCAGCTTGCCGAGCTCCGTGTTGGCGGGATGGAAGGCCAGCGGGATGAACGTCTGGAAACCTTTGGTCTGGTCCTGCAGGTTGCGAAGCTGGACCAGATGGTCTGCGCGGTCTTCGGAGCTCTCGATGTGGCCATAAAGCATGGTTGCGGTGGAGTGCAAACCCAACTCATGCGCAGTCCGGTGCACCTTCAGCCACATGTGGGCGCCGATCTTATGGTCGCAGATCACGCGCCGCACGGCGGGAGCAAAGATTTCCGCCCCTCCGCCCGGCAGCGATCCCAGCCCGGCATCCTTGAACCGCTCCAGGATTTCCTGCACGGTCATCCGGGTAATGTGGGCGTAATAGGCGATTTCAACCGCCGTAAAGGCCTTCAGGTGGACCGACGGAAAGCGCTCCTTCAGCCCGCGAAGGAGATCGACGTAATACTGGAAAGGCAAATCAGGATGCAGCCCGCCGACAATGTGAAATTCTGTGACGGCTTCCGTCCAGTTCTCGCCCGCCGTTCGGAAAGCTTCTTCCAGAGCCATCGTATAAGCGCCCGGAGCGTCCGGCTTGCGGCCGAAGGCGCACAGTTTGCAACTGGCGACGCAAACGTTGGTGGGATTGATGTGGCGATTCACATTGAAGTGCGTGCGCTTGCCGTGCATTTTTTCACGGACATGGTGGGCCAGGGCGCCGATGGCCAGCAGATCGCTCGAGTTGTAGAGCGTGACGCCGTCATCAAAGTCCAGGCGCTCGCCGGCAAAAACCTTGTCGGCGATGGGCTGCAGGTTTGCGTCTTCCAGGCGTAGGTTCAACACAGTCAGTCCGGTGGTTAAGATTTATCGGCTGGCAGCCGAAGTTAATATTCTACGTCCCCTTGCCCTGGGATGCAATCAGGCTGAACCAAGTGCTTTTGCGGACGTCATAGAATCCTTTTGCGCAATGAAATCGCCGAAGTCTATGCTAGTCTGTTGTGAGGCAATCGGCGTGTGGGTTCGGAGGGCGAATTCGAGGCGCGCCGGCAGTGAAGGGTCTGTCCGGAAATCCGGCCCTGACCTTGACAACGGGGTTAAGATAAGATTTCGTGATTTGATAAGGCTAATTGAGCCTTGGGATGTGCCATGAGGAATTTTGACCCGGAATTCCGAGAGGCGCTTAAACGAGATGCAACTGGACGACGCCAGATTCGCAGAGCCCCGGCAGGAAGCCGCCTTCTTCTATGGCCTGTTCCTGCGCGGGCAGCCGCTCCAGAAACTGAGAGCGGACATCGACGTCCCGCCGCACGTTCTCGAGCGCTGGAAGCGGCAGGCGCACCGCGATCCGACTGCCAAACCCATGGTCGAACGCGTCCTCAACTACCGCAAGCACGTCCTGGCCATCTTCGATTCACTGGTCTTCCGTGAAATGGCCACCCCCTACCGCACGCAATAATCGCCGAATACCCGCATACTGCACCGGAATCGCCGCTCTACTGGCTGGCGGCGTTTAACGAACCAGAATAGCCGCCGCCCAGGTGAGGAAGAAGAGAACGCTGATATACCCGTTGATCGTGAAGAACGCGGCGTTCACGCGTGAAAGGTCGGAAGGTTTCACCAGCAGGTGCTCGTAGGCCAGCAGCGCCGCCACCGCCCCCAGCCCGGCCAGCGCAATCCATCCCAGGCCGGACATCTGCGCCACCATCACCAGCAGTGCCAGCATCAGCACGTGGAGCGCTGCCGAGGCGTAAAGCGCCGCCGCAATGCCAAACTTCCTGGGAATTGAGTGGAGCTGCACGGTGTGATCGAACTCGACGTCCTGGCAGGCGTAGATGATGTCAAATCCCGCCACCCAGAGCGTCACCGCCGCACCCAGGATGATGACGGCC
>JBAUWE010000152.1:0-20053 GCA_049583595.1 Terriglobia bacterium
CCTGGGGCCGGTGCACCACGAATTCCCGGATGGGGTCGGGGCCGATCCGTCGAATTTCCAGGCCCTCAAAAGGCCATCCCTTCAGCCCGTCAATATGGCCGATAACCTTCAGGGAATCCTTTCCGACCTGCACAACGTTCACCGTAGTACAGCAGCGGTTGCCGCCTGAATAGAGTCCAACCACCAGGTCGGGCTTCCGGTCGCCGGTGAGGTCGCGAAGGTAAACTGGCCGTGGCCGGCTGTTTCGAACCGGTAACCCTCCCCGGCCCGCAAAATCATACAGAGCGGTCCACGCTTCCCGTGCACCTTCCAGCGTATCCACCTGGTAAGCAATCTGGTTCTTATCGTTGTAAATGACCAGACGTCCTGGCGCAAAACCCAGGCTGACGGAATTGGACCGGTAGAGAGCTGCGCGATACTGCCGGTCAAGGGTGAAAGTGTCAGTACGCTCGAAACCGGGAATATCCGGGTACGCTCCGCGAGCACCGGCCTTGCCCAGCACGTACTGCTCTGCTGAGCTTGCCGCATCCTTCAGACTGGAAGGCCTCCAGTCACGCTGGAGCCCTAGAACAAAAAGGAATACCAGGATCGCCAGCAGCGTCGAAATGATGAATTCACCCTTGCGCATTTCAGTAGGGGCATCTCCGGAAGGTTTCTGGCTCGCCCTGAAGCCTCATAACCCCTTATTTAATCATGGCCGGCAAGGATTGTCATGGAACAGGAAGGCATCCGTTCATGAACGGGTCCGGCGGAATGAATCCAGGACCCATTCATCTTCCTTCTCTTTGTGTCGAAGGATGTAAATGTTCCCGTCGTCAGACTGTACTTTGAAACAACGGTACCCCACCCCATACCACTGGTCGAGAACCTCCACCACCTCAAAAGTCCGGGAATCCTTTTCGTCGGAGCGGAAACGCAGAGGCCGCTCGTCCGCCTTATAGCCGGAATAACATTCAACGTCCAGCGTCATCGGCATCGCAGTCCCCAGCTTTAGATGCCCAG
The DNA here is from genome assembly GCA_049583595.1 of Terriglobia bacterium. Taxonomy (GTDB): domain Bacteria; phylum Acidobacteriota; class Terriglobia; order UBA7540; family UBA7540; genus SCRD01. The sequence continues at coordinate 1,003 of JBAUWE010000152.1, forward strand.
TTCGCTGCGGATCGACCGAGCGTACTGGTCGGCAAGGGTAACCGGCTGGATAGAAATTCCAGCCTCCACCAGGATGTTCTGTGAAAGCGTGGCCGCTTCGTCTTCTCCAGAGGGCATCCCCTCGACCACGGCCGTCAGTTCGGCCGGCTCACGGCTGCGGACGTGGTCCATGGTGTAAACCAGAACCTTTGCCAGTTCGACGTCACGCTTAAGAGAAAGAGTGTGGATAAACTTCATGTGTCCGTTCGGTCTGCCCGCAATCTCGAGCGGGCGGTACCCGAAATCAAAGGCAAAGGTGTCATTGGGTTGTGTCCAGCGCGCAGCCTGAATATTCCGCTCAAACTTCGGAAAGTCCCACAACCCGGCCCGCACAAAAGAAAGCCGCAGCCGCTGTTTGATTCGCACCCGTGTGTCGACCGGGAGGGGCCCCTCCACCCGCGCGCCCACGTACCGGTTAAAAACATCCTGGATTTCGGCCGCCGGGTCACGAAGCAGGCAGGCCCTGACAGGAGCAATCTGCACCAGGTTTGAAAAAGATTGCCCCATCCAGTTCAGATAGGTTTCCAGTTCGTCACTGTGCTCGTCAATCTGCTGCTCGAAGTCCTGCTGGAGTTCACGCAGGAATTCGAGGTCGGCCTGAGGATGGAACCGCTTGATCCGGCGGAAGTCATCCGTGAACAGGCAGCCCAGGTAATTCTCCTGGGGACTGAACAGGAACACGCCAATGTTCAGGAATTCGCCCCGCACCACGTCCGGCACATATTGCACCACGTAGAGCGAGCACTCCTTGTATTGTTCAACATCAGCCATGCGAGCACCTGGCCCTGCGGGCCCTCGTCATCGTCTATTCCCAATTCGGGAAAGGTCTCAATGAACTCCCTTTTGCTTCGATTATCAGTTGGCGCACCCGGCGGCGCCGCTGATAAAGCTGCTCCGCAAGCCGCGAAATCTGGTCCGGGTCGTCTCCGCACCACTCTGTGGGCACTTCCTGGAGACACTCTTCCAGTTCAGATGCCTCGATATTTTCAATTCGGGAGAGGTAGGGTTCAAACGACTGCAACCCGCGCACGCTCTCATACACCAGCCGGCGCGGATAAAGGCTCCGAATGGGGCTGTCCGGGAAGTTCCATTCTCCATCGTTAAAGCAGAACCCGTGATCGATCAGCGTGGCGGAGTAACGGTTGCCGCTTTGATCGATGGTCCGGTAAAAAATCACCTGGCGGCCATCACAGTTGCAGGTCCACTTGTCCAGCACGTACGCGCCCAGAAAAATTGGGGCCAGGTTGGAGACGCGCCGCAGCAGACGGTCAGGAAGGAAATCCACCACCAGCGTCCGGCTGGGAGCGCCCGGGAATCTGGAACCGAATTGCAATCCCGAGACACACTGCTCCTCCCGGCCCGCCGTCTCAAACTTCAGCAGAGGAGTTCCAGAAATGAGACTTTGCGAAACCTGCACGAACGCCCGTCCGGGGACAGGCAGCCGGATCAGAGCAGCCAGCCGGCTGGCAAGCATCTCGTTGGCCAGAATTCTGACATGCTGGGGATTGTTCCTGAACTTGACAACGTAGGTCTCGCCGTCGTCACAGCCCATCAGGAATGGTTGTGACCCGCCCCTCATCCGGCGGATACATTCAACCGCCACAACCTTTCTGACCGCAGCGGGCTCACCCTGACCGGAGGGCAGTGTCTGAGGCGAGGTAAACTCGCTGCCCTCTGATTGGATTCCAGAACCGAAATTGCCGGGCCCTTCATGCATCCCTGGAAATTGTTGCCCTGGCCCCTTCTGGAGTGTCACAACATGCGCGGGAGCGCCTGTCAGCTTCTATGGAATCACCTTCCAGTTCAGCCAGCCCTTCCACGCGTTGCGCAAAAACTCTAATGTGCAAAAAAACACAGGCAAGGGAGGACAGGGTTCTCTCTGGGCTAACATAAATCCTGCCCGGCCCCGAGGTCAGCGGCGGCCCCTTGCCTTCTTGCCGGCAACCGCCGTCCTGCTTTTCCCGGTCTTCGGAGCCTTCTTAGCTTTCACGGCTTTCTTCCCGGCCTTCGCTTGCTTTTTTGCCTTGGCAGTCTTGTTCTTCGCCTTGGTGGGCTTTCCAGCCTTCTTTGCCTTAGTGGCCTTCTTCACCTTGGCGGCCTTCCCAACTTTTTTCGCCTTTGCAGATTTGGCGGTCTTCTTCGCCTTGGCGGATTTCGCAGCCTTCTTAGGCTTGCCGGCCTTGCTGGGCCTGGCAGGCTTCTTCGATTTTGCCTTTGCCGGACGTCCTTTGGGTTTGGGCGGCCGGCGAGCACTGGCGGGAGCAGACTGAGGGGAAATGGGAGCCGGTGGGACTTCCATCTCTATAGGCCCGACTTCTTCCTCTTCCTCTTCTTCGGATTCGTAGGAAATCTCCTCGTCCAAATCTTCGAGGTCCACCCCGAGGTCTTCCTCTTCCAATTCTTCTTCGTAGTCAGAAGAGAGTTCGTCTTCGTACTCTTCAAACTCTTCGCCGGGCTCATGGTCTTCGTCGTTGAACCGCATGGAATCCTCCTCTTAGGATCAGCATCCCGTCAGAAACCGGATATTAGCTGGCACAGGTCGTGAACCTTAAACAAAAAGGTCCCTTGGGCCAGATGTATACCACCGGACAACCGCTGTCAAGAGGCATCATCGGCAGCCGAATCGAGCCGCTACTCCGCCACTCCATACAGCGCCAGGATCTGTCCGGGCATGATGAGCGAACCGTCCAGGTGGTTCCATTCACGGATTTGCGTGACGGTCACCTTGAAGTGGCTGGCAATGAATGTAAGAGTATCGCCACGACGGATTCGGTAGTGATAAACGGACTCTGGATTCCGCTGATCCTTGCTGGCAGCATGATAGGAAGCGACTTTCCGTGTGGGGGACCCGCTGCTGACTTTTAACGCTTCCCCTGCAACAATGGTGGAACCCCGCAAATGGTTCCAGCGGCTAAGTTCCGCAACGCTCACATGAAAGTGCCTGGCGATGCCCCCAAGCGTATCGCCACGCTGAATCCGGTAAACCCGGACGCCGCCGTTGCGGGTCTGCGCGTTGTATTCGCCAGAGCCGCTGGAACGGGCCCCGCCGTGGGCAAACACGTGCAGTGTTCTCCCGGCAACAATCCGCGAACCTCGCAAGTGGTTCCAGCGCCGAAGGCTTGCAATACTCACGTGGTAGCGGTGGGCGATGCCGCCGAGCGTATCGCCGCGGCGGATGCGGTAACGGTAATAGCGGCCCCTTCGATAGCGGGACTCCCGGCCCGGAGGAAGCGGCAGAATAAGGTGCGCGCCGATTTCCGGGGCGTCCCCGGGGTCAAAATGGTTGGCCCTGGCCAGCGCGACCTCTGTGATTCGATACCTGCGCGCGATGGATTCAAGCGTGTCCGATTGCTCCACCTTGACGGCCCGCCACGACTCCCGCTTTTCAGGCGGTACTTCCGCAATCCGTTTCTCGTACAAATCTCTGGTTCCGCGTGGAAGGTTGATCACATACTTGCTTTCATCCAGCGGCGTGGCCCAGGTCAGAAGACTCGGATTGAGCTTTTCGAGTTCTTTGACTGGTTTGTCAATGAGTTCAGCCACCAGGCGAAGGTCGGTGGGAACTGTAACCATTACCTGGTCCGGGTCCAGAGGTGGATCAGGCTGCACATCAAACCCGTAAGCACGGGGATCCTTGGCAATCAGAGCGGTGGCGATGAAGATGGGCACATAGTTCTGTGTCTCCCTGGGCAGCGCACGCAATTCCCGCAGCTTCCAGAAGTTCGCGTATCCGGTCCTCTCAATGGCTCTCTGGATGCCGGCGGGTCCGGCATCGTAAGCCGCCATGGCCAGATACCAGTCACCGAATTCTTTGTAGAGGTCACGCAGATGACGGACCGCCGCATCCGTCGATTTCAAGGGGTCCTCGCGTTGATCCTGATACTGATCCATTTTGAGCCCGTATTCCCGGCCGCGCGCCGCCATGAATTGCCACATGCCCGTGGCTCCCGCGCGCGACACGGCAAGGGGATTAAAACCACTTTCCCCCGCGGCCATGTAGATCAGGTCCTGCGGCATTCCATACTTGCGGAGCACTTTGGAAATCATCGGCTGGTACATCCCGACACGGGTAAGAATCTTTTCGATATAGCCCTGACCACCGTTTTGAAAGTAGGTCAGGAAACCCGCTACGTAATCGTTCGTAACCAGCGGAAGGTCTGAGCGAACTGAAATCAGTTCGAGTTCAGCACGCTTCCGGACCCTCGGATCTACGGGGAATGTAAGGTCAGCAAAGGATTCAATGGGAGGAGACTCATCATCTCGCTGGCTTAACGCGTTGCCGTTTGCCGTTGTTGAGGCCTCCAACCCATAAGTCTTTTCGACCAGCTTTTCGAATTCAGCTTTAAGCCGGGGGTTACTCTGAACTTCCATCCCGGATCGGAGCAGCAGGCTCAGGGCCTCGTCAAAATCCTGTCTGGCCTTTTGCAGGTTCCCGGCACGATATTCCTGCATGCCGTGGTTATAGACGGCATCGACCTTTGCGACCAGAACGTCAGCCGGATCAGGAGGCCTGGGTTTGACAACCCGGGGAGGAGGCGCCGGGGGGTGGATGGGAAGAGTTTCCGGTGGCGGGACGACAGGCGTTGGAGGCGAAGCCGCAACCTTTCTGCTGCGGGAACTGCACGAGCCAAATGCAAACACGACAGCGAGAATAAGAAAAAAGAGTTTACACTTCCCCAACTTGACCTGCCTTTCAGCTAAGTTGTTTTCTGCTTCCCTCCCGCCAGGAAAGCATTATAGCCAGATTTTACGTAGGCCCTCCTTCAAGGTCAACCCGAAACCGGATGTCACAGGGAGAGGAAAGCAGGGTTGTGATGGGCGGCGCCGGCTGCAGCCAGGGTTAGAATGAGTTCATTCGAGTCTGCACCGAGGCTGGCAGGCCGCAGCGGGGTTCAGCTATAATCAAAATTTCCTGGGGCGACATAGCGCCTGCCGCCTGACTTCGGCCACCATAAAGCATAGGTAACCATGCGAAACCCTCTTCGACCCCTGTTTCCGTATCTCGCCAGGTACAAAAAGGGCTATATCATTGGCTTCACTGCGCTCATCCTCACCCAGGTTGTCGGAGTCACGATACCCCTGATCATCAAGGAAACCTTTGACGCACTCACCGGCGGCGTTACGGCGCAAAAACTCGCCTTCTTTGCTCTTCTGCTGCTGGGCATCGCGCTGGCGAAAGCGATTTTCCAGTTCTGGATGCGCTGGATTCTGATCGGCATCTCACGCGACGTTGAGTATGATCTCCGCAATGACCTCTTCATGCACCTGATGCGGCAGGACTCCCGCTTCTACAACGAACACCGAACCGGCGACCTGATGGCCAAGCTGACCAATGATTTGAACGCTGTCCGCAATATTGTCGGGCCGGGCATCATGTATTCAGCCAATACGGTGGTTACGGGTATCGCCACGATCACTCTGATGGCCCATCTGGATCTTCACCTGACGCTGCTGGCGCTGGCCCCTCTGCCGCTGGCCTCGATTGCGGTCAAGTTTTTCGGGCAGAGGATCCATGAGCGGTTCGAAAGAATCCAGGCCATGTATTCGGAACTCACCGAAAAAGTGCGCGAAAACCTCTCTGGCGTCCGGATGGTCCGCGCCTTCCGCCAGGAAGAGCCTGAAATGCAGCAGTTCGACCGCATGAACCAAGTCTATGTGGAGAAAAACAAGCACCTGATCCTGATCACGAGTTTCCTGTGGCCCGCGCTGGCTCTGCTCTTCGCAGCTTCTTTCCTGCTCATTATGGTGGTCGGCGGAGAACATGTGCTGTCAGGCAGAATCACCATCGGAACATTCGCCGCTTTCAACGTCTACCTGATGTATCTCATCTGGCCCATCATCGCGCTGGGGTGGGTAACGAACATCATTCAGCGAGGCCTCGCCTCCATGGGCCGGCTGTGGACCATTTTTGCCTCCCAACCGGCCATCGACGACCGCCGGGTTCCCAGCAACCCCGTCCGCGCTCTGAAAGGCGAAATCGAATTTCGGAATCTCACCTTTGCGTATAACGGTGTCCCGATTCTCAAGAACATCAACCTGCACATTCCGGCGGGCCGGACCCTCGCTATCGTGGGCGCAACCGGTTCGGGGAAAACGACCCTGGCCGCTCTGGTTCCCCGGCTGTTTGACGCACAGGAGGGATCGGTGCTGGTGGATGGGATTCCGGTCCACCATGTCCCTCTCAAGACTCTTCGTTCGCACATCGGGTTCGTTCCGCAGGAAACTTTCCTGTTCAGCAACTCGATCCGTGAAAACATCCGGTTCGGAGTTCCGGATTCTTCTGATGATGACGTGGAGGGCGCGGCAGAAATCTCCAACATCCGGACGGACATCCTGGGCTTCCCGAAGGGTTTTGATTCCATGGTGGGAGAACGCGGCCTGACGCTCTCGGGCGGCCAGAAACAGCGGGTGGCGATTTCGCGCGCTATCATCCGCGACCCGCGCATCCTGATTCTCGATGACGCGCTCTCCAGCGTTGACACCTACACTGAAGAAAAAATCTTGCAGCACCTCACCGAGGTGATGGCGGGAAGAACCACCATCCTGATCTCTCATCGCGTCTCCACCATTCGCAATGCGGATGAGATTGTCGTGCTGCACGACGGTACCATTGTGGAGCGAGGCTCCCATGAAGAGTTGCTGGCAAAGAATGGCTATTACACGGAGCTTTACAACAAGCAACTGATTGAAGAATCACTTGAAAAGGAAGTGTAACCTGGCACTCTGATGGCAGACAGTTTCCACGAAGAAGAAGTTCTCGGCAAAGCATACGACGCGCGCCTGATGCGACGGCTACTGGCCTACCTGCGTCCCTACCGGCGGGTGGTTTTCTTTGCCCTTGTCGCCATCTTCTTTTATGGCCTCCTGCAGGCCGTACCGCCCTATCTGATGAAGGTGGAAATCGATCGCTATCTCGATCCCACCCAACAACGTCAGATTCCCGGGTTTCTGGCACAATTCCTCAGCGCCAATCCTCGTGAAGGCATCCTTCAGATTGCGCTTGCCATCTTTCTGCCGGCGGTCCTGCTGACGTTTGTCCTGCAGTTTGTTCAAACCTTCGCCATGCAACTGGTCGGCCAGAAGGTCATGTACGATCTGCGCAAGCAGGTGTTTGAGCATCTTCAGCGGTTGCAGATGAGCTACTTTGACCGCAATCCCGTGGGCAGGCTGGTCACGCGCGTCACCACCGACATTGACGTTCTGAACGATATGTTTGCCTCCGGTGTGGTGGCCGTTTTCGGTGACTTCTTCACACTGGTCAGCATCATGGCGGTGATGCTGAAGCTGGACTGGAGGCTCGCGCTGCTCACCTTTGCCGTTCTGCCGCTGATTATTCTGGCGACGGCGTTGTTCAGGAAAGCGGTGCGGGAATCGTACCGTCGCATCCGGCTGGCCATCGCCCGCATCAATGCCTATCTCCAGGAGCACATCACGGGCATGCCGGTATTGCAGCTCTTCAACCGGGAGGAGAAGAGCTTCGACGAGTTCGAGAAGATTAACGGGGCCTACCTGAAAGCGTACAAAGACTCCATCCTGGCCTACGGCTTGTTTTATCCCACGGTTGAATTCCTGGGGGTGCTGGCCATCGTCATCATCCTGTACAAGGGCGGCGGCATGATCCTGGGCGATACGCTGACCGTGGGAACGGCTATCGCCTTCATCCAGTATTCGCAACGCTTCTTCCGGCCCATTCAGGACCTCAGCGATAAATACAACATCCTCCAGTCAGCGATGGCCAGTTCCGAGCGCGTCTTCAGACTGCTGGACACGCCGGTGAAGATTTCCGATTCTCCCCAACCGAAGAAGCTCGCAGAGGTTCGTGGCCGGGTGGAATTTCGCAATGTGGGGTTTGCTTATCGCGACAATCATCGCGTGCTGGAAAACGTTTCTTTCACCGTCGAGCCGGGTGAGACGGTTGCCGTGGTGGGCCACACCGGGGCAGGCAAAACGACCCTGACCAACCTTCTGCTGCGCTTCTATGACGTCCAGGAGGGCGCTATCCTGTTCGACGGCGTGGACATTCGTGACCTCAGCCTGCAGGACCTGCGCAGCAATTTCGGAATCGTATTGCAGGACCCGTTTCTCTTTTCGGGCACCATTGCCGGCAACATCCGGCTTGGGACCGAAGGCATTTCCGATCAGCAGGTCCGTGACGCAGTCCGGCGCGTGAATATGCAGGACTTTATTGAGAGCCTTCCCGGCGGTTTTGATGAGCCTGTCAAAGAGCGTGGGGCCACGCTCTCATCGGGACAGAAACAACTGCTCTCTTTCGCCCGCGCACTGGCCCACGACCCGAAGATTCTGATCCTGGACGAGGCTACATCGAGCGTGGACACTGAAACGGAACATCTGATTCGCGAGGGTCTCCGGCGCCTGCTCGAAAATCGAACTTCGCTGGTCATTGCTCATCGCCTTTCGACCATCCAGAACGCTTCAAGGATCATCGTGATGCACAAAGGGCGCGTCCGGGAGGTGGGGACCCATCAGGAACTGCTGCGCTTGAAGGGTATCTATTTCAAGCTTTATCAGCTTCAATACAAAGACCAGGAGTTCCTGGCCTCCGCTGGATCGGCCAAAGGATCATGCCCAGAAATTGCTTCTTAATGGTTGCCGGGGAACGCTCCGGCGATGTTTACGGAGCCGCACTGGCTCAGGCGCTGAAAGGCAGGATCGCCAACGCGGAGTTCTTTGGCTGCGGTGGTGAAGCGATGCGCGCTGCCGGCGTCGATACCCTTGTCGATATCCACCACGTGGCGCTGATTGGAATCTCCGAGGTCGTATCCGGCCTCCCCAAAGCCTACCGCGCTCTGCAGGACCTGGTGGCTGAAGCCGCGCGCCGAAAGCCCGCGGCCGCAATCCTGATTGATTCTCCGTCCCTGAATCTGCGCCTGGCGAAGCGGCTGAAGCATTACGACATTCCCGTGATCTATTTTGTCAGCCCGCAGATCTGGGCCTGGAAAAAATGGAGGATCCGGAAGATCAAAGCGTGCGTCGACAGGATGCTCTGCCTTTTCGACTTTGAGACCGACATCTACGAAAAGGCGGGCGTGCCGGTGGAATGCGTTGGGCATCCCCTGGTGGATATGCCCGCACCCAGCAGGACTCGAGAGGAATTCTTCACCCGCGCGGGTCTCGACCCGGGCATCCCAACGGTCGCGCTGCTGCCGGGAAGCCGCAGAACGGAAGTGGCCTTCAATCTGCCTGCGATGCTGGAAGCAGCGGCCCAATTGGCACGCTCCCGCCCTGTTCAATTTGTTGTGGCATGCGCACCCTCCATTGATTCCGCGTGGCTGGAATCGCTGGTAGCGCGCGGCTACACCGGCAACGCAACCCTTCGCGCACTCAACAATTCAACGCACGAGGCCCTGCACTACGCTGACGCGGCTGTAGTGGCCAGCGGCACAGCCACGATTGAGGCGGCTATACGGGAATGTCCCATGGTGGTCGTCTACCGGGTGTCCGCATTCACCGCGATGTGTGCCAGGTTCATGATCGATGTTCCCTTCTACAGCATGGTCAACCTGCTGGCCGGCCATGCCGCGGTTCCGGAACTGATCCAGAGCGACTTCACAGCCGACCGCCTGGCGGCCAATCTGGAGCAATTACTCGACGACGGCCTGGCGCGAAACAGAATGATCGAGGACCTTCGACAGGTGAGGAATCGCCTGGGGATGGGGGGAGCAATCGGCCGGGCAGCGGATGCCATCGTCCGGCACATTGAGGGGGCCAAGGCATCCCGGCGCGCCGTATGAAGCATCCCTGTGATAGGGCACGTTGGCCTGTGGGGCCGACCCATTAACGTTTTTTATGATTAACCGTTCCACCGCCCTGCCGGGAATTGTATGATCAATAGTGTTGCCCTTTTCTTTTGAAAGGCTCAATTCATTTATGAAGAATGCCTTACTGTTTTGTAGATTCAGGACTGCCGTAACTCGCCGGGCGGGGGGCACAGGATGCGCCCGAGGGGCTGCGCTGCTGGCGCTGGCCCTTTTTGCCGCACTCTCAGGCGCGCGGGCTGCAGACCCTTCGCAGTTCGTGGTCAAGAAATACGACATCAAGGTTCAATTGTTTCCCACCATTCACATCCTTGACGCCACCACCAGGATTGATTACGTACCCCAAACCAGCATCAGCCAGCTCAGCTTTGAGCTCAATAGCGCACTGCGGGTGCAGAAGATCGTGGACTCGGCCGGGGCTGACGTCCCCTTCCAACAGGACGGGCTGACCCTGAAAATCACGCTGCCCAGCCCGGTCACCAACGGCCAGGCTTCGTCCCTCACCGTCAGTTACAAGGGCGGGCTTGGAACAGCCGAGGGGAGCCCTGTGGAGGGGCTGAAGCTTTCCTATGTGGGCACTGAAGGCTCCTATCTGCTCTATCCCGGCCGCTGGTTCCCGGTGGCCAGGCCCGGGCTCAATCGCTTTTCAGCCACCCTGCACGTCACCGTGCCAACCGGGGAGACTGTGATTGCCTCGGGAACACCTTCGCCGCCCGTGGACGAGGCTGGCAACACCACCTACTCATTCGAATTCGACCAGTCGGCCTTTCCCGGCACATTTTACGCAGGCACCTATTCAGCCCAGCATGAAAGCGCATTTGGCGCCAATGTGTACCTCTTCCTGAAGCCAGGCCACGAGAACTATGCGGCGGACTATGGAGCGACGGCAGCAAAGATCATGAGCTTTTTTTCCAGCAAGTTCGGGTCGCTGCCGAACGGGAATCTGGCGGTGGTGGAGATTCCCAACGACACCGTTGGCGGTTATTCTTCACCCGGCATCGTCGCTCTGGCCACCCGCGGATTTTCTTCGCCCGTGAACGAACAACTGCTGGCTCATGAAATCTCCCGCCAGTGGTGGGGAAGCTACGTCAGCCCTGCGACGCCGGATGACGCCTTCCTTGACGACGGACTGGCGCTTTACGCATCGGCGCTCTACATCGAGAATTCAAAGGGCGAAACGGCCTTTGAAAACCTCATGCACACAACCGCCATTGGGGCCCTGACCCATGAAGAAACTGCGCCCATCAGCCAGGCCGGGTCACTCCAGCCCTATACACCGCAGTACCACTCCATTGTCGCCCAGAAAGGCGCCATGGTCTTCCACATGCTGCGATGGGTCATCGGCGACGAGGCGTTTACCAGGACCCTGCACGAAGTGGTCCAGCAGTACGCTTGGAAGCCTATCAGCACCCTGGATTTTGAGAAAGCCGCCGAGCAGGCCAGCAAAGAGAAGCTGACCTACTTTTTTGCCCAGTGGGTCAGTTCCACCGGCGTGCCTCAGTTCAAGGACTCCTGGGCCATTTATCGCGTCGGAAACCACTACCAGGTGGTCGGCAAAATTCAGCAGGACCTGGACATCTTCCGAATGCCGGTGGACGTGCGTGTCAACTCCGAGGGCCGCAGGCCCGTCAATGACCGCATCCAGATGGTGGGAACCACGTCGGATTTTACCGTCAACACGGTCACCAGGCCCACCCACGTGGAAATCGACCCCGGCAGCCACATCCTCAAAATGACCGACAAAATCCGCACCGAGGTGGAAATCGCCCGTGGTGATCAGCTGGTTGCTGAACAGGCCTACCTGGAAGCCGTGAAGCAGTATCAGAAGGTGGTGGAGCAGAACAAGAACGATTCACTCGCCCACTTTCGCCTGGGGCAGATTTATCTCCGGCTGCACAATTACAACGCCGCGGCGGAGGAAATGCGGGCTGCCCTGGACGGAAACCTTCAGCCCAAATGGGTTGAGGTTTGGGCGCATCTCACTCTGGGCAAAATCTTCGACGCCACCGGCCAGCGCGACCGCGCTCTGAACGAATACCAGCGCGCCCTGCAGACCAAGGACGACACCCAGGGCGCCATGGAACAGGCCAAACAGTATATCCAGAAGCCTTACTCAGACCAGAACCGAGCCATTAGCTAGCGGGGGCTGAATGGCCGGCAGGCTGAGGACCTTTCCAGCTTGGGGCGTTGCTTCAGGTTGTTTCGCTGGCTGCGGGACGACCCGTGAGCTTCTTGTAGGTTTCTTCAAACGTCTTGAGCGCCGCTTCATCATAGAGCACAAAGTAAATCTTCTCCAGGCTGCTGCGGGACTTGAGGTGCTCAAGCACTTCGCCGATCATCACGTTGGCGCATTCTTCCACCGGGAAACCGGCAATCCCGGTGCCGATGGCCGGGAAAGCAATCGTCTTGAAACCCTTTTCCTCAGCGCGGAGCAGGCTGTTCCGGGTTGAGTTGCGCAGGGACTCCGCGGTGGTCTGTCCTCCCAATTGCATGCTGGCTGCGTGGATCACATAATAGGCTTTCAGGTTGCCCGCCGGGGTCACAGCCGCTTCGCCCAGGCGGATGGCGCCGATGCGGTCGCACTCCTCCTGGATTCGCGGGCCGCCCTTGGTCCGGATGGCGCCGGCAACGCCCTCGCCCAGCACCAGATCGTTGTTGGCCGCATTGACGATGGCGTCAACTTCGAGCTCGGTGATGTCGCCCTTCATGAAGTAGATTCTGGCTGGCATGTTTCCTCGGATTGGTCGAGTTTAAGTTAAAGAAAGAATAACCGAGATGGCGGCGCGTGGCCAGTGATTCCGGTCACTTGGGATAAGCAACACACCGCTTGCGATAGTTACCCGCAAGACGTCACCTCAGCCAGCGTTTCAGCCGGCAAAAGTAGCGCAGCTTCTGGGAGCGCGAAAGACTGCCGTTCCGTCCGCTGGTGGAGGGCAGAACGTAGATCCGCGAATTTCCAAACCGGCAGCGCTGCGCTCCGAGTTCCGCCTTCCGGCCCTGGAACCTCTCGAAACCTGTCTTGCCGTTGAAGGCAATGGCTTCAGGAGATATTTCCAGAAGTTTCGCCTTCAACACGGGGACGCCGTGGTGGAAGTCTTCTCTACTCAAGTCATTGCTGGAATTCGACCAGCGCTTGACGAGGTCGGTGAGGCCGATACCAAACTCGAGAATACGCTGGTCTTCTTCCGGCCTCAGGTGGACCGGCGTCAGCCCGGACTCGTAGAGGAAGTTCCAGAACTGGTTGCCGCGGCCCGCATAATAGTGCCCCACCTGGGCCGAACGTTCGCCGGGATTAAACCCCACAAACACGAGTCTCAGCCCGGGACGCAAGTAGTCTGGCAAATCAGGGTACACGATGTTTCCTTGTCACCCCGGCTATGGGAACATTCCTGCAATGCAGCTAAGAGGATTCAGATTACTTGGCGGCGTGCTCCCGGCAACGCGCCACAAATTCCTGGAAGATTTTCAACTGCTCGGGATGCTCGCTGAACATCTCCTCGGGATGCCACTGCACGGCCAGGAAGAAAGGGGAGTCCTCGGCCAGCTCAACCGCCTCCACCAGCCCGTCCTCGGAATGGGCCGTCACCTTCAGACCCCTGCCCAGGCGTTTGATCGCCTGGTGATGCAGACTGTTCACCGCACAACTACCCGTCACAAACCCATGCAGAACGGAGTCCGGATCGGTCACGGTGATGGAATGCGTGGTGGCGCTCCGGCTTCCCTGCTGCTTGTGATCGCGTTCCAGCGCCGTATCGCTTTTCAGGTCCTGGTAGAGCGTCCCTCCGAACCGGGTGTTGATGGTTTGAGTCCCGCGGCAGATGCCCAGAATCGGCAACCCGGCCCTGAGCCCGCGGTCCAGAAGGGCTATCTCAAAATCGTCGCGGGCGCGGTTGGTCTTCACGTTGTCATACTTTTTCCGCTCGCCATAAAGCTCCGGGTCGACGTCTTCCCCGCCCGCCAGCAGGATTCCGTCAAAATCGCCCGACGAAGGGAGACCGTTCCCCGGAGGCATGATCATCTCGATTTCGTCGGGTCGGGCTCCGGCGGCGACCAGGGCCTGAAAATAGAGAGACCCCTGACCTTTCACTTTTTCCTTTTCCGGAATGGAAAGCGCAATTTTCATAAGGCTGAAATCCACCCTCTTCGGAGGCCTTATTTCGCCGGCGGCTTGCGGGTTGCCGACGCTATTTTCCCTTGACAGGGGCAGCCAATTCAAGTAGAAACATAATTATGCGTATGATGCATAAATATTCCTGTCGGATGGGGCAGTGAAGGCGATCATCGAGGCGGAAACCTTCAGCACTCCAGTCCAACACGAGGCTTCATCCCGGGTTGTCCGGGTAGCCGTTGCCGGGGCAACGGGCTACGCGGGGCTGGAACTCCTGCGCCTGCTGGCCCGCCACCCGCAGGCCCGTGTGACGCGCCTGATGTCGTCCGGACGGGACGGGAAGAAAGAGTTTCCCATTGAGCAGTCCCATCCCTCCCTGAGCGGGAAGTTCGCGGTTCCCTGCCAGCCGCTCTCGGTGGAAGCGCTGCCGCCTTCGGAAGTGGACTTGGTTTTTCTGGCGACTCCGCACCAGACCGCGCTTGAAATCGCTCCCCGGCTGCTGGAGCGCAATCTTCGCGTGATCGACCTGAGCGCAGCCTTCCGGCTGAAGGATGCGGCGGCCTACCCACGGTGGTACGGTTTTGAGCACAACGCCCACGCGGAACTGGAAGATGCTGTTTACGGCCTGACGGAACTGAACGGCGCGAGCATCGCAAAGGCCCACCTGGTGGCCAACCCGGGCTGCTACGCCACCTCGGTGATTCTGGCGCTGGCCCCCGCGATCGAGAAGGGCTGGATCGACGTAAAGGCCGGTATCATCTCCGACTCCAAGTCGGGCGCCAGCGGAGCGGGTCGCGGGCTGAGCGAAAAGCTCCACTTTGTGGAAGTCAATGAGAACTGCCGCGCCTACGGACTTTTCAATCACCGGCATGTCCCGGAGATGCTACAGGCACTGAAACTGGCGGAAAAGGACTTTACCTTCACGCCCCACCTGCTGCCGATTACGCGGGGCATTTTGAGCACCCTCTATGTCCGCCTGTCGAAGCCTCGTACGCACGAGGAGGTGGTCGCGCTTTATCGCGACTTCTATGCCGGGGCGCCTTTTGTCCGGGTGCTGGACTCCGGCGTTCCGGAAATCCAGTCCGTCGCTCAGACCAATTTTACTGACATGGGCTTCTCTCTTGACACTGACGGCACGCGCATGATTATCGTATCCGCGCTCGACAATCTGATTAAAGGGGCGGCGGGGCAGGCCATCCAGAACATGAACCTGATGTATGGCCTGGCCGAGGGAACGGCACTGACGTGAAAGTTGTTGTCAAGGTAGGAGGGCAATCGGCGGAGGAACAGTTCCGGCGGCAGCACCTGGCCCGGCAGATCGCCGTACTGGCCAGGGCCGGCCATCACGTGGTGGTGGTGCATGGAGGCGGCAAAGCGCTGACAGAGACGCTCCAGCGCCTGGGAATTGAGACGGAGTTCCACAACGGCCTGCGCGTCACCGACGCCGCAACGCGCGACGTGGCTCTGATGGTTCTGGCCGGGATCATCAACAAGCACTGGGTCGCTGAACTGGAAGCGCAGCGCCAGCCCGCCATGGGTATCTGCGGCGGCGACGGCAAGCTGGTGATGGCGCGCCGGCTGACAGCCACCGCCAACGGGACAAAAAAGGATCTGGGCTATGTGGGCCGTCCGACAAAGATCAACACCGCCATTCTGAATCTGGCGTTCTCAAAGGGGTTTGTGCCGGTGGTGGCGAGCCTGGGGCTCAGCGCTTCCGGCCAGTATCTCAACATCAATGCTGATGACCTTGCGGCGGCGCTGGCAACGGCCCTTGAGGCCGATCGCCTGCTTTACCTCACCGAGTCCGGGGGCGTCTGGGACGCAGAAAAGAATGTGCTGCCTCTGGTGCGGCTCAGGGACATCCGGAGCCTGATTCACAAAGGGACCGTGCGGGACGGAATGATTCCCAAGCTGCGCTCCTGCGCCCGGACTCTTCAGCACGGCGTCCATGAAATTGACATTATTTCGCCGGACGAAAAAAACTCTTTAGTGCGAACTGTCATCAAACGTGAAAGCGTGGGAACAAGGATTGTAAGGGAATAATGAACTACGAACAGATTGCAGAACTCGAAGAACGCAGACTGGTTCCCACCTACAAGCGCCTGCCGTTCATGGCCGTGGGTGGCGAAGGGTGCTATCTCGTCGACGACCAGGGGAAAAGATATCTCGATTTCCTGGGCGGCCTGGGAGTCAATGCCCTCGGGCATGCGCATCCGGAAATGATGGCTGTGTTGCGTGATTCCTCCGAAAGTCTGCTCCACATCTCCAATCTCATTTACCACAGCTTTCAGGCTCCGCTGGCCGATCAACTGGCAAAGCTTTCCGGCCTCGATCGTGCTTTTTTTGCCAATACGGGCAGCGAAGCCGTCGAGGGCGCGCTCAAACTTGCCCGCGCTTTCGGCCGCCAGCATTCCGGGGAACGGACCGGAATCCTGGCCATGGAGAACTCCTTCCACGGCCGCACCATGGGTGCCCTGGCCGCAACCTGGCCGGAAAAATATCGCAAGCCCTTTGAACCGTTGCCGGCGGGCTTCAGGTTTATCCGCCAGAATGACAGCAGCCATCTCAAGAGAAACTTTTCGCCGGACACGGCCGCCTTGCTGGTGGAGGTGATTCAGGGCGAGGGCGGCGTGGTGGAACTCGACGAAGAATTCCTGAAAACCGGCCAGGAACTGTGCCGCGAGCACGGCGCTCTGTTCATCTGCGACGAAATCCAATGCGGGCTGGGCCGTACGGGAAGCTACTTTGCCTACCAGCGGATGGGCCTCAAGCCGGACGTCGTCCTGGTGGCCAAACCTCTGGCCGGAGGGTTGCCGCTGGCGGCCATTCTGGCCCGTGAAGAAGTGGCCCAGGCATTCCAACCCGGCATGCACGGCAGCACCTTCGGCGGTGGGCCGCTGCAGTGCCGCCTGGCTCTGAAATTCCTCGAAATTCTCCAGCGGCCGGAATTCCTACAGCACGTCCACCAGGTGGGCTCGTATTTTAAGAACCAGTTGTTGAATCTTCAGAAGGAACTACCCGTCATTCGCCAGGTCCGCGGCCAGGGATTGATGCTGGCCGCGGATCTTTCCATCCCCGGCAAGGAAATCGTCCAGCAGGGTGTGGAAGCCGGGTTTCTGTTCAATTGCACACAGGAACAGGTCTTGAGGTTTCTTCCTCCGCTGGTCATCCAGCAGCAACATGTCGATGAACTCATCGACGTGCTGCGCTCGATCTTAATTTCTGTCTCAAGCATTGAAAAGAAAGGGGTGCGCGCATGACGCCCGTCATAACTATGGAAAAACAAGAACAGCTCAGTGTCCATGATTTAGTCGCGGACCAGAATCTTACCGCAAATGACGTCCGTATGATTTTCGACCTCGCCGGGCGCGTGAAGGCGTCACCCGCGTCGTACGCACAGGCGCTTGCCGGCAAACAACTGGCGATGATCTTTGAGAAGCCGTCGCTCCGCACCCGCGTGACCTTTGAAGTGGGCATGACCAGCATGGGGGGATTTGCCATCTACATGGACCACTCCAAGCCGCGACTGGGAGAGCGGGAGTCGATCAAAGACGTGGCGCGCAATCTTGACCGCTGGGTCGACGGCATCGTGGCCCGCACTTTCTCCCACCAGTCCGTTATCGAACTGGCTGAGAATGCTTCCATTCCCGTGGTGAATGCCCTGACGGACCTGCTGCACCCCTGCCAGGCGCTCGGCGACTACTTCACCCTGACAGAAAAGTTCGGCCGCGTGAAGGGCCTGAAGCTGGCTTTCGTCGGCGATGGCAATAACGTGTGCCACTCCCTGATGCTGACCGGCGCCAAGTTGGGGGTAACGGTTCATGTCGCCACGCCATCCGGCTTTGAACCCAAAGCGGAAATGGTGAACCAGGCCAAGGCTCTGGCCAGCAAAACCGGCGCCAAGATCGAGTTGTTCCGCGACCCGCTGGAAGCTGTTGCCGGCGTGCAGGCCGTCTATACCGACGTCTGGGCCAGCATGGGCCAGGAATATGCGGCTCACCTTCGCAACCAGGTCTTCGCCCCTTATCAGGTGACGGAAAGCCTGCTGCAGGCCGCAGGCGCCGACACCGTTTTCCTCCACTGCCTTCCCGCACACCGGGGACAGGAAGTCACCGATGCCGTGATCGATTCGTCCAGGTCGCTCGTCTATGATCAGGCTGAAAACCGGTTGCACGTTCAGAAGGCGCTCCTCCTGCTGCTGATGCAGTCGCATTGAGCGTGGAAATGGACACCATCACGCAGATTCCGCCGGAGGCTCTGGTGACGGAGATCGAGTCGAGGGAGAACTCAAAATTGACTATTCTCCGCAAGGCTCGCCTCAATGATGTTCCCGCCCTCTTCAAGCTGATCCATCGGTACGCGGAGGAGGAGGTGATGCTTCCCCGCGCCCTGCCGGAACTTTATGAAAACATCTGGGAGTTCACTGTGGCGGAGAAAGATGACCAGCTTGCCGCCTGCGGAGCGCTCCGCCTGTATAACGAAGAAGTCGCGGAGATCCGTTCCCTGTGCGTAGACCCTCAGCAAAAAACCTCAGGACTGGGCCGGGCGGTTACAAACCAGTTGATGCACGAGGCAGGGGACCTGGGGCTGAGAAGGGTCTTCGCCCTCACGGTCGTTCCTGATTTCTTCTCGAAGATGGGTTTCTATCCTGTCGAACGGGGGGTGCTGCCCCAGAAGGTATGGCGCGACTGCCTGCAGTGCGAAAAGTATTTCCGCTGTGACGAGGTAGCCGTGGTCTTTGACCTTGCCAACCTGGACGGCCGGAAGGCCCGCGTGCCCTCCGAAGCCAGGTAGGCGCGTCAGGATGGAAAGGATTTGTCTCCGCCGGCCGTTCCCTGCTGCACGTCTTCATCCGACCCGCTGCGGTCCCGCCCTGCAAGATAGACAATCACCATTCCCAGGGTCGCCCCGAAAGTGTCAATGCCGGAATCCACAATCGAGGGGCCTCGGCCGGGTACAAACCTCTGATGGAACTCGTCGGTCAAGGAGTAAAGGCCGGCCAGCAGAATGCAGGCCAGGGCCTTCCGCGGGTTCCAGGAGCCGTGATGATCATCACCCAGCGCGTGATAGAGGAATATGGCAAAAATGGAGTATTCGGTCAGGTGGCCCAGCTTCCTGAACCCATGGG
>JBAUWE010000153.1:0-6996 GCA_049583595.1 Terriglobia bacterium
CGGTTGGCTCGAGACGTTTGCGGGGCCATTTTTCCAGGCTCTTCCTCAACAGGAGCGCGGAGGCGCTCTCGATGAGGTTGTGGGTCTGCTCCGTCCGGCGCTTTGTGACGCCGAAGGCCGCTGGACCGTAGATTACGTGCGCCTGCGCTTCCTGGCCCACGCGCGATGACGGCAGGAGCACTGTTTCCTAACGCTCCTGATCCGCTTCACGAAAGGAAAGTGTCGCAAAATTGAACACAATTTTCCGACACCATAAAATGCTTGGGCGCCAGCCTTCCCACCAACGAAATACCGCATTACCTGACCTGTCGTACAGGTTGTGAGCGAAGCTGTTTTCGCCCCAATCGGTGGGACAGCACACGGTCAACTACTAAATCCTTCTAATGGTTTCAAATAAACCTTGACAAGTGGGAAGGCCCAACATATATTTGGTGGGCGAGAGTGGTCAAGAGTGGTTGAAAATGTTTTCAAGTGGTCGAGTTGCTGATCTTCTGAAGGGTTTTTGAAACTTCCATGCTGCGAGGTAATTACCCAGCAACGGTGGATGGCAAGGGAAGGGTTAAAGTTCCCACCACCTTCAAGTCGCATCTGGAAGTCACTTTTGGCCATGATTTTTATGTGACCAGTCTCGACGGCCAGTCTGTTCGAGTTTACCCCTTTTCCGTGTGGAGGGGTATCGAGGAAAAGCTTGCGACGCTTCCCTCGATGAACAAGTCGAAAAGAAAACTGCTGGACCGGGTCAATTACTGGGGCCAGGCGGTACAGATGGATGCGCAGGGAAGAATCCTGATTCCGTCACTGCTAAGACAATCCGCCGGCATGCAAGGCGAGGTGGCGGTGATTGGTTATCTCAATTATCTCGATGTCTGGAATATGGACCGGTTCCGTGGGCACCTTGATGACAATCCGCTCACGGATGATGACATGCAGGCTTTGAGCGACCTTGGCATTTAGATGGATGAATTCGAGCTCCACTATCCCGTCATGCTGCGGGAAGCGACGGAGTTTTTGAATGTTCGAACTGATGGCAATTACATTGACGCAACCGTGGGGGCGGGCGGGCACTCAGAGAATATCTTAGGTGTGCTTGAAGGGGGACAGGGAAGACTGCTGGCGATCGACCGTGACCCCCAGGCGCTTCAGATTGTTAGAGAGCGCCTGGGAGGCCACGGCGGAAAGCTGATACTGATGGAAGGAAATTTCGCTGATATTTGCGCACTGCACGCTGCCAGCGGTTTGCCGCCGGTCGACGGTATTTTGGCCGACCTTGGTTTAAGTTCGATGCAGCTTGAGGATGCCGGCCGGGGTTTCAGCTTCAGCCTGCCGGGACCACTGGACATGAGAATGGGTGGCGGGGAATTGACAGCAGCCGAAATTGTCAACCGCACGCCCGAGCGTGAACTGGCAGATTTGATTTTCAAGTTTGGAGAAGAGCGCCACTCGCGCCGTATCGCGCGAGCGATTGTGAAGGCCCGTCCGATTCGATCAACCACCGAACTGGCGCAGGTGGTCATACGAGCTATCCCCTCCCGGGCGGGCCTCCACCACCTTCATCCCGCAACGCGCACTTTTATGGCGTTGCGTCTGGCTGTCAACAGCGAGCTGGAAAATCTGCAGGAGTTTCTTGCCGGATTTCCGGGTGTTCTCGCGACCGGAGGCCGATCGGTTGTGATCAGCTTCCATTCGCTGGAGGACCGGATGGTCAAACACGCGTTCCTGGGTCTTCAACGCGAGGAACGGGTGCGCGTTCTGACCAAGCGCGTGGTGCGGCCAACTCCTGAAGAAATTCGAGAAAATCCGCGATCACGCAGCGCCAAGCTGCGCGCGGCGGAGAAGCTGCAAAGCACGTAACGCGAAACGCCCGCGGTTCCCGAACCCTGTGTGCATCGCAAGAGGGGTCAGGGGGCGCCGCGCTGCTTGAGAGAAGAGGATCATGGCTACAGTTGCAGTAAGTCTTCCCGGTTCGAAGCGCCGTCCTCGGAACCAGCCGGTCGCGGGCCGCGCTCCCTATCCGGAAATCTATTTCGTTAAGCATATCGATAATTCCCGCCTGCAGCGTGAAGTTGATCACGAGAAGCGCCGGGAGTGTTTCAGCCTGCTGATCCTGGGCACGCTGGCTTTTCTTTTCATCATGCTTTTTGCCTGGCAGCACTTTGAGTGCGTGCGTTACGGCTATATGATCCAACAGCTGAAGCAGGACCACGCGGAAGTGGTGGAACAGAACCACACCTTGAAAGTTCAGTTCGCCTCGTTGAGCGACCCCCAGCGGATTGATACGCTCGCCCGGTCTGAGTTGGGCCTTGCGCCTCCGAAGCCGAACCAGATCATCCAGGTGGGG
Organism: Terriglobia bacterium; assembly: GCA_049583595.1. Lineage (GTDB taxonomy): Bacteria > Acidobacteriota > Terriglobia > UBA7540 > UBA7540 > SCRD01. Next base: position 2,339 of record JBAUWE010000153.1, read on the forward strand.
GACCCCGCGGGGCTCCATTCCCAGGCCGCGGCCAGGGAGTTTGCGCGAAACGTAGAAACCCAGATTGAAATTCCCCATGGGAGGTAGATGGTACGGCACAAGAGGCGGAAGTCATCCCTATCAGGGGTGAAACCGGTTGGAGCCAAGAGGGGCCTGCTCCTGGCTGGATTTTTCATGCTCTGGGTGCTGGCCATCGTCCTGCGCTTATACGACCTTCAAATTATTCAGTACGTGGAGCTGCTGTCACGCGCCGACCGCCAGCAGCAGCGAACCGTGGAAATCGCTCCGAAACGAGGGATCATCTACGACCGGAAGATGCACCCGCTGGCGGTGAGTCTGGCCGTGGATTCGGTGTATGCCGTTCCCTCGAATATCCCTGATTCCTCCATGGAGGCTAAACTGCTCGCTCCAATTCTAAATCTCAACGCGAAAGACTTGGAGGCGCGCTTCAAAGCCCATAGTTCTTTTTGCTGGGTCAAGCGGAAGGTTACGCTGCAGCAGTCCGCCCGCATCCGCGACCTGAACTTGCAGGGGATCTATTTCCAGAAAGAAATGAAGCGTTTCTATCCGGCTGGTGATCTGGCCGCCACCGTTCTGGGTTATGTAGGGATGGATGACAATGGGCTCGGTGGGGTGGAATACCAATACAACCGGCAGATTCGAGGACTTCCGGGGCGAGTCCTGCTGAGCACGGACGCCAAGCACCGCTCGTTCCGGTCAACCGAGTGGCGTGGAGAGCCGGGCAAGAACCTTGTTCTGACGATCGACGATGATATCCAGTACATTGCTGAAAGAACACTGGCTCTGACCGTCAAAAAGTACCATGCCGAAGGGGGAACCGCGATCGTCCAGAACCCGTACACCGGCGAGATTCTGGCGATGGCTAACCAGCCCACTTACAATCCCAACAACTACCAGAAATATCCACCGAAGGACCGTATCAACAGGGCGGTTGGATGGATCTATGAACCCGGTTCGACCTTTAAGACGGTGACGATCGCGTCTGCGATCGACGATCATCTGGCCAAACCAACGGACCTGATCGACTGCCAGATGGGCCAGATCGAGCTGGGTGGGCGGATCATCCACGACGTTCGAGACATACTTCCATACGAGCGCAAAGGGCCGCTGACCTTAGCTCAGGTGTTAATGCATTCGAGCGATGTGGGGGCGGTGAAGGTGGCGCTACGCCTGGGTGAAGAGCGGTTTTACCGGCACATTCTGAATTTTGGATTTCATGACGAAACCGGTATTGGGTTGCCGGGAGAGGAAAACGGCCTGCTGGAGCAGCCCCGGCGCTGGTCGGGCGTCACCATTGGACAGCTTGCCATCGGCCAGGGAGTGGGTGTGACCCCCCTGCAGATGATTCGCGTTTATTCAGCCATCGCCAACGGGGGCGTGATGCTCCGGCCCAGAATTGTGCGTGACATCGGGAATGATCTCGATGAGGGTGAGTCATCTCCAAGTCTGGGCCGCCGCGTGGTGAGCGAGCGAACGGCCGAGACGATGAAACGGATGCTCGCAGGCGTTGTAGAACACGGGTCCGGAGTGGCGGCGCAGTTGCCCGGTTACACTTCGGCCGGGAAAACAGGCACGGCGCAGAAAGTGGATGCATCCGGCCATTATTCCCACAAGGATTATATCGCTTCTTTTATCGGGTTCGCTCCTGCAGAAAAGCCGGCCGTAGCCATTCTGGTGGTTATCGATACCCCGGTTGGAGCAATCTATGGGGCACAAGTGGCAGCTCCGGCGTGGAAGTCTATCGCAGAACAGACACTGCGTTACCTGAATATTCCGCAAGACAATCCTTCCAACTCTATTCAGATAGCTTCCCGCCGCTCCGCTGAATTTCCGGACCAGAAACGGAGAGGAAATGCGGACCACCCTCCAATCAGCTCTGAATACGTCGGAACTGCCACGCGCCCTGTGGAACCCGTTTCCTTTTCCCCGTCGAGGAGTTTGCCTGCAAAAGGGACCGTGCTTCTGGATGAAAAGCCCTTGCTGATACTTCCCAACTTCACCGGACTTTCTGCGCGCCGTGTGACACGGGAATGCCAGGCACTGGGCCTGGAGATGCAGATGTCGGGTTCAGGGCTCGCCGTCCAGCAGGAACCTCCGGCCGGTACGAGTGTACATGCTGGAAGCAGAGTATCGGTACGTTTTGCCCAGCAGGATTGCTGTAGCGTTTCAGGAAGGCGGCAGTAGCGAGGAGGTAAAAGCGATGCCGACGCTTGATATCCACGCCGTAGGGAATACGCTGCTTGGCGGGTTTGCCGTTATTTTGGCGGTGCTTTGGGTGTTTGTTCACCTGAGTGCCGTACGCGACCTTCACAAGAGTTCGCTTGGAAAGCTTTAATTTCGTAGCGCCGGCATCTTGCCGGCATTGAAAATGCCGCCGGGACCGCGGCGCTACAAACGTGACGACCAAACTGGAAATGGCGGCCAGCTTTTACGGAAAAGGTTTCGGTATTGCACGAGCGGCAAAAACATACTGCCGAGGGCCGGCTCGAGAATGCGCCGGTGCTATAATGCGAGTGAAGCATGAAATTGGGCGAGCTCCTCGAAAGAGTCCAGCCTGTCGAAACGGGGGTGGATCAGAATGCCGAAGCCACCTCTCTTGCTTACGATTCTCGTCGGGCGGACGAGGGATGCGTTTTCTTTGCCATCGAAGGTGAAAAGGCTGATGGGCATCTGTTTGTCGAAGACGCGATCCGGCGGGGGGCCATAGCGATAGTCAGTGAGCGTGAGGCTCCAGGGGGGCTTGCCGCACAGTGGGTGCGAGTCAGGAAGATTCGGCGGGCCCTGTCGGAAGCTGCCAGAAGATTTTACGATGATCCCGACCTCAAGCTGCAGTTGATTGGCATCACAGGAACGAACGGAAAGACCACCACCGCGTACCTTCTCAACAGCATAGTTGAAGCTGCAGGAACCCGGACGGGGCTATTCGGCACGGTCGAATACCGGCTGGGCACACACGTCGTTTCTGCTACTAATACCACACCCGAATCTCTGGACCTCGCGGCCTATTTTCACGAACTGGCCTCCAGCGGAGCGGGGACTGCGATTTTAGAGGTATCCTCGCACGCTCTGGCACAGGAGCGGGTTTGGGGAATGCATTTTTCGGCTGTTGTGTTCACCAATCTCACGCGCGATCATCTGGATTATCACCATGACTTTGAGCAGTACTTCGCGGCAAAAAGGAGACTTTTTGAAGGTCTGGGAATTCCGCCGCCTGAACTGGCAGTCATCAATGTTGACGACGAGTGGGCCCGCCGCCTGCTGGCCATCCCGAACCCTCGCCGGGTGACTTACGGGATGGAATCCAAAGCTGACGTGGGTGTGAAACGTCACTCGCAGGACGTTTCGGGGTTGTCGGCAACCCTGGCGACCCCGCTGGGAGAGCTTGAGATTGAATCGGGATTGCTGGGACGGGCGAATCTGATGAACCTGCTGGCCGCGACCGCCACGGCCGTGGGTATGGGAATCCCGGCAGAGCGAATCCAAGCCGGAATACGCAGCTTGAGGGCGGTGCCGGGCCGCTTTGAGAAAGTTGACGAGGGGCAGCCGTTTCTGGTGGTGGTCGACTACGCTCACACGGATGATGCGCTGCGGAATGTGCTTGAGGCCGCACGTGGACTTGCAAAAGGCCGCCTGATGGTGGTCTTTGGATGCGGCGGTGAACGCGATCGCACGAAGCGGCCCCTGATGGGAGAAATCGCCGGCCGCTTGTGTAACCTGGCGATTTTGACCTCTGACAATCCGCGTAGCGAAGACCCTATTCTGATCATGAACGATGTTTTGGTGGGACTGCAAAGGACCGGCATGCCCTACATCGCAGAGGTTGACCGCGAAAAGGCCATCCGCAAGGCGCTGTCCGAAGCCCGCGAGGGCGATGTCGTGGTTCTGGCCGGGAAAGGGCATGAAACCTACCAGGTGTTGAAGGACCAGACAGTTCCGTTCGACGACCGCGAGGTGGCGCGGCGGATACTGCGTGAGATCGGTTTTAGCAGCGGTGGCTAGTGTGGCATCCCGCGTGAATGTTTGCCATCCGCTGTCATTCCGAGGGCCGGTGCTCTTCCGGCTCGAGGAATCTGCTTCCGTGCCAGAGCAAGAGCAGATTCCTCGCTTCGCTCGGAATGACGGGCGTCAGGCCGCGTTGTAAAAAGTCACATGGTGCGCCACTAGTCACAGTTGCATTTCCGAGGGCGTAAGGATTGAAAACTATGATTTTGCCACTGGCAAAAGTGGCTGAGGTTCTGGGTTTCGGGGAACCCGTCTCGGATCGTGTCATCAAAGGCTGCGCGATTGATTCGCGCCGCATTGAACCCGATCAGCTCTTTTTTGCCATCCGCGGCCAGAGACATGACGGTCACGAATTTGTCACTTCGGCACTCGAACGCGGCGCTGCCGGTGCGGTGGTGGAGCGCAATTTCAGTGAGAGGTTCCCGGCATCGCTTCGCCCGCAACTCGTTCCGGTTGCGGACACAACGGAGGCTTTACAGGAGCTGGCCCGCTACGTTCGCCGGCAATGGGGCGGCCGTGTGATTGCGGTTACAGGAAGCATGGGCAAGACAACCACCAAAGAAATGATTGCCGCGCTTCTGGCCACCCGCTTCCGGGTCCATAAGTCGCAAGGGAACCTCAACAATCATTATGGG
>JBAUWE010000154.1:0-16379 GCA_049583595.1 Terriglobia bacterium
GATCAGGTCTCCCACAGCACTTTCCCGCTGCCACAAGCCGCAGATGTTTTGGCCTGGCGGACCCCCGTTATTGACGCGCTCGGCTGGAGCCTCCTGGCACTGGCGCTAAGCCTGTTCCTGGTGAAGCTCTCGATGCGGTGGGCGGCTCGGTGAGGCGACTGTCCCATAGCTTGCGCCATGGGCTAAAGTCAACCTCCCCGTTCGGGGGCTCGCGGGTGGCGCAACGATGAGAGGACTGGCGGACTTGGCGCAGACACCGCAACCGCCGCAAGTTCTGTGCCGCCGGGCGAGCCATCCGAATGCCACGCGGCGACATTTATTACTTCAACGGGACGGCGTGTTCTTTGACGTAGGCCGCGACGCGCGGATCCATGTCGGCGCCGGCAGCGCCGGGCGGAATATAGTGGAACACTTCTGCGTACTCAACGCCGTACTTCGCGCCCAGCTCGCGGTTGTGCCTCAAGACAAATTCCTTGATGTAATTGCGATCGGCGGTGTCATCATCATTGCCCAGCAAGGGCAAACGCAGATGGCGTTTCGCCAGGCTTGCCCTCAGTCGTGATCCCAGGTGGCCGCCCGGACCTTTCGCCCGGTTGGCCCAGTTCGCGTCCACTTTCTTGTCGACCTGCCCGCTGATATCCACCACGCGCGTGATTTCCGGCCGCCGCGCGAAATAGTACTTATCCTGGACCTCTTTCGGCTGGAGGCCTGCTGCGAATTGCTCGGGGTAATCGTGCGCACGGCCCGCCATCCAGCAGGCCGCTTCCGCGGCTTTGGCCAGCATGTAGTGGTCGGGGTTCTCTTCGCCGTGCCCCCAGGGGTCCCAGCCGATCACCGTATCCGCCCTGACCAGGCGGATAATAAAAATCAGCCGGCAGATCAGCTCGTTCAGCGAAATATCGGCCATGCGGTGGTTGCCGTAGTCCAGGTCGAAGTGCTGCCTGCAGCCCAGGGCCCGCGCCACCTCCGCGGTATCGCGCTCGTTGCCAAGCACGTTTTCACCGATGGTTCCGGGAGTGCCCAGCCCGGGCGAATCGCCCATATCGTCGTTGGTGGCGCGCACCAGGTAACCCGTATATCCCTCTGCAATGAGCTTGGCCACCGTCCCCGCTGCCATCAAGGGGACATCATCCGAATGCGCCTGAAGGGCGAGAAGAACCTTCCCTTTATGCGGCTGGCCCGTCACCGGGCGTTCAAGATAGGGTCCCGGCGCCGCCTGCGACCCGGACGGCTGTGAAGCCGCCGAGAGCGGGGCAAGCGCGCTTCCAGCGATCAGGTTGCCAAAGAATTTGCGTCGTAGCATGGGGCCAATTATACTCCCGTCGAGGCAGTCCATTACAAGCGTGAAACGCATTCGAGGAACGGGGAACTTCGACCGGCATGGGAGCCGTCACAATAGTGATTTGTGGCACGGGCGTCCTCGCCCGTGCTGCTGTCAAAAGACACGGCCAGGATGGGCGTGCCACAAAACAGGATCCAAACTGAGTCGCCAACGCATCGGGGACAGCGCAGACCCGGCGCAGGGGAGAACCTGAACGTGGAGTCAAAAGCCGAAAGCGCGCCTGAATTGTTCCGCAGCCTCGGGATGCTGGATGCCACCGCAATCATCGTTGGCATCGTGATCGGGTCCGGCATTTTTGTGCTTCCCAACCTGATTGCCAGAAACCTTCCGTCGACCACCGCCATTGTCATGACCTGGATCGGCGCCGGCGTGCTCTCTCTTTTTGGGGCCCTGGCTTACGCCGAGCTGGGAGCGATGATACCCGCCACGGGCGGCCAGTATATCTATCTGCGCGAAGCTTACGGTCCGCTCTGCGCCTTTGTGTGCGGCTGGACCTTCATGCTGGCGGTTTTGTCGGGCGGCAGCGCATGGCTGGCAGTGACCTTTTCAATCTACGCGGGCTATTTCGTGCCGCTCACGCCGGCCGCAGGCAAAGTGGTGTCGATTGGACTGATTGCCGTCCTCTCGGCGGTAAACTACCTGGGCGTCAGAGAAGGCGCCTGGGTCCAGCGCGTTTTCACTTCTCTGAAGATTGCGGCGTTGCTGGTCCTCATCGGCGCGGCGTTCCTGGTTCCCCATCCTTCTGCCGTTGCGCAGGCGCCCCATCATGTTCCATTGACCATCGGACACTTCAACGTTGCGCTGGCAGCCTGCCTGATGGTGTACAACGGCTGGAGCTACGTCAGCTTTGTGGCGGGCGAAGTGCGAAATCCTCAACGAAACCTGCTGCGCGCCCTGGTGATTGGGATGGCCGCAATCATCGTCCTCTACGTGTTCGCAAATCTGGCTTACCTGAGGGTGATGACCCTGGCGGAAATCGCCTCGACCGAACGCGTGGGAGCAGACCTGGCAACGCGAACGATGGGTTCCATGGGCGGAACGTTTGTGTCCCTCACCGTCCTGCTTTCGATTATCGGCGCGGTGAACGGCTGCGTTTTGACGGCCGCGCGCTTGCCGTTTGCCCAGGCACGGGACCGGCTGTTTTTCGCGCGATTCGGAAAGATCCATCCGCGGTTTCAAACGCCTGCCTCGGCCATAGTGTGGGGAGGAATCTGGACCGCCATCCTCATCCTTACGGGCTCGTACGAGACGCTCTATTCTTACTCCATCGTTGCGGCGTGGATCTTTTACACTTTGAGCGTGGCGGCTGTCTTTGTGTTAAGACGAAAACAGCCGCACCGGGAGAGGCCCTACAGGATGTGGGGCTACCCGTATACCATGTGGCTCTTCGTGGGGGTCTCCGTCTGGTTCGTGATGGACGCCTTCCTGGCTCAGCCCTGGCCCTCATTCATGGCCTTTGTGATCATCGCCTCAGGGGTGGGGGCGTACTGGATCTGGCGCAAGGTGGCGCCTGTTCAATAGGAACGGGCAGGAGGTAGCGCAAAGTTGTCCCGCGGTGCGGGATTACTCTGCGGCCTATTTCTTTTAAAATGAAAACGCGCAGAGTTGCGGAACGACTCTGCGCTACCTCGTCACAATCCGTCGCCTTAGTGCCCGCGCGCCAGGATCTTCTTCCAGCGCTTCCACGCTTCGTCGCGAGCTTTCTGGTTGCCCGGGGTGGCGTCGGGCGCTTCGCCGGCGCGCATGAAGCCGTGGCCGGCACCCTCGTAGGTAACGGGTTCGTAAGTTTTTCCCGCGGCCTTCATTTCTTCGCGCGCGGTGGGAATGGTGGCTCCGACACGTTCGTCATTGCCGCCATAGAATCCGTACACCGGAGCGTTGATGCGCGCCATGGCGTCGGCCGTCGGCGGCGTTCCGTAGAAGACAAAAGCGGCGGAGAGATCGGAGCGGTTGGTGGCAAAACGGAAACTTTGGCTGCCGCCCCAGCAGAACCCCACCACGTAGAGCTTGCCGTTGGCGGAAGGAATTTTGAGCGCGTAGTCGGCAACGGCGTTGAGGTCGCGGGTAATCTGGTCAGGATTGAGCATGCTGACCGCCTTGACGGCCTGGCCCTGGGCGAAGTCGGAACTTCCGCCGCCGTTCGGCGCCATGCCGGAAAGCAGGTCGGGCGCCACGGCGATGTAACCGGCTGCGGCCACCTGGTCGGCGAGGTCCTGCACCCAGTCCGTCATGCCGAAGATTTCATGAATAATCAGCACCACGGGGCGCTTGTCGCTCACCTGGGGATAGACCACGAACGTTTGCACGCTGCGGCCATCGTGCTTGACGGTCACCCACTCGCCGTGCCGGGGTGATTGGTCCACCTTGGCCCGCGCCCAGTCCTGCGCGGAAAGGATCGGCGCGCAAATAAGAAGCGCGAGGACCAGATTCAGAATCAGAGATCTGCCTTTCATCGTTCCTCCCTGCATGCGGTAGTGACCGCTGTCGGCTGCTCTTTAATTTCCCCTGGTGATTTGAAGCCATCATACGCATAGAACGGGAGGGCTGGCAAGGGGCAGGTGCGGATGAGGGGCAGCACGGGAAGGTTCCCTGGCATTTGTAATCTCAGGTTTGAGATTGCAGAATGGGAAAGGCCGGCGCGAGACTTTGTTCATGGGCGGAAGCCGTCTGCTGTGGAGAACGGCCCTGGTGGTCGCTTTGAATCGGCAGCCTGCCCGCAAAGCGCCCGCGAATGTCCGGAGGGAACTGATGAGCCGCAAAGCGTGGATGATTTTTCTGAGTGTGCAGGCGGCCGGGATCATTTTTTGGGCGGTGTCGTATTACGCTCTGGGCCCCAGCCCGCTCCTCTCCGGAATCGGGGTGGGCCTGATGGTTTCCGGGAACCTGCTGCTGCTGCCCGGAAGCATGGTGGAGGTGATTGTTGTCCACAAGCTTCTTTCCCAAAGCGGCTTCAGCATGGGTTTGCTGGTCCTGGTGGGAATGGTTGTTGCGGTGGTGACCAACCTGGCGGTCTGGCTGCTCTGGGCGAAGCTCTTCAGGTCCGCCTGAGGGCGGGCGCGGCCTGCCCGCCTCAGGATTTGAAATTTCAGATTTGAGATTGCAGAGTGGGCAGAGCCGGCGGCGCGGTCTTTTTCCTTCGGGGGCTGAAGCCACTTTTTGTGGGCGGCTTTGGCGGTCGGGACCCTCCTGAAACTCCTCAGCCGTGGGATTTCAAAATCCTGGATTTAAGATTCCGGAACTGGAAAAGCCAGACGCGAGGTCGCCACGATTGATCAGGGTGCCAACCGCCTCGGATCGCCTGCATCACAAACACCGCGACGTATGATGTCATGAAGGGGGCGGCTCGATGCGAGTAGGATTTGGTTGTGTAACTAAATCTTACGATTGAAAGGAGAGCCTTTATGGAGAAGTTATATCTTGGAGTGGATTCACGCAAGAGGGGTTGCTGGGTGACCGTCCTCGACGCGGACGGTAACGTACTGGAATCGCGGCATCTGGGGACCGAGAAGTGGGAACTGCTGGAATTTTTCGGGCAGGTGTGCCACCCGAGCGGTCCACTTCGTCCCTGCGGCGCTGGATTTGTTGCCGCCTGGACTTTTGACACCCTCTTGACGCTGTGCGATAATTCGAAGGTTAGTATTAAAAGGGCGAAACGCAGAAATGACAACAAAAAGAATGCGACTGGGAGCGGCTGGAATCGGCCTGATCCTGTTTTCGGCGGTGGTTGTGTCTGGTGCACAAGCTCCTGCACAGAAGAAGGCCGGCAGTGACGCTAGCCAGGCTGCAACCAGTCCGGATCATGCGGGCGCTTATTACCACTACATGCTGGCGCAGCGGTACAAGGACCTGGCGGGCATTTACAATCGCAGCGATTACGTGGAACGCGCGATCACCGAATACCAGAAGGCCATTTCAGACGATCCCGGGTCACTTTTCCTGCGAGTGCAACTCGCCGAGCTCTACTGGCGCGCCAGCCGCATCCCGGACGCGGTCAAAGAAGTCCAGTCGGTGCTGAAAGAGAATCCTGACGACGTTCAGGCCCACCACCTGCTCGCCCGCGTCTACCTGAGTTCTCTGGGCAACTCGAATACAGGCGGGGCCAGCCAGGAGATGCTGGAAAAGGCCATTAGCGAATTTGAAACCGTGTACCGGCTTGATCCGAGCGATGCGCAATCGGCCCTGATGTTGGGCAGGCTTTACAAGGCCAACAACCAGCCGCACAAAGCTGAAGCCCTCTTTGAGAAGGTGCTTTCTGCCAACCCGGATTCGCGCAATGTTCTGGTGAACTTGACCCAGCTCTATTATGACCAGGGTGACTATAACAAGATCATCAACTTGCTGGGGGACACCCCGGATAGCAGGATGGACCCGGCGTTGTTGTATCTGCTGGGGAACTCGTACGCACGGAAACGTGATTTCAGTAAAGCGGAGGACGTCTTCAACGATGCCTTGAAGCGGGAGCCGGACAGTGAGGATATCCGGCGCGCTTACGCCGAGGCGTTGATAGCCCAGGGCAAGATGCAGGACGCGCGGGCGCAATTGCAGGCGATCGTCCAGTCCGATCCTCAGTCTCCCATGTCCTACGTCCGGCTGTCGCAACTCGACATGCAAATGGGAAACTTTGACGAAGCGCGGAAAGGACTGGAACAGGCGCGGGCGCTTTCGCCCGACGATCCTGAAATTCCTTATCGGGAAGCGATTCTTGAAGACACCCTGGGCAATGATTCGAAGGCGATCAGCCTGCTGGAAGAAGTCCTGAAGAAAAGCGAGAAGCCGGACGGGAAATATAACCCCGCAGAGGCCAACAATCGCGCTATTTATCTGCAACGGCTGGGGGCGATCTATCGCTCCCAGGAAAACTACGAGAAGGCCACTGCCATCTTTCAGCAAATTGTCGCGCTGGGCGGCGACCAGGCGCCGCGCGGCGAAGCCCTGATTATTGAAACGCTCCAACTGGACCATCAGAACCACAAGGCCCTCGATACGGCCGACGCCGCTCTCAAGAAGTACCCCCAAAACCGCGAACTCCTGATTCTGCGGGCCTCGTTGCTGGGGCAGGAGGGGCATCAGGATGAGGCCGTGGCGCAGCTGGAAAAGATGCTGACCGGCAGTCCGGACGACCGCGATATTTATCTCTCCATTGCGCAGATCTACTCTCAGGCCAAGGTTTACCCGAAGGCCGAAGCTGCCATCCAGAAGGCCTTGGATCTGAGCGGCAATCCGGAAGACCAGGAATATGCCAGATTCATGCTGGGCTCCATTTACGAGCGTCAAAAGAGGTATGACCTGGCCGAGGAGCAGTTCAAGAGGGTTCTGGAGGTTGATCCCTTGAACGATGCCGCGGCGAACTATCTGGGATACATGCTGGCGGACCGTGGTGTGCGGCTGGATGAGTCCGTCAAGTACATCAAGGACGCGCTCAAGATTGAGCCGAACAACGGTGCTTACCTCGACAGTCTGGGTTGGGTCTATCACAAAATGAACCGCAACGACATGGCCCAGGGCCCTCTGGAAAAAGCCGTGAAGCTGATTCCCAATGATCCGACCATTCGCGAGCACCTGGGATACGTTTACCTGGCGCTGGGCGAAAAGGCCAAAGCGCTTCAGGAATGGGAGCACGCTTTGAAATTTCAGGGCAAGAGCGTTTCAAACGACTTTGGCCCCCAGCAGGCGGCCAAGCTCCGCAGGCAGGTGAACAACCTGAAGCGCCAGATCGGTCGGCCCGAGGCTGCCGTCGGGAAGCATTAGTGCCGCTATTCAGCCCAATGCGCAGGCTTTCCTCGCCGTCCAAAATCGAACAATATCCAGCCACGTCCCTTGCAGAAAACTGTCCAAGCCCGCGCTTTTGCCAAAATCAACGTTGGACTCAGGATCCTCGCCAAGCGGCCGGACGGCTTCCACGAAATCCGCACCGTTTACCAGACGGTAGGGCTGGCAGACCGGCTGCAGATCAGCCTATCTTCAGGAAAGAACGGCATCCGCCTGGCGTGTGAGCACCCGGAGCTTTCTTTGGGGCGGGCAAACCTGGTTTACCGTGCCGCCGAGCTCTGGCAGCGGGCGCGCAGTTTTAAAGGTGGTATCAGCCTTCGGCTTGAAAAGAGAATCCCGATGGGCGCCGGCTTGGGAGGCGGCAGCAGCGACGCGGCGGCCACTCTGCTGGCGCTGGAACGCGTCGCCGGGAACCGCCTGAATCTCGCGGGCCTGCTGGGACTGGCCGCAAAACTCGGGTCCGACGTTCCTTTGTTCCTTTTGGGAGGGCGCGTTCTGGGCTGTGGGCGCGGCGAAGAAGTTTATCCTCTGACGGATCTTCCGGCGCGTCATTGCCTGATTGTCTTTCCGGGCTTCTCTGTTTCCACGGCGGAAGCTTATGGATCGCTGGGTTTGCGGTTGACGGCGCAAAAAGAAGACCGTAGAATTAGTTCTTTGGGCAAGCGGCCACCTTTTCCCCTGGAAGCGTGGGGGCCGGCCGAAAACGATTTTGAAGGGTTCGTTTTCGCGAGGTGGCCTGAGCTGGCAAAGGTGAAGCGCCAGCTTATCCGGGCCGGGGCCGAAACAGCCTCCTTGACGGGTAGCGGTTCAGCGCTATACGCCGTCTACGAATCTGCCCAACAACTGAATCGAGCGGCAACTCGGATGCCCGCTGGATGGAAGGTTTTTAAGGTCCGGACCCTTCCTCGCGCCGTGTATCTGCGGCGGCTATTTGCCTGACGGAACAGGCCTGGAACGGTTGCCAGTCCCGGCACGGGGAGAGTTGGCAACGAAAGGCGGGAGGCGAGGGATTGTCTCTGTTCCTGGGTCAGGATGCTGGGAGGTCGTCCAGTGGTAGGACACATGCCTTTGGAGCATGGAACTCTGGTTCGAATCCAGGCCTCCCAACCAGATTCAGAAACTGGTGTAAAGCAAAGGTAGAGGTGATGGCTGACCGAATTCATCACGCGTTGAAAGTATTGACCGGGAATGCCCATCGGGCGCTGGCGAAGGAAATCTGCGAGCACCTGGGAGTGCCGCTCGCGCGGATGAACGTCAGCCGTTTCCCCGATGGGGAAGTGCGGCTCCAGATCATGGAAAACGTTCGGGGGGCAGACGTCTTTGTGGTGCAGCCAACCTGCCGGCCCGTCAATGAGAACCTGATGGAGCTGCTCATTATTCTGGACGCGCTGCGGCGCGCTTCCGCCTATCGGATTACCACGGTGATGCCTTATTACGGCTACGCGCGGCAGGACCGCAAAGACCGCCCGCGCGTGCCCATCTCCGCCAAGCTGGTGGCTGACCTGCTGACTTCTGCGGGGGCCAACCGGGTGCTGGCGCTGGACCTGCACGCGGGGCAGATCCAGGGCTATTTCGATATTCCCGTCGATCACCTTTACGCGACGCCGGTGACGGTGGGTTATTTCCGGAAGCTGCGACTGAAGAACCTGGTGGTGGTTTCTCCGGACACGGGCGGCGTTGAGCGGGCCCGGGCTTTCGCCAAGCGGTTGCGGGTGCCTCTGGCCATCATCGATAAGCGGCGCGAGGATGCGGACGTTGTTGAGATGTTTAACGTGATCGGCGAAGTGGAAGGCAAGACCTGTTTGATTGTGGATGACATGATCGGGACCGGCGGCACGCTGGCCCAAGGCGCAAAGGCCCTGAAGGGAAAGGGCGCGAGCAGGGTCCTCGCGTGCTGCACCCACGGGGTTTTTGCCGGAAATGCCATCCACAATATCATGGATTCGCCGCTGGAACAGGTGGTGGCGACCAATTCGATCCCGCTGCTGCCTGAAGCCCGGGCGTGTGAGCGCATCAAAGTTCTGAGTGTGGCAAAACTGATGGCGGACGCCATCAAGTCCATCTACAAAGAAACTTCGGTGAGCAAGCTGTTTATTTGAGTTCCCGATCGGCGGGTTGGCGTCTGACTTCTAAGATGTTTTGAGGTGTAAACAATTATGGTTGAGATGTTCAATGTTGAAGCTGAGGCGCGTGAAACGTTCGGCAAGAACGCCGCGCGGCGCCTGCGGCATTCGGGCCGCATTCCCGGGGTTGTGTACGGTGGCGGAGGTCCCGCCGTTTCGGTGACCGTTGATCCCAAGTCGATCGTCCGCATTCTGCGTTCGGAGGCTGGCCACAACGCCATCTTTACACTGCAGATTCCGGAAAAGGCCCCTGCGCGGGTCATGCTCCGAGAATGGCAGTGGGAACCCATCCACGGCGGCCTGCTGCACGTGGACATGGTCCGGATTGCCCGCGACGAGAAGTTGCGGGTTCGCATCCCGGTCCGGGTGACGGGCGAACCCGAGGGCGTGAAGATCCAGGGCGGTGTGTTCGAGTTTATCCTGCGCGAAGTTGAAGTGGAGTGCCTTCCGGATGATATCCCGGAGCACATCACGGTGGACGTGTCCGCCCTGGTGATCGGTCGCCAGCTTCGGGTTTCCGATCTTCCGGTGGCAGCGAGCGTGAAAGTGCTGGCTGAGCCCGGCCGCGTTGTGGCCCACGTGGTGCCGCCGAAGACCGAAGCCGCACCCGTGGAGGAAGTGGTTGCGCCCGCGGCGGAAGGTGCTGCCGAGCCCGAGTTGATCCGCAAGCGCAAGACCGAGGAAGAAGGCGCCGAGGAAGGCAAGGAAGAGAAGAAAGAGAAGAAAGAAGCCGCCAAGCCGGAAGGCAAGAAGGACAAAAAATGAGCCTGGTGATTGCCAGGGCGCACCGGCACAGAAGGGAATGGTAGCGGCGGGGTGAAACTGATTGTGGGTTTGGGGAACCCCGGGTACGAGTACCATTTGACGCCCCACAATCTGGGGTTTATGGCTGTTGACCGCCTGGCGGAAAAGTGCAGGGCGGAGTTCACACGCCGCGAAGCCCGGGCGAGAGTGGCCTCGGCCAGATTTCACGGCGAGAAGGTGGTTCTGGCCAAGCCTCAGACGTTTATGAACCTGAGCGGAGTTTCCGTTTCCGGCTTGTTGCGGACTCTGGACGTGCCCCTGGATGACCTGATCGTTCTGGTGGACGACGTCGATCTTCCCCTGGGTTCGCTGCGAATTCGCCGCAAGGGGAGCGCGGGCGGCCACAACGGATTGAAGTCCGTGATCGGCGCCCTGGAGACAGACGTCTTCACGCGGGTTCGGATGGGAGTGGGACCCGAGAGCCCGGTTCAAGACCTGGTCTCTTACGTCCTGACTCCTTTGGGTGAGAGGGACCAGGAAGCAGTGGCAGGGATGATCGATCAGTCACTCGATGCTGTTCGGGTCATCATGAAGGAAGGCGTCGACAAAGCCATGAGCCTTTTCAATCGAAAGGTTCCAGCAGAGGAGTTGTGAGGAGTTATGACGAAATATGAAATGATGTTTATCGCTCGGACGGACGTTCCCGAGGAGGAAATCGAAAAGCTGAACGCCCAGATGGAGTCGGTGGTTTCAGGCGCGGGCGGAAAGATGGAAAAGATCGACAAAATGGGTCGGCGCCGACTGGCTTACCGTGTGAAGAAGCAGCGAGAAGGTTTCTATATCCTCTTTACCTTTGAAGGAACCGGTGACACCGTGCGGGAGTTCGAGCGGCGGCTCAAGGTGACCGACACGGTGATCAAGTATCTGGCCGTGCGGGTTGACGAACGCAAGAAAGCGGCGGCGGAAGCCAAAGCCAAAGCCGCCGCAAAGCGGAAGGTCGCGCCGCCGGCTTCCGAGTCCCAGGCCGGGCAAGAAACAGCAACTCAGAGTTAAGGGAGAAACAGTTATGGCATATGATCGATCGAGGTCAAGCAGCAGCGGTCCAAGGCGGCCGGGTGGTCGCCGGCAATATTTCCGCCGCCGCAAGGTTTGTAAGTTCTGTGTGGAGAAGATCGATTTTATCGACTACAAGGAGCTTAGGCTGATCGGGCCGTTTGTGGCGGAGCGGGGGAAGATCCTGCCCCGGCGACTGACGGGGACCTGCGCACCGCACCAGCGGGCGCTGACCCGGGCCATCAAGCAGGCTCGCAACATCGCCCTCCTTCCTTTTGCGGCAGAGGTCTAGCTTCCATCACGGTGATGGAGCACGGGGCCAGAAGGTCGGCAGGAAGGGCCGGCGGTGAAAAACTGGTGATGAGAGAGGCACGACATGGAAGTCATTCTTCTTGAGAATATTGAAACGCTCGGTTCGCGCGGACAGATGGTGAAGGTGGCGAACGGCTATGGGCGGAATTATCTGCTGCCCAAAAAGAAAGCGGTGGCCGCGACCCCGCAGAACCGCAAGTGGGTTGAGCAGCAGCGGGTGCGCTTCCTGAAACTGGAAGCCAAGGAACGGGCTGAGTCCGAAGACCTCGCCACGCTGATGGAAGGCGTTGAAATTGTGGCCACACGGCGAAGCGGCGACAAGGGACAGCTTTTCGGATCCGTTACCACCATGGATATTGAGGAAGGCCTGGCGGCCCAGGGCTATAAGATCAGCCGTCGCAAGATCCAATTGGGCAGCCCTCTGAAGTCTGTGGGCACGTTCGACGTGCCGGTCAAGTTGCACCGCGACGTGACCGTCACCGTGAAGGTGCGCGTGGAGGCGGAGATCGATCCTGAGCTGGAGGCGGCTCGCGAAAGAGAAGCCAAGGCCGCTCCCGCGGTGGCTGAAGCTGAAGCCACCGCCGCGGCTGAAACCGCCGAAACAGCTGGAGTCGAGACCGAAGCCGAAGTTAATGCTGAAGCCGAGGCTGGCGCTGAAGGCGAGACCAAGGCTGAAGGCGAAAGTGAAAGCGAAGAGACCACTTCGTAATCTTCGTAATTTCTAACCCCTTTGCGACCCCGGCAGGGCAGGAATTGCCTGGCAGAAGGCCGGGGTTGCAAAGAGGGTATTTTTGTTTTTTCCCCGCGCTGGTATAATCGGCTCATTCACCGTCTTTGGATCCGGTCTCCATGGCAAGCACTACCGTCAGCGAGAAAGCCTTTCCCCACAATCTTGAGGCAGAACGCGCGTTGCTGGGTTCCATCCTGCTCGACAACGGCGTGCTCAACCAGACGCTCGAAATCATTGATAAGAACGACTTTTTCTCCGATGGCCATCGCACCATCTTTGAAAAGATGCTGCTGCTTTCTGAGAAGAACCGCACCATTGACCTGGTCACTCTTTCCGAGGACCTTTCGCGCGAAGGGCTGCTGGAAAAAGTGGGCGGGGCGGGATACCTCTCGGCGCTGACGGACGGCATTCCCATCGGGGTTACTGCGAGCATTGAAGAATACTCGCGCATCATCAAGGAAAAATCTTTAGTCCGGCGGCTGATCAACGCCTCCAACAACGTGATCACCCGGTGCTTTGAAGGCGTTGATGATCCCGAAACCCTGATCGATCTGGCCCAGGGCCAGATTTTTGAAATCGCCGAGAAAAGAACCCAGTCGGGTTTCCTCGGCCTTCAGGAGATTGTTAAAGCCAGTTTTGGCGACCTGGACAAGCTGCTGGACCGCGGCAACCGGGTTACGGGGATCGAAACCGGATTTATCCAGCTGGACAATATGACATCGGGATTCCAGCCCGGCGAGTTGATCATACTTGCCGCGCGGCCCTCGCTGGGGAAGACGGCGTTGTGTTTGAATATTGCCGCGCATGCCTGCGTCAATTGCGCGAAGAAAGTGGGCGTCTTCTCGCTGGAAATGAGCAAGGAGTCGCTGGCACTCCGCCTGCTCTGTTCAGAGGCGCGCATTGACAGCCATAAACTCCGATCAGGATTTACCACCCGGGAGGACTGGCCTAAAATGACGCAGGCGCTGGGCCGCCTGGCCGAGGCCCCGCTTTACATCGAGGATACTCCGGCACTCAGCATCATGCAGATTCGCGCCAAGGCGCGGAGACTGAAGGCCGAAAAAGGTCTGGATCTGCTGATCGTTGATTACCTTCAGCTTGCCACCGGCCATGGACGATATGAAAACCGCACCCAGGAAGTCAGCTATATCTCCCGGGGATTGAAGAGCATTGCGAAGGAACTGAATGTGCCCGTCCTGGCCCTTTCACAGTTGAGCCGCGCTCCGGAACAGCGCCCGGGGCAGAAGCCGATGCTTTCAGACCTGCGCGAGTCAGGCTCGATTGAACAGGATGCCGATGTCGTGATCTTTATCTTCCGCGAACGGCGTTCAAGCGAAGACGGCGAGGAAGGTTACGGCGGTGAAGAAACCAGGCTCATCATCGGAAAACAACGCAACGGGCCAACAGGAGAAATTCCCATCGTCTTCATGAAGTCGTACGTGCGTTTTGAAAACATGGCGGCTGACCGGGAAGTTGAGCCCTATTAACCTTATGATGCCGGTTCCCTCTTGCATCATCATTGTTGTAAACTCCTTGGAAACGAAAGGAGAACGATGAAGAATCCGTGGTGGTTGCGATTGATGGGACCCGTTGCGGGCCTCTCCGCCGTCATGTTCGGAGTGAGTATCGCCGTCTGGCACGGCTTCTTTATGCAGCCGCGGATGCTGCCGGTGCTGGTGGCCTGGGCGGCCTTGACCGTCGGGTTGTTTCTGGCCTGGGTGTTAATTGCCGGGATGATTTGGGCGGCGAACCGCAGCGCTCGAACCCAGGCAGCGATAACCTTCGAGGTGCTGGCAGACTCCTTCAAGAACATGGGCTCAGCGACTGCCCCGGAGTCGTCTTCAAGGGGTGTCTGGGACAACCCGCCAACGGGTATTATCTGCGACGATTGCAAGCGGCCCCGTGCCATGTTGTATTGCAGAAGGCACAAAGCAACGCTGTGCTTTCTGTGTACGGGTAAGCACGACGCGGAAGACTGCCTGTACATCGCGGCTGACCGCCTTGCCCAGGGATCACAGAAAGAAACGACAGCAACCAAAAAAATCGGCAGTATGCTGGGGATATGATTCCCTCCCTTTCACCGCCTGGAATGGACTCGGAAAAACCGGCGGAATGGTGCAATGCCAGAGCGTGATGAATTTTCGACCTTTCGTGCTGCCGGGGTTCTATAAAGTCGAGTGAAAACAAACACCCAAAATTTATTGCGACCCACCTGGGCGGAAATTTCGCTACCCAGACTTCGGCGGAATTTCGAGTCCGTGCGGCGGATGGCGGGCCCGCGCCGGGTGATGGCCGTGGTGAAAGCGGACGCTTACGGCCACGGCGCCATAACTATAGCCAGAACGCTGGCGGCGGCCGGAGCCGACTGGTTCGGCGTGGCCACGGTTGAGGAAGGCCTGGAGTTGCGCGCCGCCGGCGTGGAGCAACCGATCCTGTTGCTGGGTGGGCTTTACATGAGCGATCCCGCTGACCTGATTGAACACGGCCTGACTCCCACGCTTTCTTCCACGGCCCGCCTGGACACTTATTCCGAATGCGCGCGCCGCTTTGGCAAGCCCATCGAGTTTCACCTGAAGGTGGACACGGGAATGGGTCGCCTGGGCTTGCCGCCCGACCGCCTGAAGGCGTTTGTTCGGCATTACCGCGAACTCCCGGGCCTGGAAATGAAAGGCTTGTTCACCCACCTCGCTTCCGCCGAAGACCTGGTGGCCTCGCAGACGGAAGAGCAGGCGGCGGGATTGGAGGAGGCGCTTCGGCAGGTGCGTGGGCTGGGTATTGAGCCCGAATGGGTCCACGCGGCAAACAGCGCAGCGCTGGTGACGGGCTGGCCCTTTCCGGAAAACCTGGTCCGCATTGGCGCGCTGCTTTACGGCTACTGCCTTCCGCTGATGCTGCCGCCCGGCAAGCAGGCGCCGGAGCTGCCGCAAATTGAGCCCATCCTCACCCTGAAGTCGCGCGTGGTCTACCTGAAGGACGTGCCCAGCGGTACGCCGCTCGGTTATGGCGCGGCGTTCCACACTCGCCGCCGTTCGCGCATCGCTACCGTTCCCGTGGGTTATGCCGATGGATTGAGCCGCGCGCTTTCAAACCGCGGGCGGGCCCTGGTGCGCGGCCGTGTCGCGCGCATTGTGGGCAACATCAGCATGGACCTGACGCTGCTGGACGTTACGGACGTTCCGGGCGTGGATATCGGCGATGAGATCATCCTGCTGGGGCAGGCGGACCACTGCTCGATTACGGCGCTCGAAATCGCCGACCTGGTGGGCACAGTCCCCTATGAAGTTCTCTGCTCGATTGGCAAGCGCGTCCCACGCATCTATCTGGATTCCTGAGGCGAGGCCGGGGCCGGCTTCGCCGCCGGCTCGCTCAGGCTGGCATTCCGCCTGCTTCCATCCTGGTACCATTTTCTGACCACCTGCATGGCCGGCTTGCCCCACGGCGTGAGGGAGGTATCATCCGCCCCGCCAAAACCGTTGGTTCCCACCTTCCACCAGTACATGCCTTCAAACCACGGCTTGCCGTAGAAGGCCTGGAAAACCGCGCGGTAACAGCGGGCCTGCAGTTGGAGATCGACGCTGCCGGACTTGCCGTCCTGCCAGGGATGGCGATTCGCGCCGGGCACACTGGGGAATCCAATCTCGGTGAAAATGACAGGCTTGTGGAAGCGCTTCTGCACGGCTTCAACCTTTTGCACCACCGCTGTGGTGGATAGATCATCGGGCAGCGGGTAGTAATCCTGCAAGCCGATGAAATCGAGCGCGTCCCAGAACTTGAGATTCTGGAACTCCTCGCCGAAGTTGGCGGCGTAGGTCACAGGGCCCGGATAAACCTTGCGGACGTTTGCAATCAGGTTGCGCCACTGCGCGTCGAAACGCGACATGCGGACGAACTCGCCGCCCACACAAAACAGGTCCGCGTGGATTTCGGCGGCCAGCTTTGCGTAGCGCTCGATGAAGTTGCCGTAATTGTCAAACCACTTTTCGCGGTCGGCGGGATCTGGAAATTCGATGTCCCCGCCAAAATGCCCGCGGATCCAGATGCCCGGCTTGAGCATTACTTTCATTCCAAGGGCGTGAGCCAGGCGCGTGAGTTCGCGCAGCCCCTCGTCACTTTCCCAACTGTGCTGCCCGAATCCGCGCACTTCTGGCGACCCAAGTTGCATGCCTCCGTAAGGAACCAGCGCCACGGCATTCACGCCGTCCCTGCGCAGCGTGCGGAGCATCTGCCGCGCGCCCGGGCTGGCATAGGGATTGGGAAACTCGGCGGAAAAGCTGACGCCCTTCTGGAAAAAAACTCTGGGATAGGG
>JBAUWE010000155.1:0-15293 GCA_049583595.1 Terriglobia bacterium
GGCCAGCGTCTGGGCTTCAACGCCCTGCGAAGCATCAATCACCAGCAGGGCGCCCTCACACGCCGAGAGACTTCTGGAGACCTCATAGGAAAAGTCAACGTGTCCGGGGGTATCAATCAGGTTCAACTGGTATTCGTGTCCGTCCCGCGCCCTGTAGAGCAGCCGCACCGAGTGAGCTTTGATAGTAATTCCCCGCTCGCGCTCCAGGTCCATGGAATCGAGCAGTTGGGCTTCCATGTCCCGTTTGGCGACGGTACCGGTCAACTCAAGCAGTCGGTCGGCAAGCGTGGATTTTCCATGATCAATGTGGGCGACAATTGAAAAATTGCGAATATAACGGGCTTCGGTCATATTGTTCTTGGTTTGCCTCAACCGGACAGGAACCTACTCAGGAAACGTCTCGCGGGGCGGCATCGACGGCAGGTTTTACCCACAACTGTCATTCGTGAACCCTTTGAAACTCTAACAAAATCAAGCGCTTCTGTCAATTTGCCAAAGATTGCCCTCCAGATTTGGCCCGCATCAGCCGACTTCTATTTTGGTATGACCAATAAAAGCAAACTCTTTCAAAAGGCCCAAAAGCTACTCCAGAAGCAAAAATTTGATGCAGCATTTGATATCTATCTCCAACTTCATGAGGATGAGCCCGCCAATGAGGCGGTTCTCCTGAACCTCGTAGACCTTTCTCTGAGGTTTGGCCGGGAGGAAGACTCCCTTCGCTACAGTCATCTGCTGGCGGACCTCTATATCGAGCGCAAAGATTTTTCCAAGGCCATCGTAACCTGCCGCAAGATCTTGAAGGCCACACCAGAGGATATTCGGACGCTGGTAAAACTGGCCTTGCTGCTTGAGCAATCACGCAAAACGCCTGAAGCTGTAGACGTCTTCCGCGAAGCTGCAGCGGCCTATCGCCGCAACGGGGATGCCATCGAGGCCCTTGATTGCCTGCAACACCTGGTCAACCTGGAACCCGACAATCTGGAAGCCCACACCGAACTGGCAGAGGTGGCTCGGGAGACAGGCAAGCTGGAGCTCGGGACCACGGCCTTGCTGAGGGCGGCAGACATCGCCCGCAGGAATGGAAACGAAGGTCGTTGGGCCGAGTTGGCTGATCGTGCTCACCAGATGGCCCCCTCCAACACGGAAGGATGCATTGCCGCGGCTGAAGTCTACCTTCTCCGCGATCGTCCGGTCGAAGCTATCACGCTCCTGGAGCCTGTTTCCCAGGCAAAGCCCGACGATGCGACGGCCTTAAAGCTCCTCTGCGACGCTTATCTGGCAGTGGGCGAATACACAAAGGCAGAGCCCATCTGCCTGAAACTCTACCGGGACCATCCAGAGACCATTCGCCTTACGGAACAACTTGTCCGGGGTCTGCTGAGCACTGGGGAGACGGCGCGGGCCCTCAGCCTTCTGGAAGGAATCAAGGAACAGATGTATTGGCAGCAGGGGAAAAAACATGAATTCCTTGTGCTGGCTGAACAGATTTATCACGCCGACGAAAATAACCTTCAGGTTCTGGAGTTACTTCCCCCGCTTTACAACGAGCTCAATCGCGACGGAGATCTGCGG
The DNA here is from genome assembly GCA_049583595.1 of Terriglobia bacterium. Lineage (GTDB taxonomy): Bacteria > Acidobacteriota > Terriglobia > UBA7540 > UBA7540 > SCRD01. The sequence goes on from JBAUWE010000155.1 coordinate 1,573, forward strand.
CTGGCTTTAGCAAGGCTGCTTAACCTTTACCTTGCCGGCGAGCGATACGACAAGGCAGCTGAAACGCTGGAAAACATTCTCGATGTTGATCCCTATGGGGCCGCACATGCCGACCGCCTGCTCAATCTCGAAGGGCACATTGACGCGATCTGGTACAAAAACATTGCAGGGCGGATTTCCCTTCCAGGAGGTGGACGCGGTTTTGTCCCAGGTCGCCCTTCGGAACCCGAGGAAGAGCCGGCGCCAGGAACGCCGGCAACGATCGAGGACCTGATCATCGAAGCTGAGATGTACCATCGGTACCATCTGAGCATAAAATTGGAGGAGGTCCTCAAGCGGATCGACAGGGTCTATCCCGGAGCGTATGAAGACAACGTGCCTTTAAGGGAACTGTTCGAAGCAGCAGATTTAGGACCCACCCCGGCCCCGCACCCGCCCTCCGATGAAGCCGCTGGACCCGAAGGCGAGGCGGCCCAGCTGCCCCTGGAGGACTTCGGAACAATGTCCTCCATCACGACCGTCATCCACCGCCAGGGAACTCCCGAGCGCGTCCTCAGTACCGCGGCAGAGCAGTTGGGACGGATCGTAGGATCAAGCCGTTGCTGGATCGCTGCCGGGCCGCCTGAATCTACCGCTCTCACTGCCGAATACCTTGCTCCAGGCCTGGCGCCTTCGGACCCCGATGCAGCCCTCACGGTCTGCGCTTTCTTGATGCAACTGCCTGCCCTTGCTCCGGAAGGCTGGATGGTCGACGATGTTTTTTCCTGCCCGGAACTCAAGCCCATCGCGCAACAACTGTTCCAGATGGGCATATCTTCCATTCTGGCGACCCCTTTAATCGAGAAGGAAGAGATGGCTGGGTTGCTGCTGCTAGAACAGTGCCAGGTCCCCCGCCATTGGAAGGATATTGAAAAGATGCTCGCCAGGACCGTCGCTTCACAGGTGGCCATCGCCTTGAACAGCACCCGGCTCCGCCGCCTCGTCCGCTCGCTGGCTGGAACTGACCCTGCAACGGGCCTCCTGCCCCGCAGCTCATACCTCGATTGCCTGCTGGCAGAAGCTCTGCGTGCGGAGGAGCAGTCTCGTTCGCTCTCCGTCTGCCTGATGGAACCGGTGGATGCGGCCACCCTCTCCAGAAAACTCGGCGACGCGGAAATGCAATCCTACATCCGACAGGTAGGCAGCACGGTTTCATCCCATGTGCGCCAAAACGACATCGCCGTCCGTTACGGGCCCTACACCCTGGCCCTGTGCCTTCCTGACACGCCGCTCACCCATTCCCGGGTCGTCATCGAAAAACTGCAGGCACAGCTGGGCCAGATCAAGATGGACGCTGATGTCCCACCCCATTTCCGTGCCGCGGTCAGTGACCTGTTCCTCGGTCCAGGGTTCGATGCGGTAGACGCCGTCACCGAAGTGGTCAATCGGCTTGAAACCTCCATGGAAACCCTGCGAAAACAACCGGAGGCCGCCATTCTGCTTTCCAGGTTTGAAGGCTAGCACAGCTCCCTTTGTATCAGTCTGCCAGCCAGCGCAAACCACCGCGCCATCCGAACGAAAACCCGCCTTCCTGCTATCATAGGAGTGAAGCAAATCGACGAGCGCTGCAAGATTCCTTGCGCGGCGTCCCACGACCTTGAAGAGGGTCGTGGAACTTCTTAAGTTCATAGGGAGCGTGTCGGGATGAGTTACGAAACGTTGCTTTACGAGATTCGTGCACGCATCGCCTATGTGACGGTCAATCGGCCGCAAAAACTGAACGCGCTCAACCAGAGGTGCATACAGGAACTCACTGATTGCTTTGATCGGATTGGCAAGGCGCGCGAAGCAGGTGCCGTAATCCTCACCGGGGCAGGCGAAAAGGCCTTTGTCGCCGGAGCCGACATCAATGAACTGGCCGCACTCACGCCAACCGAGGCGCGCGAGACAGCGCTGCGGGGACAGGCGCTGATGCACAGGATTGAACACCTGGGAAAACCGGTCGTCGCCGCCGTCAACGGCTTCGCGCTGGGGGGCGGCTGCGAACTGGCCATGGCCTGCACGCTCCGCATCGCTTCCGACAACGCCCGCTTTGGCCAGCCGGAAGTCAGGCTCGGCATCATCCCCGGCTACGCTGGAACCCAACGCCTGCCGCGCCTGGTCGGCAAGGGCCGTGCGCTGGAGATGATCCTTGGAGGTGAGCCCATCAGCGCACAGGAAGCCTGGCGGATTGGACTGGCCAATCAGGTGGTCAGCCTGACCGAGCTGATCCCAGCCGTCGAGAAAGCCATCCAGAAGATTCTGGCCAACGGGCCTGTTGCAGTTCGGTATGCTCTGGAGGCCGTCCATCGCGGGGTGGAAATGACGGAAGCAGATGGTGAGCAGCTGGAAGCCAGCCTGTTTGGCCTCTGCTGCGCAACCTCGGATATGAAGGAAGGGACGCGGGCGTTCCTGGAAAAACGCCCGGCGCAGTTCAAGGGCGAGTAGATATACTGGTGGCCTCAAGCCGGAAAAACGTGAAGGGTCGGTCGACCGATGGGTTCTCGAACAAAATCTCGTGAGTTAGCGCTGCAGATGCTTTTCCAGTGGGAGGTGGGCCAGCACCCTCCAGCCAACGTTCTCCTGACCTTCATGCGGGGACGCAATCTCCCGCCCGACGTTGACGCTTTTGCGCGCAGCCTATTTGAAGGCACCGTCAGTGAAGTTGACGCGCTCGACCGCACCATCGCCCAGCACGCCAAAAACTGGCGCACAGAGCGAATGGCCGCCATAGACCGCAACATCCTGCGGATGGGGCTCCATGAAATGCTTCATCATCCGGAAACCCCCGGCACCGTAGTCATCAATGAGGCACTTGAGTTGGCGCGACGCTTCGCCAGCAAAGACTCCGTCGAATTCGTGAACGGCGTTCTGGATGCCGTCTGGAAGTCCCTGCCCCAGGCCCAACCCAAAACCTGAAAAGTCTCCTTCATCCACAGGACGTGTCAGCGTTTCCATTGACAGGTCATCGGGGACGCTCGCCTGCAAAGAACTCCATCTGAAAACGCGCTACACCGGCACGCTTCGCGCGTAAGCAATGCGCTTTTCAATGGAGGGGTGGGAGTGGAAGATAAATTCGATCCAGGCCGAAGGGCGGCGCTCGGCGAGATTGATCTCGGCAAGTTTTTCCATGCTGGTGATAAAGGCTGCTTTGCTCGAAATCGTCTTCAGGGCGTAGTCGTCCGCCTGCCGTTCCAGCCAGCGCGAGTGGCTATTCACGCAGGGCAGCAGGACCAGGGAAAGTCCCATGCTCACCAGAATCAGCAGGGGCAGATTTGCGAAATCCGCCACTCCCCTGAACCCGAGCGCCGGTCCCCACCTCAGCAGGCAGGCATTGGCAAGATAAAACCCCAGGTATGTTGTCACCGCCTGGACAACGATCATGCGAAAAACGTGGTGGCGAACGTGGTGTCCGAATTCGTGGGCCAGGACGGCTTCAACCTCCTCGGTGCTGAACTGTTCCAGCAGCGTGTCGGAGAGAATAATGCGCCGCGTGTTGCCCAGCCCCACCAGCGCCGCGTTGGCCTTTTTGCTCTTTTCGCTCAGCTTCCATTCGAACACGCCGCGCACCCGTGTGCCCGCCCGGCGCGAAAGCTCCATCAGGCGTCCGGCCAGGTTCTCATCTTCCACCGGCTTGAACTTGAAGAAGATGGGAAACAGCAGCACGGGAGCCAGGTTGGCCAGCAGAACGAAGAATGCAACAAACGCTGTGGCGGATATGAGCCACCACGCACCCTGCCAGTTCCTCATGGTCCAGTAAATGAACTCCACACCCACGACGGCCAGCGTTCCACCCAGTGTCAATCCTTTCAGCTGGTCCTTGACCCAGCTCCAAAGCGTCTGGTTTGACAGCCCGTACCGGTGTTCCAGCCGGTAGCCTTTCAAATAATTGAGGGGGAGGCCTGGGACCTGGAGAATTAGTCCGACCAGGATCAGGTAGATCAAAAGGGCGAGGGCGGGATGCGACGTCACATTCTCCGCGAAAGTCCGCAGGGCTGTTGTCCATCCGCCAAAAATCAGTACACCCAGCAGGGCGAGATCGAGGGCAAATCCCACGATCCCGAGGATCCGGCCGGCCCGATGGTAGGCTTTGGCACGCGGCGCTTCATTCATGGCTAAAAACATTCGGCAAAACAACTAGCGCGACTGCTGGCGGGCAAAATCAGCGATGGCATCCAGAAGGGCGGTCACCTGTTCCTTCGAAGGCGCTTCGGCGTAGAGCCGCAGGACGTTTTCCGTTCCTGAGGTCCGCACCAGGACCCACATGGAATCCCCCAGAATCATTTTCACACCGTCGCGGCCATCCAGGGAAAGCACCTTGAAATTGGCAACAGAACTCAGCTTCCCCTCGCGGACCAGTTCCACCACCCGCTGCGCGTCCCCCTTATCGATTTCCAGGTCCACCCGGCGGTAATAGTGCGGGCCGAATTCTTGTTCAAGTTCATGGACCAGCTCACCCAGATCTTTCTCCCTCTGTGCGATGATGTCGGCCAGGTAGAGCGAATTCAACACGCCGTCGCGCTCTGGCAGATGCCCGCGCACCGCAATCCCACCGCTTTCCTCGCCCCCAATCAGGATATCTCGCGACAGCATCAGTTCGCAGACGTACTTGAAACCGATCGGAGTAATGTGAATCGGCAGGCCGTACTTCGCAGCGATCTTGTCAATCATCTGGGTGGTCGAAACCGTCTTCACCACCTCGCCCTTCTCTCCACGCTCCGCCACCAGGTGCCTCAGCAAAATGGAGAAAATTTTGTGCGAATCCACCGTGTTGCCCTGGGCGTCCACGGCCCCGATGCGGTCGGCGTCTCCATCCGTCGCGAAACCGGCATCGGACTTATTCTTCACAACGGCTTTGCTCAGTTCCGCCAGATGCGGATCAATGGGCTCGGGGTTGATGCCCGGAAACAGCGGATTGTGCTCGCCGTGAATCTCAGAAAAGGAAATACCGGCACCTTCAAACACCCGCGCCAGGCATCCACGCGCCGCGCCAAACATGGGATCGATCACAAACTTTCTGCCGCTCTCTCGAATACGGTCGAGCGAAACCAGTGTCTGGATACGATCGAGATAGGGGCTGACCAGATCGGCCATTTCAATCCCCGCGGCGACTGCTTTTGAAGTGCGATCCTTTGCCGGATCTTGCGCGGGAATGTACGTCTCAACCCGTTTCATGATGTCCGGAGAAGCCGACCCGCCATAAGGGGCCTTCAGCTTGATACCATTCCAGACATACGGATTGTGGCTGGCGGTCACCATCAGCGCCCCGGCGGTTTTCCGAGCCACCACGGCATAACTGACGGCGGGCGTGGGCGTGGCGCGGTCAGCCAGCAGCACCGGGATGCCTTCCGCGGCAACCTGCCGGGCGGCTTCGCGGGCGGCTTCCACGGAAAGGAAGCGCGTGTCATATCCCACCACCAGTCCGAGCTCGGGTTGGCCTTCCTGACAAACATAGCGGGCGATGGCCGCCGCCACCCGCCGCACGTTCGCAAAAACAAATGTATCGCCGATAATTCCGCGCCATCCGTCGGTCCCGAATTTGATCTGCTCAGTCGATTCCGTCAGAACAACCTCCACCTTACAGCAGGTTCTTTCTGCCCCGCCGTTCAAGCTCCTGCACGGCCTTGCCCACTTTCTGCGATTGCTCCCGCGCGCAAACCAGCAGCGCGTCACCGGTTTCGACAATCACCAGGTTCTCCACGCCGATGGTCACAAAGTATTTCCGCTCGCCCACCAGCATATTGCCCCTGGAATCGAGACAAAGCGAATCTTCGGGCCGCACATTGCCGTCTGCGTCCTTGGCACTCAGGTCATAAGCCACTGCCCAGCTTCCCACGTCGCTCCAGCCGATATCAGCCGCCACGGCAAACACATTTTCGATCTTTTCCATCAGGGCGTAATCGATGGAAATCTTTTCGAGCCGCGGGAACAGGCGCTTCAGCGCGCGAGGGTTGTCAATCCCTCCTGCCTCGGCAATCCGTTCAAGGCCGGCCGCCATCGCCGGCTGAAACTTGTGGAGATTGGCACGCAGCGTTGAAGCGCGCCACACGAACATCCCGGCATTCCACAGATAGCGCCTGGAGGCCACGTACCAACGGGCGGCGGCAAGCCCGGGCTTCTCGGTAAAATTCTCCACGCGGAACATCTTTTCCCTTCCCGCGTTCTTTTCGGTCCCGCCCAGCCGGATGTAACCATAACCGGTTTCCGGACGCGTCGGCTGAATGCCCAGAACCACCGAACGGCCTTCCTCGGCGGCCCAGCGGCAGCCGGCCTTCAGCGCGTTGCGAAAGGCGCCCGGCTTGCGAATTACGTGGTCAGCCGGCAGGATGGCCATGATACCTTCCGAGTCGCGGCGCAGAATCTCATTGGCCGCCAGGCCGATGGTCGGCGCGGTGTTGCGTTGCGCGGGTTCCGCAACGATCTGGCGTTCGGGGATGTTCGGCAGCAGACGGACGATCTCTTTTCGCACGATGCTGTTGGTAAAAATATAAATCCGTTCCGGCGGCACCATTCCCTTGACGCGCTCCACCGCTTGCTGAAGCAGCGTGGTGCCTCCAAACAGATCCAGCAGTTGCTTGGGCGTTTTGCGCCGGCTCAGCGGCCAGAAGCGCGTTCCGCTGCCGCCGGCCATAATCACCACGTAAACGTGATCGTAGAGGGACCCGGGCGATTTCAGCACTTTTCTCATCAGTCTCTAGTCAAATAGGATTTTCCTGATCTGCCCGGCCTTGAACCCGCGCCGGGAAAGCGGTCGCTTGAAATCCTTCTCAAGGTCAGGCACATAAAACTTCAGGACCCGCGTCTTTTCCACCGGCGACACGCGGTATGGCCCTGCTCCCGGCGGGACCACCCAGGTATCACCAGCCCTGTAACCCATCCATCCCGCTCCGGTTTCCATCCGCCCTTCGCCCGCGACGATGGAAAGCATCTCCGCATGTTCCACCGACGCCTTGAAATGCCCTGTCTTTCTCACTCTCAATTCCTCAACGGCAAAGTGTGGGCAGGCAAGAATGTATCGCCGGGACCCAAAGGGTTCAAGAACCACGCAGCGAGGCAGGCTTCGGAGCGGCGGCGCTTCGGGGGTGATCACGCCAAAACCCTTCTCCAGATGAAGCGGACGCGGCTTCCCGTCAAGACCCATCCTGCCAAAATCGTCCAGCCGGTAGGTCATGTCCGAGTGTTCCTCGGCTTCAAAAATCACCAGCCCGGGGCCCAGCGCATGGACGGTCCCGGGCGGCACGAAAATTGCTTCGCCCGCCGTGGGGTGAAAGCGGTAAAGGAGGTCCTTGCTTTTGCCCCTCTCACACGCCTCCCTTAGCTTTTCCAGCGTCGTTCCGGGCTTCATCCCCAGCAGGATTTCCGCCTCCGGCTCCGCGTGAATGATGTACCACATCTCGCACTTACCCAGGTTGCCCGGGTCATGCTTGCGCGCGTACCGGTCGTCCGGATGCACCTGGAGCGAAAGCCAGTCGCTGGTGAAAATGTATTTGGAGAGGATGGGAAATCGGCGGTCTTTCCAGTCGGCACCGTTCAGCCCGCTGCGGTATTTCGCCGAAGCCTCGCCCAAAGTCAGTCCGGATACAGGGCCATTCAAGATCTGTGAACTTTCGTCCGTGATCCACACCTCGCCGATCAGGTTCTCCTCACCCGGCCGGGCAGAAGCTCCACGGTCATCCGCAATCTTCCCAGCCGCCGGCCACTCAAACAGCGGAGTCAGCTCATCCACTCCCCAGATCTTCGGTTTGAAGATGGGTGAAAGCTTGAGTGGCGTGTTGAGTTTTGGCATAGGTCGCATCGCAGGGCGCTGAACAGGTTCCTGCTCACGTGGTGTGGCGGCGCCGGACGGCAGCCCGGCGCCTTCAATTGAAAAGCCCGACCGCCCGGGGGCGGCGCTGCAAAACCCAGCTTCAATTCCCCAGCAGATTGTTACATTTCGCTGAAGAATTTCTTCATTCGCTGCAGGCCCTCTTCGATGTTTTCCACCGAAGTCGCGTAGGAAAGCCGGACATGCTCGTCGGTGCCGAAGCCGGGTCCCGGCACCACCGCCACGTGGGCTTCTTCCAGCAGCCGGTCCACCAGCACCTTGCAGTCCGCTACCCCATCCTTCTTCAGGTAAGCGCCCACATTCGGGTAGACGTAAAACGCGCCCTCCGGCATGGCGCAGGTAATGCCGGGAATGGCCCGCAGCCCGGCCACAATCTTGTCCCGGCGCCGCTGATACTCCGCCAGCATTGCCTGGACGGAATCCTGCGGCCCACGCAAAGCTTCAACCGCCGCCTTCTGAGAAATCGATGTGGCGTTTGAGGTCGAATGACTCTGCAGGTTCAGCATGTTGCTCAGCAGGCTCTTCGCGCCCAGCGCAAAGCCGACCCGCCATCCCGTCATGGCGTAGGTTTTTGAGAGCGATCCTGTGATGATCAGATGCTCACGGTCGCCCAAATGCCCCAGTGAAAACGGCTTCCGGCCGTCGTAAAGGAACTGGCAATAACACTCGTCCGTCATCAGCAGAACGTTGCGCTTTTTCGCCAGCTCCAGCAGTTTCTCCATCTCCTCGTCCGGAACCACGGCGCCCGTCGGATTGTTCGGTGAATTCACAATGATCAACCTGGTTTTCGCCGTGACCAGTTTTTCCACGTCCGCGGCACGAACCTGAAAGTTGTCCGCTTCTCGCGTTTGGAGCATCACCGGCTTTCCGCCGGCGTAGTTGACGATGTCCAGATAGGACACCCAGTAAGGCGCCGCCAGAATCACTTCATCGCCGTGGTTGATGGTGGCTGCGACGGCCTCAAAGATAGCCTGTTTTCCACCCACAGTCACCAGGCATTCTTCAAGCTTGTAGTTGGAGCCAAAGTCTTTGGCGTGGCGCTCGACAATGGCTTCCTTTAGTTCCTTGATGCCGCTGGTCGGCGTATATTTTGTAAAGTTCTGGTGGATCGCCTCAATCGCGGCGTTCTTGATGTTGTCGGGGGTCGGAAAGTCAGGCTCGCCCGCCCCGAAGTCTACTAAACTCACGCCGCTCGCCCGGAGCTGGGCTGCCTTTTGGACAACGGCCAGAGTAGATGAGACCGAAATACGTGAAATGCGTTCTGAAAGTTCCATGGCATCAAACCTCGTCTATCGTTGAAACGATTTTCTTCCTTAAACGTCTTTCCACCAGGGGCGGCACCAGGCCCTTCACAGACCCTCCGCGCCCGGAAATTTCCTTCACCAGCCTCGAGCTGACGTACGCATACGATTCCGCCGGCATCAGGAAGATCGTCTCCAGTTTCGGCTGGAGTTTGCGATTCATCAGGGCCATCTGGATTTCGTATTCGTAGTCGGAAAACGCCCGGATTCCGCGCACAATCGCCCGGGCTTTTTTCTTCACCGCAAAGTCAACCAGCAGCCCGCTGAACGTGTCCACAGAAACGTTCTTCATGTCGCGCGTCACTTCCTCCAGCATCTCGACGCGCTCCTCGACGTTGAAAAGCGGCTGCTTTTCAGCATTCGTCAGAAGGGCAACAACCAAGTGGTCAAAAATCCGGCTGCTTCGCTGGATCAGATCAAAATGACCGTTGGTTATCGGATCGAAGGACCCTGGGTAAATCGCGAGAATATCTGACATATATCGAAGCGACGGGCGCACCCGCCTCCCAAACGAGCATTCTATCGGTTGCGTTCAAACCTTGCAAACCAGATTCTACCAGAGAAAAGGTTATCAGCTTCCCGGCCCGCCACATTTCAACCGTACCACCGATCGTATCAGAACAGGAACGCGATTGACTTTCCGGGAAGGCTATACCGGCCGCTGGTACACGCGCACGTAGTCCACTTCAAACCGGGAGGGAAACTTCGTGTGTTCCGGGTTGCCGCCGGAATGTCCACCGATGGCCTGGTTCAGAATCATATAGACGGGCTGGTGAAACGGATTGAAGCCGTTGTGCAGTGCGTCGAGTGTGCGGCTAAGATCCACAGAGGTCAGGAGCGCGCCATCAAGGTAAAGATGGATGAATTCCGGCGTCCAGTGCATGGCCCAGAGGTGGAACTTCCGGGACCAGTCCGCATCGTGAAAGTCTTTGATCGGCCTGGACGTGCTGACCCAGTCGGCCTTGCCGTCGGCCTTCTCCCAGGCAACGTTGGCTTTCACGTCTCCGCGGTAATACTCCATGATGTCGATTTCGCCGTTGGCGGGCCAGGGCTTGGAAACTCCCAGTGTCCACCAGGCGGGCCAGATGCCCGGGCGCGTATCAATGCGGCCGCGCATGATAAAATAACCATATTTCCAGCTGTGGAGGCCGCGAGTGGTCAGGCTTGACGAAGTGTATTGCGCGGCGCGGCGGCTGGAGCGCCAGCCCTTTCTGCCCTTGCGATAATTGGGATTCATTTTCTTCTCCCGCCGCGATTCGATGATCAATTTCCCGTCGGTGCACGACGCGTTCTCCGGCTGATACCACTGGAATTCCTCGTTGCGCACAAAGCCGTGTTCGTAAGTCCAGTCCTTTGGATTGGGCCGGCCGTCAACATTGAATTCATCCTGCCAGACCAGGCGGTAACCTTTGGGCAGGCCACCGGGAGTTTTAGCAGTTTGGGCAAGCAGGTCCGTAGTGCCGGCGGCTCCAGCGGCAGCCAGCATCGCTTTCAGCACATTACGTCGAGTCATCATAGCAAAACCTCCCTGGGCGCCTATTATAGCCTGCAATCCCGGCCCACGGTAATCGATACCCGGCTTGTTTTTGGTTGCGGCGCTGACAGCCCATTTAGCGGTTCTCTAAGTGCACTTTTCTGGATGAATCATACTGAAGTGGCGGGCAAACACCAGCCAGCCTTCCTTGACACGAGCTTCAGTGGTATATTCTCCCTGCCTGCTCAGGGGGGTGCGCCTGCTTTCGGCGTATCGGGAAAAGATGCTGGTATTCACTCCCTGCCAGCAGGAATCAGACATCGCAAAGACCGAAAGGAATCCCCGTGTATCGACTGCGACGCCTGGCACTTTTGATCGGCTTCATGGCTGGGTCGGGAATGGCATCAGCCCAGGGGCGGCCGGCGAAAAGACCGACGCCACCAACGCGAAATCCCCACACGCCCGGCTACGTCTCGGCCAAAGAACTGCCCGACGGAAAGGTTCCCCCGCCGACCGCGGACGGAAACTTTATCATCGGGCCTACCCACAATCCCGCACCGGAACTGGCGGAGCGCCAGAGCGTGCCGCATGGAGCGGTGTATGAGTTCACCATGCATTCGGCGGGCAGCACGTTTTATCCTGGCATCGCGCGCGACCCGAATACGTTTGGCACACCGGATCCCAACAATCCTGCAAAACTGCTGGTGACCACCAGCCACCCCGCCCCTTACACTCGCCGGGTGACGGTCTATGTCCCCAAACAATATGTGCCAGGCGCGGTCGCGCCCTTCATCGTCGGCGCGGACGGACCCGACCCGATGCTGTTCACGGCCCTGGATAACCTTGTCGCTGAACATAAGGTTCCCGCGATGATTGCCATTTCCATCGGCAATGGCGGTGGCGACGCCCAGGGCAGCGAACGCGGGCTGGAATACGACACCATGTCAGGCCGGTACGCGGAATTTGTGGAGAAGGAAGTGCTGCCGCTGGTTGAGGCAAAGTACCATGTCAAACTCACCCATGATCCGGACGGACGCGCCACGATGGGCGGAAGTTCCGGCGGCGCCTGCGCCCTGATCATGGCCTGGTACCACCCGGAGCTCTATCACCGCGTTCTCACTTATTCAGGCACATTCATCAATCAGCAGTGGCCTTACAACCCGAAGACGCCGCATGGCGCGTGGGAATTCCATGAACACCTGATCGCGGACAGTCCACGCAAGCCGCTGCGAATCTGGATGGAAGTGGGCGACAGGGACCTTTTCAATCCAAACGCCATGCGCGACGGCATGCACGACTGGGTCGTTGCCAATGAAGACATGGCCAAAGTGCTTGCCGCCAGGGGATATCGTTATCAGTTTGTTTTTGCGCGCAATGCCGGGCACGTTGACCACGCGGTGAAAAGGCAGACCCTGGCCGAAGCTCTCGAATACGTCTGGCAAGGCTATCCCATCCACGGCGCAAAGAAGTGATTCGAGCGCGGCGGTGTTGGATCAGTGCTTCCAGCCGCCAGGAATGGAACTCGTGACCCGGGTGTCATCCAACTTTATACTTTCGAATCTCTTCAGCGCTGACCTCGGTGCTCATGCCGGGTTCTTCGGGCGCCGGAACTTCTCCGTCTATAATTTTCCGCGGGCCGCCGGATTCCATATAGATCGCATTCGGCATGGCCAGCAGCATGTTCAAATTGGTTGAGCCCCCGCCGTGGCTGGCCACCTCCACCTTGTAGCCGGCGGCGATGGCGGCAATCTCCATCCACTCGCACACGCCTCCGGCGCGGCGGTCATCCGGCTGTACAATATCAGCGCCCCGCCTCGCAATCAGATCGGCGAAGGCGTACTTCGTGTTGAGGTTCTCGCCGGTGGCTATCCGCATATCCAGCGCCTGGGCCAGAAGGGCAAAGCCTTGCATGTCTTCCGGCGGCAGCGGCTCTTCCAGCCAGAAGCAGCCCATCGACTGGTACACCTTGCCTCGCAACAAGGCTTCCGAGCGGTCGAACACCTGGTTGGCGTCCACCATCAAGCGCTTTCCCTTCCCCATCGTTTCCTGCGCCAGCCGAATGCGCCGTTCGTCGTCGGCCAGCGAATACTTCCCGACTTTTATTTTGACCGCCTTGTAGCCCTGTTCCATGGCGTCGGAAATCTGGCGTTTGAATTTTGACAGGTCACCGTCGTTGTCGTAATACCAGCCGCACATCGAATAGACCGGCATGCGATCGCGGTAAGCGCCCAGCATCTTGTAGACGGGCAGTCCTGCATTTTTGCCCAGGATATCCCACAGTGCGATGTCGGTAGCCGCCATGGCAAACTGCGCCACGCCGGTCACGCCTTGGTAGTTCATGGCCTTCCAAAGCTCGGCGCGGATGCGGCGCGGAAACGCCGGGTCTTTTCCCATAATCACGGGCTTCACTTCGTTTTCAAGAATCGACTGGACAACTCGCGCGCCTTCGCCCCGGTTGCCGAACCAGCTGTTGGCCCATCCTGTGATACCAGCGTTCGTATGAATGCGAAGAACCACGGCGCCTTTGTCCACATTCAGGGTCTGAAGCGCATCGTAATAAGCCTCGCCGGGAGGCGGTTTCAGCAGGTCCGTCTCAACTCCGGTGATTTTCAGATCCTTCTTCTGTTCAGCCGCCGCCGACAACGCAGCCCCAAAAGCAGGCAGCGCGACCGCGGAACGAAGCACGTCCCTTCTGTTCATATCGCCTCCTCGTCAAACGGTAGGAATTCCTCCGCCAATTTCAGGCCGTACCATTCCACTCCGAATCGTCCCCGGCGTCAAGCCATTCAAGCCGCAAAGTCAATCGCAATCACCTCGTGCAGTCCGACCGATGGGACCTCCAGCTCAATGGCGTCATTTCGCTGCCGGAACGGGACCGCCGATTTCCCAACCAGCAGGTGGACCTTCGCAATGCGCCGGCCCTCGGGAATGCGCACCCGCACCGGGCCTTTCATCATCATGGGATTGGTCAGGTTCACCAGATGGACCGTCATCGAGTTCTTCTGCGTCCAGACGGAAAGGTCCATCACGCCTGGCCCTTCCACCGAAACCGGGGCAGGCTCATTCGTAGCCCAGGCTACGGCGTTTCGCAGCAGCTTCCCGT
>JBAUWE010000156.1:0-3134 GCA_049583595.1 Terriglobia bacterium
GCCCCAAGGGCGTGGGTGCGCTCTACATTCGCAAGGGCACCATCCTGCGGCCGTTGATGTACGGCGGCCACCATGAGCGCGACCGGCGGCCCGGCACCGAAAACGTTCCCGGCATTGTGGGCCTGGGCAAGGCAGCCGAAATCGCAGGCGAACACCTGGCGGCAGAGATGGAGCGCGTGGGCGAGTTGCGCGACCGGCTGGAAAATGGAATTCTTTCCAGCGTTCCTTTTGCGACGGTTTCCGGCGACAAGTCACAGCGCCTCCCCACCACCACCAACATCAGTTTCGATTACATTGAAGGCGAAGGTTTTGTGATCGCCATGGATTTGAAGGGCGTGGCGTGTTCCACCGGGGCGGCATGCTCGTCGGGTTCCATCGAGCCTTCACACGTGCTCACCGCCATCGGCCGAAAGCATGAGCAGGCGCGGTCGGCCATTCGCTTCAGCCTGGGGCATTTCACCACTCCCGAAGACATCGATTACACGCTTGAGGTGCTGCCGCGTGTGGTGGAACAACTTCGCTCGCTATCTCCGCATTACAAAAAAGATGCCGTCAGCGCCCAGCCCGCCGGGGCTTGAACAAACAGATGGGCGGCGCGCTGAACTTTGATTCCCATGACCATTGCAATCGCCATGAGCGGCGGCGTGGATAGCTCTGTAGCCGCGGCGCTGCTGGCTGAAAACAATTCGAACGCTGATCCCAACGGCCCTCCGGCCGTGGTCGGCATGACCATGCAGCTCTGGAACCAGCGGCGCCTGCCTGGGCTTTTGGGCGCCGAGGAAGGCGCGCCGGGACGCGCCAGCGGGCGCTGCTGCTCGCTCGACGATGTGTATGACGCGCGCCGCGTGGCCGGCTTTCTGGGACTTCCCTACTACGTGGTCAACCTGGAAGACCGCTTTGAGCAGGGCGTGGTGCGCCCCTTTGTGGAGAGTTACCTGGCGGGAGAAACTCCCATCCCCTGCAGCCTTTGCAACACGGAAATCAAGTTTGCGGAGTTTATTGACACGGCGCGCAAGGTGGGCGCTGACACCATCGCTACCGGCCATTATGCGCGGGTCGAGAAGGACCCGGACTCCGGCCGCTACCGCCTGTTCGCGGGGCGCGACGCTTCCAAGGACCAGTCGTATTTCCTGTTTGGGCTCACGCAGCCGCAGCTTGCGCGCACCCTGTTTCCACTGGGCGAGTTCAGCAAAGAAGAGGTCCGCGCCATGGCCCGCGAGAGAGATCTTCCCGTGGCCGCGAAGCCCGACAGCCAGGAAATCTGTTTTGTTCCCACGGGTAACTACCGCCGCTTTATCGACGCCTATCTCAGCGAGCAGGGCAAAAAGATTGAGGACACCGCCGGCGACATGGTGACCACCGACGGCCGCGTTCTGGGCCGGCACGAGGGCCTGGGAAGCTACACCGTGGGCCAGCGGAAGGGACTCGGAATTGCCACCGGATCGCCGCTCTACGTCATCGGGCTTGACCGCGCCCAAAACCGCGTGGTGGTGGGTGCCGACGAGGAACTGCTGAAGCGCCGCCTGCTGGTGCGAGAAATCAACTGGATCCGCCCGGCGCACCAGGGCGATTCCTTTGAGGCGCGCGTCAAAATCCGCAACAAGCACTTCCCTGCCGCCGCCCGCGTGGCAGCTCGTGCTGATGGCGAAGCGATTGTCGAATTCGCCAGCCCGCAGCGCGCCATCACCCCCGGCCAGGCCGCCGTCTTTTACGATGGCGACGAAATGGTCGGCGGCGGATGGATCAGCAGCGTGCTCGATTAATTCACCAAAGTCCCGCCCTTCTTATGAGTCCGCCCGCATCCGAAATTCTTACGGGCACGGCGTGAAGATTCTTCCTCGTGCCTATTCCTCCCTCCTTTTCGCCAACGCCCTAACCAACACAAACGGCATGAGATAACAATTCGAGCCATGGACTGGCACGCGATTTGCACCGTATCAGTACATCCTGAAAACAGCGGGCCGATGGGCCTGGGAATTGGGGGCTCATTTGAAAAAAGGAAACATATGCTTTGGCATTATATATATGGCGATTATTCCTCATTTCATTATCAGTGGCCGGGCCGGCGCCGTTGCCGTAACCGGACTTCCGCATCCCTGACTGTCCCTGCCGGGCCGGCCGCACAATCGTTCATCAGGTTTCATCTGGCGCTGGAACGCTTCATCGTTTTTAACTTTCCGTTCCGTGCCCTGAAAGGCCAAAGAAGGAGGTAACCCATGATGAAGAAAAGTAAATCTCGCTTGTCGTTACTGCTCACCATCGCACTGTGCGGGCTGATCACCGCTGCCTGCAGTAACGCTTCCACCCAGGCCAGCGCACCGGCGGGCAATGCCGGCGCCGCGGCCGCAGCGCCCACAGCGGCTGCGTCTGCAGCTCCCACACCGGCGCCAACCGGCGTCCGTGTCCCTGCCGGCACAAGCCTGGTGGTGCGGATGATTGACAGCGTGAACTCCAGGACGGATCATGCGGGCGACACTTTTACCGCCAGCCTTGAACAACCTCTGGACGTGAATGGGACCGTTGTGGCGCACAGGGGCGCAAGAGTTTTTGGAAAGCTTGAGCAGGTGAAATCAGCCGGAAAGATCAAGGGGCGTTCTGAGTTGCGCCTTGCCCTGACCGGAATTGAGATCAACGGCTCAACACAGGCCATCACCACCGGCAGTTATGACGTCCGGGGGAAATCGCGCGGCAAGAACACCGCCAAGAAGGTCGGAATCGGCGCCGCAGTCGGCGGGGCCATTGGAGCCATTGCCGGCGGCGGCAAGGGCGCGGCCATCGGGGCCGGAATCGGCGCCGGGGCCGGAACAGCAGCGCAGGTGCTCACTCACGGCCAGCAGATCAATGTGCCCAGTGAAACCGTGCTCGACTTCACCCTCGAGGCGCCTGTCCGGCTGCCCGTAGCCAACGGGTAAGGTTAAGTTAGGTAGTTCCACCGCAGGCTTTGGAGTGCGGCAGTTCCGCTGCCGACTTGTTCGATTCCACGGCGGTAGCTGGCGCGACCGCACTCCACAACCGGCACGTCCATGCGTCATCGCCGGCCGGCCGCGTCAGCCTCTGAAGCTGGGGATGGTGGACCCGCACTGCCGCGCGTGGACCACCTGCCCGTAAACCTCGGGAGGCACGGACGGCCCCGG
>JBAUWE010000157.1:0-2761 GCA_049583595.1 Terriglobia bacterium
CGATAGGCCGCATCGCAACAGGCAATATCGCTGCCATCAACGAATTACCTTGACAGGCCGGGTACGTGCGCCCAGACTAGTTAATGAGACGTTTCCTCCCTTTCAGTCTCCAGACAACCTGAACTAAGTCGGGTTACCTGCAATCGCACCTCTTAGACAATGACCGAGGAGGTTGGTTTGTTCGTGCGAAGTGTTTCCCTGCGCCTGAAGACAAACCTCCTGGCGGAGCTTGCCCGAACCATCGAGGACGAGATTGTTCCATTGCTTCGAAAACGGACAGGCTTTCTCGGCCGAATCACCCTTGCCGTTCCGGGCGGGGCGGAAGCGGTGGCAATCAGCTTGTGGGCGAAGAAGGAGTACGCGAAAGCCTATAACCGCGAGACCCCTCCACAATTGCAGAAGACCCTGGAGAAGTTCATCGAGGGCCGTCCTGCAATCCAGACCTACGAAGTGATCAACTCGACATTCCGCCCGATAACTGCTCCGGCAGCAGCTTCTTCCAGTGCCATGGGTGTCCGTTAACGGGAAGTCATTCCGCCCTTTTCCTTCTCGGGCAAAGAACAATCCGTCGATTGCGGGAAGATTATGAGGTATGTGATGTTTACGAAAACCATGAAAGTCGTTTGTGTTGCTGCGTTAATGTTGATGGCATTCTGGCAGGCATCGGCAGGCGCAGAGTTCGTGTTGGACATCCTGATCTGTGTGGGCGCCATGACGGTTGCCACGCAGGCACTCTCCAGGCCGAATTATGTCTGGACGACAGGGTTTGTTCTGATTACCGTGCTGTTCAATCCTGTAGTGCCCGTTGTGCTCTCCAGGAATATATTTTTCGTTCTGGATTTGATCTGCCTGCTGGCGTTTTTGATTTCGTTAGAGGCACTGAAGAATCAGCGGAGGATCCCGATCCCTTCCACCAGCAATCGAACGCCGGGGAGCGAGTTCGTGTAAAACCACAAGCACGGGATTTCCCGTTCCGGGCTGAGCGTCTTGCGCGTCGGCGCCGAAATCTCCATGGCGCTGCGGGAACACCGGCGTTCGGCTCGCAAAGGAGTCAATGATGTCGGAAAGAAATGGTGACAAATCAAGGTATGGCAGGCGGCGAAGGGAGAAACTGGCTCAGCGAACGCGCTCTCGCGAATTGCGAAAGGCGCTGGAGACGGAGCGGCAGACGGCTGCTGCGCAGCCAACTCCGAAAAAGGCATAGTTTGCCGGATAAGGGCAGGCCACCGTCGCTGCCAAGAACTGCCCATACGCCATCCGCATGGGCGGCGAAAGGACCCTGACATGTACATCCAGTATCGCGGATTCTCTATTGAAGCAGCCTCCCGGGTCTATGCTTATCATGTGATCGACCCGCCCCAGGGGAGCCGTGAATTCACTGTCGATATTCAAACCAACGAACTCCACTCGCCTCCTGTAAAAATTCAGGATGGTCCCGGAATGTGCTACGCGCGGTTGAAGCAGGAGCTGGACCACGAAACAAACGACTCTCCGGCGGATACTCACTTGCACATCACTTCAGGCGATATTCGGGAGTACGTGCAACGAACCTATCCGAAACCCGTCAAAAAGTGGGGCGCTGGCGCCAGGTCATAGAACCGCGCGCCGCCAGGTCCCTCCCCAATTTACATTTCGCCAAAGATGACCCGCAGTACGTCCGGGTGCCTCCAGTCCCCTCCTCCCCGTTCAGCCATCGATTCCCCCACGTCAGGACAGCAGCAGACTCTCGTAATACTCTGCCGCGCGCTAAACCTTCCCCCTCGCCCGCAGGGAAGCCCCGCACCGGACGGGGAAGAAATCCATTCTGCGGGCTTCCCGCTGTGGTAAACTTCGGTTGCGAATGTCTTTGAGTTCTTTCTTAACAGGGAGTGGTTTATGCATACGCGATCCACTGGAATCGCCCGCCTGCCGGTGCTGTTTGTTGCCGGTGTGTTTCTCCTGGGAATCGTGCTCTACCCAGGCTGCAGCGCTCACCAAGGGGGCGGCATGACCGTCACCGTCGGCCCGTCCAACGCGGACGTGATGGGCACGGACAACGTCGCCATCCAGAAGGCCGTTGATCGCGTGGCGGCAGCCGGGGGCGGCACGGTCCTCATCAAGGCCGGCACCTACACACTTTCCAATTCCGTGCGGCTACCCAGCCACGTCACCCTGCGCGGCGAAGGTCCCGACAAGACGATTCTGAAGAAGGCGGCGGGCGTCCAGAGCAAGCTGGCGATTGACGCCGACTACGGCGAGTACAAGGCCACGGTGGAGGACGCCAGCGGCTTCCGGCCAGGAATGGGCGTGACCGTTGTTGACAAGGCTCAGCGCAGCGGATGGACGCCCAGCGTGCGCACCATCACACGCATCGATGGCAACACCCTTTACTTCAATAACTTCCTGCAGATGGACTATCACGTGGCATTGGACGGCGAAGTCTTCAACACCTTCCCGCTGATCGCCGGATTCGAAGTGAAGGACGTGAAAGTGGAAGACCTGACGGCCGACGGCAGCCGCGAAGGCAGCGGCATCCTGGGCGGCTGCCAGACGGGCGCCGTCTACTTTTTCCACTCCCAGCACATGACCGTCCGCAACGTGGTGGCGCGCAACTATCCCGGCGACGGCATCAGCCTGCAGTTTGTGGAAGACCCCGTGGTGGAACACTGCGATTCCTACAACAACGCCTATCTGGGCATTCACCTGGGAACGGGCGCCTTGCGCGGCATCGTGGAGAACAACCAGTCCCACGAAAATGGCCAGGACGGACTCTACCTCTGTT
>JBAUWE010000158.1:0-18178 GCA_049583595.1 Terriglobia bacterium
CCCTCTTCCTTCTTCCTGCGCAAGCATGTCTGCGGGCGCTTCAGCAGCGCGATGACTTGATATCATTGCGAAAATACGCTTCCGGCCGGGTCAGGAACATTGAAGAAAAGCGGTCTGATTCTTTGGACTCCACTGTGCCCCGGATAATGGGTGTTGCAGAGGCCGCTGAGGTCGCAACAAAATTCACCGGCTGAGGTTCATTGCTGATTCTCGCAACGCCAGGTTTTGTTCTGTTGTTTCTGCGGGTTACAGTCATTGCAGGGCGCAAGCGGAGGGTTAAAATCCGGATCGCCATTGCAACCGCATGGGTTTTTGTTACATCATAGATGAAGCCGTGATGAGGGGGATTTGATCGCTGGCTTTGAAGGGTTAAATTTCAAATGCTGAAGATGAAGGAGAAGATCCCCTTATGCGAAAATTGCTCACCTTTGCGTTCCTCATTGTTTTCCTGTCACTTGCATCTGCGCCAAAGGCTTACAGCCAGGTTGAACTCTATGGTGGCTATTCCCACCTGTCGCTGAACAGTGCGCCATCCAACATGGGATCGAGTTCCAACGGCTGGCAAGGCGAAGCTTATCTGCACCTGCTGGGCCCCTGGGGCGTTGAGGCGGACTACAGCAACCATTACGGCGTCAACCCCGCCCTCCAGTTGGGAGGTAACCGTTATTATGTCCCACGGTTCACCGAGCTCTACGGACCACGCTTTACCCTGGCATTGCCCAGAATTCATCCCTATGTGCACGCTCTTGTCGGAACGGTGAATGGCACGGCTCAGACTCTGACCGGGCGCGTCAGCGAAAACGCTTTGGGCATGGGCTTCGGCGGTGGGCTCAATGTCAGGGGCACCCGGCATATCTGGTTGCGTCTTGTCCAGGTGGACTACATTCGCGCCCAATTCACCAACAACACACAAAACGATATGCGTGTCTCAGCCGGCCTCATTTTCCGATTCGGCCAGTGGTGAAACAGGTTTAAGGGAGCCGGAAATTGTACGTTCACTTAGGCTGGCTTGAAGGGGGGCTTCCGCACCCAATGCAGTTCCCTGCCTTGAAGCCTTCAGCTCGTTCATTGAGAACAATCGCCTGAGCGCCGATGTATACTTGGGGGGTGGCAGTCACTCCTTGGAGCGGCTGCCGCATGGACCCAGACTCGGCGGAAGAAGCACCCTGTTCTCATCCGCCGTTCACCGGAAGCGACTTTTGAAGCGCGCGTTGCTTCCTTCGTTCGTGCCCGGTCATGATGTCTTAGATATCCTGCCATTTCGCCTTGGGAGGCTCCAGATGGAAATTCATCAGCAGGACGCTCTCGATTACCACCGAAAAGGACGCAAAGGCAAAATTGAAGTTGTGGCGAGCAAGCCCTGCCGCACGCAATGGGATTTGAGCCTGGCGTATACGCCAGGCGTGGCGGTCCCGTGCCTGGAGATTGAGAAATCGCCCGACCTCAGCTTTGAATACACGGCGCGCGGGAACCTGGTGGCCGTCGTTTCAAACGGCACGGCGGTGCTGGGCCTCGGCAACATCGGAGCGGCGGCCGGAAAGCCCGTGATGGAAGGCAAGGCGGTGCTCTTCAAGCGCTTTGCGGATATCGATGTTTTCGACCTGGAGATCGATACCCAGGACCCCGGCGAGGTCATCAAGTTTTGCCAGCTTCTCGAGCCCACCTTCGGCGCCATCAATCTGGAGGACATCAAGGCGCCCGAATGTTTTGCGATTGAAGAGACGCTTCGCCGCACCCTGTCCATTCCCGTGATGCATGACGACCAGCACGGAACAGCCATTATTTCCGGCGCAGCTCTGCTGAATGCGCTGGAGATTGCGGGAAAGGATATCGGCGAGGTGCGCGTTGTTTTCAACGGTGCCGGCGCCTCGGGCATTGCCTGCGCCGAGCATTACATCAGCCTGGGAGTCAGGCGCGAGAACGTGATCCTCTGCGATTCGAAAGGCGTTGTCTACGAGGGCCGCGAGGAGGGCATGAACCCGTACAAGGCGCGTCTTGCTTCCGCCACCAGCGCTCGAACCCTGGCGGAGGCCCTGAAGGGCGCCGACGTTTTTGCAGGTCTGTCCATTCCCGGCTGCATCACGCAGGACATGGTTCGCTCCATGGCCAAGCGGCCCATCATTTTTGCCCTGGCCAACCCGGTGCCGGAAATCAGCTACGAGGACGCCACCGCGGCGCGCTCGGACGTCATCCTGGCCACCGGACGCTCCGACTATCCGAACCAGGTGAACAACGTGCTGGGATTTCCTTTTATCTTTCGCGGCGCACTGGACGTCCGGGCCCGTGCCATCAACCATGAAATGGAGATTGCCGCGACCCGCGCCCTCGCCGCACTTGCCCGCGAGGATGTGCCGGACTCCGTGCTGCGCGCCTACGGGCTGCGCCGCCTGGGCTTTGGCCCGGAGTACATCATCCCCAAACCTTTTGACCCGCGCGTACTGATCTGGGAATCGGCTGCGGTGGCGGAAGCCGCCATGCAGACGGGCGTTGCAAGACTTCAGGTCGAACTTGAAGAATATAAGGACGCCCTTTCGCGGCGGCTGGGGCGTACCTATGAGGTGATGCAAAGCGTCCGGCAGCGGGCCAAGGCGGCGCCCAAGCGCATCGTTTTTTCCGAAGGCGAGCGCGAAAAGATCATTCGCGCCGCTTATCAGATGAATGAGGAGAAAATCGGCCGGCCGATTCTGCTGGGCCGTCACCATGTGATTCAGGCGCGGCTGGCGGACCTCGGCATCCAGCATTTTGAGCCGGAAATTATTGAGCCGGAACAGTCGCCGCGTCTGGACGCCTATGTGGAGGAGTATTTCCGGCTCCGCCAGCGCCACGGTGTGACGCTGAGCGAGGCGCGCGACCAGATGATCAATCCCAACTATTACGGCGCCATGATGGTCCACCTGGACGACGCCGAAGGCTTCCTGGCCGGCGTAGCGCAGCACTACCCGGAGACCATTCGTCCGGCCCTGCAGATCATTCGTGTGCGAGACAACGTGCGGCGCGTCTCGGGCGTCTACGTGATCGTCACCAAGCACCAGGTTTACTTCTTTTCCGACACCACGGTGAACATCGAGCCCACGGCCGAAGACCTGGCGGAGATTGCCCTGCTGGCTGCGGAAGTGGCGCGCGATTTCAACTTTGAGCCGCGGCTGGCAATGCTCTCGTTTTCAAACTTTGGCAGCACGCACCATGCCCTGTCGGAGAAGATGCGCATCGCCGCCGAACTGGTGAAACAGTCCCACCCGGAGACCATGGTGGATGGAGAGATGATGGCGGACACAGCTACGGTGCCGGAAATTCTGGAGGAGGATTACCCCTTCTCAACTCTGAAGGGTGGCGCCAACGTTCTCATCTTCCCCGATCTCGGATCCGCCAACATCGCCTACAAGCTGATGTTGCGCATCGGCGGCGCGGAAGCGCTGGGACCCATCCTGGTGGGGATGTCCAAGCCTGTCCACGTCTTGCAGCGCGGCGCCGACGTGGAAGAAATCGTCAACATGGCTGCCATCGCCGTCGCCCACGGAAGGGTGATTGCCTCTTGAGCCTGGGACTCCTGGGGTGTTCTCGCAACCCCGGATCCCACGTCCGTCCCAGCGTTCCGGTGCGCAGCCAGCCTTGCGCGGCGGGTCAGGCGTTCTTGATGACGCGAATCAAGGTCAGAAGAATGACAGCGCCGAGTAGCGCCGTGACCAGTGAACCGATAAATCCGTAGGAGTAAAGTCCGAACACATGCAGGATGGCGCCTCCCAGCCAGGCCCCGATCACACCGACCACCATGTCACCCAGCAGGCCAAAGCCTCTGCCGCGGGTGACGTGGCCGGCCAGCCAACCGGCCAGAGCTCCAATGATCAATAGCCAAATCAGGTGCATCGTAGCAGCCTCTGTGTGTGGAAATGTGTGGCGATACCGCCGCTCAGGGCCTGCAGCTTCACCCTGGAATCAGCGCAGACGCCCGCTCGCGTCCCGGGGACCCTATGACGTATCGCTGTCCTGGAGATACGGGGAAATGCAACAGCCACGTGCCGGTCGCAAAAAACTATGTTAGCACGCAAAGTACAGGGTTCGCTGGCGGACGGTTCTCACGCTGAAGGTGCACTTTTGATGACGGCGGGTCGCCGCGGTGGATCACAGGCGGCCGGGGCTTATTTCTTCGCGGGAGGTGGCGCTGGAGGGCGCCGGGATCTGTTCCGTTTGGCGTCCCACCGTTTGACCATGGCGTTGAATGTCTCGACCTGTTGCGGGTTCAGAATCTTTCGAGTTTCGGCGCGGGTTTCCTCACGAATCGCCTGAAACTGCGGCTCAACCTGGTCGCGCAATTCGGACTCCTTCTTCTCCATATTGTTGATAATCTGCTGGAGTTGCTGCGTCTGAGGTTGCGAGAGCGACAGTTCCCTCTGAAGGTAGTCCACCACCCGGTGGCGGCTGAATCTCTGATGCCAATGTCCCGTGTACCAGCCGTAGCTGTACATGCCGGCGGCGCCGATGGCCAGGCCCAGGATAAAGGTCAGGGCGAAATAGACGTAGAAACGGCGCTTCATCTGGTCCCTCGTGCCTCTGAGCCGCCGTTCCCGGCCGGGGCTGCAACCGAATCCTGCATGTCCCCTGTGTCCACCCCGTCCACGCCCATGATCTGTTCATTGGCCAGCGTGGCCACCTGGGTCTGGACAAAGACGGAATCTGAAATTCCGGAACTGCGGAACGGCCCCGAGGAGGGCAGCGCGAGAATCAGCGCCAGCATCAGCGCCACCATGAGCGTGGCGTAGACAACCCGTCTGCCAATCTGATCGACGATTTGCTGGCCGAACTGAAACTCCGGCGAAGCGTTTTCCAGACGTCGCATCAGCCGGGTTGTGAAACCAATGCTGGGATCAGGAGGCTCATCCCCTCTGATCGCAACCAGCCCTGCCTGGAGCATTTCCCACTTGCGCAGGTACTCTTTGCAGCCTGAACACGATTCCACATGGACCTGGACTGCAGGCGTCCTGGCCATGCCTTCTTCAACAATTTGCCGGACAGCGTCACAACGCATGGTTCACCGTCCCTCCTGCCAGTTTTGAAAATCCCTGACCATTCGCTTCCTTGCGCGATGCAATCGTACCTTAACTGTGCTCACTTTCAAACTGAGAATCTCCGAGATTTCTTCAACGGACCTGTCCTCAATTTCCTTCAGCGCCAGAATCACCCGGTCTTCAGCCGGGGCGCGAGCCAATAGCTTGCCGGCAAGATCGACCACCGCCAGCTTTTCCTCGTTGTCGAGACCGCCTTCTTTGTGGCTGTGGCTGTGTGACTCAATGTGCCGTTGCCCTTCCTCTGACATTTCCCAGAAATAAGTGACTCTGGAAGAGCGTTGCCGGCGGAGATAATCATAGCAGTGATTAACGGCAATCCGATTGAGCCAGGTGCCAAATGACGACTGCGAATTGTAACTCCCGATCGCCGCAAAAGCTTTCATGAAGATTTCCTGAACAATGTCTTCCACATCGTTCCTGCGCCGGACCAGATGATAAACAATGGAGAATACCCTCCGCTGATAGGCATCCACCAGCGGCGCAAAGGCTTCCTTTTCCCCAGACTGGCAAAGTCTGATCCATTCGGATTCCTGGCTGGGGTCTGGTCGAGAGTGTGCCATCTAGCATCCATAGTAGCTCTTTCCTGTGTTTTATGACGAAGATAACGCGATTCTGGTTACAGGTGTGGGTATTAAATTGCGTACGGATGGATCGGGGCAGTAACGGAAATTTCTATTGACTTATCTTACACCATATGGAATAATCGCCAACATGATTATCGGAATTCGTCTGAGGAAACTTCGTGAAGACCGCAAGCTTTCCCAGGGCGACATTGAGAAACGCACGGGACTCCTGCGCTGCTATATTTCCCGGGTCGAGAACGGGCACACGGTGCCTTCTCTTGAGACCCTGGAGCGATTGGCGGCAGCCATGGAGATCCCCCTCTATCAGTTGTTTTATGAGGGGGAAAGACCACCGGACCTCCCTAATCTGACCCAGCGCAAGAGCACCGACGAGCTGGCCATGGAGATTCCGGCAGACCGTGATTCGCGGTTCTTTCAAAAAGTTAAGCGCCTGCTAGGCAACATTAACGACCGCGATCGACGGCTTCTGCTGTACATGGCTCAGAAATTAGCAAACCGTTAACGCCAGTGCGGTTTGTCGTTCGGGGATCCAATGGGACGCGCGAGGGCTGTATGGAGGGGGAAGCACTCATTCCCACTCGATGGTTCCCGGGGGCTTCGAAGTAATGTCGTAAACAACTCGGTTGACTTCCTTCACCTCGTTCACGATGCGGGTGGCAATCCGTTCAAGAACGTTCGGGGGAATTTTCGCCCAGTCGGCTGTCATGCCATCTTCGGATGTCACGGCCCGCAGGGCGATGGTGGACGCGTACGTTCTGGCGTCACCCATGACCCCCACGCTCGATACGGGTAAAAGAATAGCGAACGATTGCCACAGTTCATTGTAGAGCTTTGCTGCGCGAATTTCCTGCTCTACAATCGCGTCCGCTTCGCGAACAACGTGTAGCCGCTCAGGGGTAACTGTGCCCAGAATCCTCACGGCCAGTCCCGGCCCCGGAAAGGGCTGGCGGCCGATCACCTCGGCGCCGAGCCCCAGTTCCCGGCCCACTTCCCGAACCTCGTCCTTGAACATCTCCCGCAGGGGCTCAATCAGCTGGAACTTCAGGTCGGTGGGCAGCCCTCCCACGTTGTGGTGGCTCTTGATGGTGGCGGCCGGCCCCTTCACGGACACGGATTCGATGACGTCCGGGTAAAGGGTTCCCTGCACCAGAAAGCGCGGCTCGCCCAGGGCGCGCGCCTCCTGTTCAAACACCCGGATAAATTCTTCTCCGATAATCTTGCGCTTCTTCTCCGGATCCGTGACTCCGGCCAGCCGCGTCAGAAACCTTTCCGAATAATCCACCGCCCGCACATTCAAATGGCCCTGCTCTTTCAGCGCCGCCGTCACTTCTTCAAATTCGTTCTTCCTCAGCAAGCCGTTGTTGACAAACACACAGGTCAATTGATCGCCGATGGCCCGGCTGACCAGCGCGGCGGCCACGGCGGAATCCACCCCTCCGGATAGCGCGCACAGTGCGCGTTCTTTGCCCACCTCGGCCCTCACCCGGCTGACTGTCTCCTCAATCAGTGATTGCGGGTACCAGTTGCCCGCGGCTCCGCAGACGTCTTCCACAAACCTCCGCAGGATTTCCGTCCCGGAAGCCGTATGCCGGACCTCGGGGTGGAATTCCACCGCGTACATCCGGGTCTTCAGGTTTTCGATGGCCGAGATGGCGTTTTCCGTGCGGCCCACCACCCGGAAACCCGGTGGGACCTCCACAACGTGGTCGCCGTGGCTGTTCCAGACCCGCAGGGGCGATTCAAACCCGGCAAGCAGCTCGCTGGGCGGGGTGATCTCGAGTTGGGCGAACCCGTACTCGCGGCGGGAGGCCGGCTCCACTTTGCCTCCCAGCTTGTAGGACATCAGCTGCAATCCGTAGCAGATACCCAGCATCGGCACGCCAAGCTGGAAAACACGGTCGTCGCAAGTGGGAGAATCGGGGTCGTAAACCGAAGACGGTCCACCGGAAAGAATCACGGCCTGGGGGTCCATTTTGGTGAGGTCGTCAAACGGCACGTGGCACGGAACAATCACCGAATAGACGTGCATCTCGCGAATGCGCCGGGCGATCAGCTGCGTATATTGCGATCCGAAATCAAGGACAACAATAGGACGGGGGCTTTCCATATTTCCAGTTTGCTCCAATGTTCCGCCAGACAGCGACATCTTGGCAGGGATAGTCTGATAACCGAGTTATTGTACAACATGTTGTGCTCAGGATGACTAGGCAAGATGGATTGCGGGGCCGGGATAGGCGTTTGGAAGGGAAACTCACGAAAGGGCGGCCGTGTCTGCAGCCCTTTGGGCCGGGCATGGCTGCAGATCACTCCTGCTGGGCGACAGCCGGGGCAATCACAGTGCGATCACGGCCGCTCTCTTTTGCCGTGTAGAGGGCCTTGTCAGCGCATTCCAACAGGGACACGGCATCGCTTCCCTGCTGCGGATAGAGCGCCACGCCGATTGAAACCGTGGTGGTCCCGAGAGTTTGCCCGTGGAAACTTACGGTCAGTCCCCGGATGGCTTCGCGAAGCAGTTCGGCACGCTCCCCCGCGACTGCGAGCGGCACGCCCGGCAGCATGAGGACGAACTCTTCACCGCCAAGGCGGCAGGCGATGTCCTCCCCTCGCACATGCCGCTGAAGCAGCCGGCCGACTTCCCGCAACACGGTATCGCCAGCTTCGTGGCCGAAAGTGTCGTTGTAGCGCTTGAAATGGTCGATATCCAGAAGCAGAACTCCAATCGTCTGGTTGTTTCGGCTGGCGCGCAGGATTTCCCGCTCCAGGGATTCTTCCATGTAACGGCGATTGAAAAGGCCCGTCAGCGGATCGCGGATGGACTGGATGCGGAGGGCTTCGCGCAGTTGCAGGTTCGCCAGCGCCAAAGCCACGTGTTCGGCGACGGCGCCCGCCAGCTCCTGGCTCGACTTCTTGAATTCCTCCCAATCTTCGGCACGCACGAACTCGAGATCGGCCTGAAACTCAATGTGAAGAATCCCCATCGCCTCGCCCTGAGCCATCAGGGGCACGCAAAAGTAGGAGACTTCAGGCATGGGAGGCATATGGCCGCACTGCGCGGGCGCGTTCTTTTCCGTCACGCAGTGCAGGCGTCCCCCGCGGAGCGCCCAGCAATCATCCGGGGCAAAGTCCGGCGCACTGACTCCGGGTTCTCCCCATGAGGCGACTATTTGCACGAGGTGTCGTGACGCAGCAGTGAGGTAGATGCCCCCAGAAAAAAATGGAAATAGTTTGTGACAATACGATTTGATGATCCGGTAGGCTTCCTCGGTGTTCAAACAACTTTGGAGCAAACTCCCGAATTCGCCGAGGGCCGAGATTTCCTCGGACCGGGTCTTCAGGATTTCTATCGATCGCGCGATCCTGCGATGCGCCTCCTCCAGAGCCTCCCGGGCTTCCCGCCGCTCGGTAATGTCTTCAAATGAGGCATGGTAGTACTGGGTCTTCCCGTCGGGACCGGCAGATTGGCGGGCGTTAATGGAGACCCAGATCGCCATGCCGTCTTTGCGGCGGAATTGACATTCATATCCCCTCACAGATCCCTGCTCTTCGAGCAATTTCACCACTTGCTGCCATTCCGCAGGGGTTTGCCAGACTTGACGGTCCGAGTCGCTGATCAGGGACATGAACTCCTCTGCGGAGTTATAACCTAGTATTCTGGCAACCGCGGGATTCACCAGGAGAAATCTGCCCTCACTCGAGACTCGAAAAATACCCTCCATCGCCTCGGCAAATAGCCTGCGGAATTCTTCTTCCGCTTTCCTCAAGGCTTCCTCAGCCCGCTTTCTTTCGCTGATGTCCTCCTTGATGGCGATGAAATGCGTAGCAACGCCCGCCGCATTCCTGATCGGAGAGATGGACGCAGCTTCCCAAAAGAATTCTCCGTTTTTCTTCCTGTTAATCAATTCCCCGTGCCATTCCCGCCCGCTGAGGATGGTTTCCCAAAGTTCCCGATACATCAACTCGGGGTTTTGATGGGATTTTAGGATTCGGGGATTTGTACCGAGAACTTCCTCCTGGGTATAGCCCGTGAGGTCGGTGAATTTCCGGTTCACAAATTCGATGTTGCCCTGTGCGTCCGTGATGACAACGGTCACCGGACTCTGCTCGACGGCATGGGACAATTTCTGCAGTTGCCTCTCGGCCTGCCTGTGCCTTGTGACCTCCAGCATGCTTCCGATTGCGGCAGGGCGGCCGCCCAGCTTGATCGGGATATCTCCCCGAACTTCAATGTCGATGGTTTGCCCGTCCTTGCACAGACCACGACATTCAATATGAGAGATTCGTCTCTTATCTGACGCGGGGTCGTTCAATTTCATGGCGACGGTTGGGCGGTCGTCAGGATGGATCAGAAGGAGCGGGTCCTGGCCAATCAGTTCTGAAGGGCTGTATCCGAACATCGTCGCCAGAGTCAGATTCACGTGCAGGGTGCGGCCGTCCTGGACGACGTACTCCCCCGCCGGCGAATTCTCACTCAGTGCCCGAAAATACACCTGGCCGTTGCTGCCCCGAACGTCGAGTGACGACGGCCTGGCTCGCTGCTTTTTGGCTGCTCGGGCGGAGGCCTGCTTCTTCAAGTGCTTATCAACAGTCGAGGCATTCTTCATCAGTACTCTCTTTCCTTGTTTGCTCACGGCTTCGGTCCCCTGCCCTGTTGCAATCCCTGAAGGTGATGTTGATGGGGTGACGCAGACTCCCCTAATGAATATCGGCTATATCGGCAATACCGTTGAGAGGTGTCCGCTGGTGCGGGTGATTTCACGACTGCTTACAGGAAGACTTGCCCAGATTGTTGATCGGATCAAGCCTCCCTGGGGAGCGCAGCACGGAGCAAAGGCCTGGCGAAACACGGCTCAGCGCGTACAGTTGCGCGGCGAAATGTTAAGTGTGAACAAGGTTGAATGTTAGCCGATATCATGGCGATATCTTTGAAATATTATACTGCTTGCCTCGCGAGTCATTTTACCGTTTCCAAACGGCTCCCTGCGGCATCACCTCGGACAGCTCAGCCGGTTGCTATCCAGAACTTCTCCAACAGGAGATGGTCAGGGAAAAGAAGGATTGGGGTCCGCAAGGTCCCTCCTGATTGCCGACGGCCCTTTCAGGTTTCAACGGCGAATTGCGGCTTAAAATGCGCTGGTTGGGGCAATGATCTCAAGCGCCTATTTCAGTCTTGCCGGGCGTGTCTTCCCGTCTGAAATACCGGGATTCCCTTCCTCAACCTCATTCACTGCAAACAAAACCCAACGCCTGCCGGTTTACAGATCGTCGCTGGTGGTGCCGGCGTCATTTTTGGGGTATATTCTCGGGCGACAGGGTCGCGGTGCCCACCCGGGGTGCGGACGGGGCGCAGCCACCAGACGGAAGGCGACGAGCGCAACTCCGGTGCCAGGCGGAAGAACCGAAGCACTCAATCAATCGAGGGGGAAAGATGAGGAGTAGAACCATTTCACGTTTCATGCTTGTCTTGATGTCCGCTGCGCTGCTGGGCGGCGCTCGCAGCCGAACTTACGCGCAGGAAGGTGGGAACCCGCCGGGCGATCTGGCGAGGGTTGAGCCGGAGACCGAAGGCTTCTCTTCCGCGCGGCTTGGGCGGCTGGACACTGCCGTCAAGCGCGAGGTCGATCAGCGCAGGCTGGCCGGCGCCGTCATCATGCTGGCGCGCCATGGCAAGCTGGTGGATGCGAAAGCCTTCGGCAAAAAAGACCTGGCGAGCGGCGTTCCGATGAAGATGGACACCATCTTTCGCATCTATTCCATGTCCAAACCCATCACCAGCACGGCCATGATGATCCTTTACGAAGAGGGCAAGTGGAACCCCGAAGCCCCCATCGCAGACTACATCCCCGAATTCGCCCACCTGAAGGTCTTCAAGGGGTTTGACCCCAGCGGCAAGATGATTCTGGAAGGTCCCGACCATCCGCCCACCATGCGCGAGTTGATGACCCACACGGCAGGCTTCACTTACGGCTTCACGCCCCATAGTCCGGTGGACCAGATGTATCGCGACTCCAAGGTGCTGGAATCACCCAGCCTGCAGGCCATGATCGACAAGCTGGCAAAGATTCCGCTGCTCTATCAGCCTGGCACGCGCTGGGTTTACAGCCTGTCGGTGGATATCGAAGGCTACCTCGTCGAAAAGCTGTCTGGAATGCCGTTAGCCGACTTTATGCGCGAGAAGATTTTTGAGCCACTCGGCATGAAGGACACCGGCTTCTATGTCCCGAAAGATAAATGGGACCGCTTTGCCACCCTCTATACCACCAATAAAGAGGGTCAACTGGTTCCCCAGACCGAGTCTCTCGCGGGTTTGGACTTTTCCAAGCCACCCACCATGCCTTCGGGCGGCGGCGGTCTGGTTTCCACGGCGCACGATTATCTGCGGTTTGCTCAAATGCTGCTGAACGGCGGCGAACTGGACGGTGTGCGGATTCTCGCGCCGGCCACCGTAAAGCTGATGACCTCGAACCACCTTCGCCCCAGCCTGATGTCCGGCCAGTTCAAAATAGGAATTCAGCACATGCGGCCGGGCTTCGGGTACGGGTATGACGTTGCCGTCTTTACCAACCCGGCCCTGGCCGATAACCCGGTGGGCAAAGGCACCTTCCTGTGGGACGGGGCCGCCGGAACCTGGTTCTGGGACGATCCCGAATACGACATCGTGTTTGTCGGCATGATCCAGCGGATGGGCGGCGGCGGCCCGGATATGCCCAACATGGAGGAAATGACCCGCGCCACCACCTACCAGGCGCTCATCAATCCCGGAAATTAGCGGCGGGCTTGTCCTGCCAGAGGGACGCTGAATGGCGGCACGGAGGCGCCACCGCGAACCAGGGACCTTGAAGCCGCTGCGGCCCATGCAACGACAGGCTCCCAAGGTGGTCTGACGAAGCTTTAACCAGGAAATGAATGCAGGAAGCGGAACAGTTGCGGATGCTCGAAAATGCTGGCGCTCATTATTGCCGCGGATGCGGAAAACGCGTCTCGAAGATTTTCGATCCGGCTCTCTTCGCTGCCGGTCCAGATTTTCTTGAGCTCTTCAAGGGCCTCTTGTTCTATTTCCTCGGGCTTCATCCCTACTTCTTCAGACCACAAATAGTCCGTTAATGATTTGAATTCGCCTCGATCAAGCCACATCCCATGGCAATGCGGGCACCAGTCGATGATGATGGAAGACTTCCCGAAAACCACTGAGACCATCTTGATCCGCTTGCACTTCACACACAGGCGTTCTGTTACTCTGGCGCTTGTCTTTTCTATGGCGTCGATTTCGTCGTTCATCCAGCGCATCGAACCATGCCGGAGTTTGTTTTTCAACTCCCGCAGCTCATCTTTCATCAGCCAGATGCCTTTGCACTTGGGACAGCCTTCAAAACCCATTCTGAACATTTTGTAGTTGTTAAGATGGGTTCCACAAGAGGGGCAGACGTCGGTGGTGGCCCCTTCCTCATGGGCTCCCCTAATCGGCATCACTTCCTCGTGGAAGTCGGTCTCGTCGCTCTCTTTTCTGATTCGCTTGTACCAATAAGGCACGTGGACGTTGTTCACAAAATCCGAAAACCCTTTGCCCGTGACGGGCATAATCTTCTTGAGCTTCTTGTCAATAATATTCAGTTCGCCGCCGTCAAGCCAAAAACCACCACAGTTGTCGCAGCGGTGCAAAATGATGTCCGGGTAGCCCAAAAACCGCACTCGATCGAGATCGGAATTATCGCACCGCGGACACTTCATCGGTTTGGGGTCTGGCTTGTCATCTTTCTCCTGTGAGCAGTATTCAATGCTTCCTTCAACCTGAAAAGCCATCTTGTCCAGCTCACCGGCGTCCAGCCACAAGCTTCCGCACTTTTCGCAGGTATCGTAGGATATCTCGCCGTGCTTGGTCTTAACGTCGTCGTTCATCATCTCTGTTCCACAGTTTAAGCACATCATTACGTATGACCCTCCACGGTGCGGCATGAAGACCTGGCCGGTAATTTATATCCAGCGTTTCCCTGGCATGATATGGAATAAGAAAGGAAACGTCGGTGAACGATTTTAACAGATTGTACAACTGAAGTGGCCACAAAGGGACGAATGGCCAGCCCGTTCCCCGCTCTAAGCGGGTGCAGGCGTGGGAAGGTGTGTGGCAACGGCCGAGCAAAGCAAATCGGTCACTGAAGAAGCAGACGGAGACGAATTATTTGACCACGATATTGATGAGTTTTTGCGGCACCACGATGATTTTGACGATCTGGCGGCCGTCAAGGTGTTGGGCCACTTTTTCGACGGCCTGGGCAAGGCGGCGGATTTCGTCTTCCGTCACATCGACGGCCACGCGGACTCGGCTGGCATCTTCAAGTCCGGCGGTGATAGACCGCTGCGGCGGGGTGAAATTGACGACTGGCCAGCCATACGCACAGAACAGCCTGCTGCCAAGCCACCGATAGCCCGTTATGCGTCCATTGATCCGCAGCGATGTCGAAAAGGCGATTCCTGAAGTCCCGACGACAAGGCATGATCAATCGCAAGTTGATGTTTGGGACTGACTTCCTGCGTGGCCGGGCAAATCAAACCACCCGCCCCATCACTCCGCACTCCGATGGTGGGACGTAACGCGGAGCAGGACACGCCTATGATCTCGGTCGTCTGAATCGTGAATCCGCCTCTAATTAGTAGTAGCGTGAGGACCCGGCAAGCCCTATTCGGATGTAAAATGATCGACGGTCGTTCTGCGAAGGCCAGGAGTGATTAAACATGGGTGAGTCCCCGACCGACCTCTGGAGAGAGTTTCGTGTCAGGTTCCAGCACGCCAATGAGCGCCTGGTCTCTGTGATGGCTGCCACCGAGGGGGATGTCCGGTCACTGATAGATCGATCGCGGGATCAACTCATTTCGATCACGCCGAACCAACTCAAGCCGGGTAAGACCGCTTCGTTTGAAGATCTGTTCGGCGAGATGGAGAATCGCCTCTTCTCTGGTCCAGTCGGGAGCTTTGAGGCCATCAGGCCGCTCGCCAGAACACTGTCGGCCATCGAGCAGCACCGGTTGGAAATGAACGATCTGGCACGCCGACTGCCGCTCGTGATCACTGTCTCGGGAGCGGAACTTCTGGAGATCCTGGGACCGGACGTGCGTGGGAGGTGGCGGAAAGCATGGGTCAGACGACTTAAATCGCCCCGGCCGCTAAGACTCCGCGAAATCGTCCTGGGCCAGGTTTGCGGTCAGCTGGCTGAACGCCTCAGGTTCGATAGAGATTTTCAACGCGGGCTGGCGCAGGCTGGGCTTCATCTTCTGGCCGCATGGCAAATTTTTCGCCGCCATCAACTGACCATTCTGGCAGGGGGCGACCGGGATAAGACAACGCTCGCTAAGGAGCAAAAATGGTGGTCCCGGACATCAACCTCTCTTCAAAGACGCACCGAGCGTCTGGCCCGCTCCTACCGGCACTGGGCCGAGCTTTCTCCGGTCCTGCTCAGCGAAGCGGTGCTGCGCCGCTCGCGGGAATTCTCAGATCGCCGGCAACGCAAGATCCTCGACGGGTGGCAGGACAATATCAGCCGCTGGCATCGTCAACGGCGCGCAGTGCGTGCACTGATCAATCTTGAGCGACAACTCACCAGCGTGTCGCGCGAGGCCATCCAGGCGACCCGCCAGGCGCTGGAATCCTTGCGCGTCGAGCACGACGACGTCACGGGGGAGATGACGCAGGCCATTGCCTGGTTCCGCGCCGGGCTCGAACAGAGCACCCCCGAAGTGTTCCCATCGCCAAAAGCCAATCTGCTCTCCGCCGAGCAGCGCGCCCGCGACTGGTCCGAGCGCCTTAGCTCCAGCATCCAGGCCAGCGTTCCCGCCTCAATCGAGGCGGTACGGCTTCAATGGGCGATTCCGGCCTGGCGGAAACCCTGGCGACAACTGCATCCCAAAAGTGTCCTGCTGAATGCGCTTGAACATGCGGGGCTGGACGCCACGCGCGAAGGTTTTCGCGAGGGAGAGGCTGAACATACCGCCGTCATTCGCGATATCGAGCAAGCACGGCAGGTGTTGACGTTTGGATTGGAAGCCGGGCAGTCGGAGGGCGGAACGGTCAAGAAGCTGCCTCGCGAAGCTGCAGCCAATGCACTGGCCTTGCTGGAGCACCGCCAGGAAATTCTGATCGATGCGCAGCCAGCAGCGGAAGCAGGTCTTTGCCGCGCACAAGCTCTGACCCTGCTCCAGACGCATACATCCCTCGACATCGGACGCCTGGGTCTGCTGGCCCTTTTCATGCGGCAGGGTGCGCCGCGCGCTGCCCGGCATCTTGGAAAGGTGGCTCTGGGCTCCATCCGGGCGGCGACGCGCGTTTTTCGAACAGCGGCCGGACAAGCCTTTCAATGGACCGCCTGGAAACTGGGTTGGGAAATGCCAGCCGCTCCCACTCTCGAACCGCTGACGGAACGCGCGCGGTTGAGTACGATCCTCGCAGTTCGACCCAGGAGCCAGGAACTGCCCGCCCTCTACCAGCGGCTGTTCAGCCTGGCGCCCGTGAAAGACCAGCGATTCCTGGTGGCCCGTGAAACCGAAATGAACGGTCTGGTCCAGGCGCTTTCGCTCTGGCAGTCGGGGCACAGTGTGACCGTGCTCGTCGTAGGGGCTCGTGGCAG
This sequence comes from Terriglobia bacterium, assembly GCA_049583595.1. GTDB lineage: Bacteria > Acidobacteriota > Terriglobia > UBA7540 > UBA7540 > SCRD01. The sequence goes on from JBAUWE010000158.1 coordinate 16,261, forward strand.
CGGAAAGACCAGCCTGCTGAGCTGCGCTGCCGGAGCCGTGTTCACGGGCGTGCCTGTCGTGCAAGGACAGTTTTGCCGGAGGATTCGCAGTCAAGAGCAAATGTCTGAGTTTTTGAGAGACCTGTTCCAGATTTCGCCCGGAGCAGACCTGGCCACCGTCCTGAACCAGGGGAGAAGGGTCGTTGTCATCGAGGAGTTTGAGCGAACCTTCCTCCGGTGCATGAACGGGTTCGACGCCCAGCGCGAATTCTTGCGTCTGATGGCCGCCACTTCCGGCTCGACCTTGTGGATTCTCAGTATGAATCAGGCATCGTTCTCCTATCTCGACGCCGTGGTGGGGCTGGGGCGAAACTTCTCTCATTGCGTGAACGCCATGTCGGTCAGCCCGGAACACATGATCGACGCGATCCTGCAGCGTCACACGTTATCAGGTCTGCGCTTGCAATTTGCGCCGAGGCCCCCAGGCGACCCCCGCATCAACCGCCTACGCCGATTTTTCGCGCTGGAACAGAATTCGCAACAACTGTTCTTCAATGCCCTCTACCGCCAGTCGGAAGGGCTGTTCCGGTCGGCGCTCGAACTCTGGTTGGGCAGTATCGGCCGGATTGAGGGCGCGGTCGTGCATATGCTCCAGCCCCTCGATCCCAATTACAGCCGCCTTGAGGCCGAATTGAAACCGGACGATTTGTTCACCCTGCAAGCGATTCTTCAGCACGCCAGCCTCACCGCTGAGGAGTTGGCTGAGGTGTTCAGCATCGGCATTGAAGAGGCGCGAGGGAGGCTCGAACGTCTTCAGGCGCTCGAGATCCTGGAATCAGAACCAGCCTGCCCCGGACTGCGGGTGTGTCCCCAGGCGGGACGTTTCGTGCGGGACGCCCTCGCCCGCCAAAATCTCCTGTAAGGAGGAGAGAACATGCCATTCGGTGAGAACCCGGCAACGCGTGACATCTTTCAGTACTTCACCTTCGGCCGCATCACTTCTGTTGTCGCCGTTCTATTCTTCACGTGGGTCTGTATCCGTTACGCCAGTCGGCTGCTCGATTTGTTGAGCCGGCGCGGTCCTCGCCTTCGCTTCCTGGCCAAGGGAGCCGAACCTATTCTTCGGATCGTTCTGTGGTTTGCAGCGATATTCGTTTCGTTCCATCTGTTGGCGCCGACGAAGGAAACCTTCCTGGCCGCGATCGGTTCAGCGGCAATTGCCATCGGCCTGGGCGCGCAGGATCTCATCAAAAGCCTGATCGGAGGTTTGGTGGTTTTAGGAGATCGGCCGTACCAATTGGGCGACCTGGTTCAGATCGGCGACGCGTATGGGGAAGTCATCCATATCGGCCTGCGCAGCACCAAGCTCTACACGTTCGGCGATACTCAAGTGACCATCCCAAACGCCGACATTCTCAGCCATCAGGTGTTCGATTCCAATACGGGCGTGCCGCACTGCCAGGCGGAAATATTTCTCTACCTGCCGACCGATGCCGATCCCGACGAGGCCCTCCGCATCGGCTCCGAGGCTGCCTATACTTGTCCCTATCTTTACTCGGGCAAGCCGGTTTTTGTGCTGATCGAGGACAGATTCGACCGGAAGCCCTACATCCGGCTTCACATTAAAGCCTATGTCTCGGACCACCGCCTGCTGCCCCGAATGCAAAGCGATATCACCGCGCGGGCGAAACGGGAATTTCTTCGCCGCGGCATTCTAAAAAGCTGGTCTGCGCCCGCTGTTTGAGCACAGACCGCCTGCCTTGCCACCGTCGTGGGCCGCAACTGTGTATTCCCGCCTTCGATCCGTACTTCCTTGTTCTCCCAAAATCTTCCGCCTGCGCAAGGCCGTTGCCCTTCTGGCCTGGCGGCCTTTCTGCTGGCCCTAACGTCCTTCAGCGACCGAATGGGAACCCTGGCATCCCCCCGGGGGTTGCCGGCG
>JBAUWE010000159.1:0-4872 GCA_049583595.1 Terriglobia bacterium
GTCTGACCACGTCGCCAATTCCTTACAAAGGCGAGGCGTTTGAAATCCAGTTTGACTTTGCCGATCATCGCCTGGAGATCCTGACCTCCTACGGTAAGCAGCAGGCGCTGCCGCTGGAGCCCAAAACCGTGGCGGCGTTCTACCGGGAGTTTGTCGCGGCCATGAGCGCGGCCGGAATTGAAACGACCATCGACCCCAAGCCGCAGGAAATTCCGCAGCCGATTCCATTCGACCAGGACGAGGCGCACCGGTCTTACGATGCTGAATACGCCAACCGCCTGTGGCGCATCCTTCTGTCAACGTCCATGGTGTTTGAGGAGTTCAGGGCGGGCTACATGGGGAAAGCCAGTCCTGTGCATTTCTTCTGGGGCAGCTTTGACCTGGCCTACACGCGCTTCAGCGGGCGGATCGCCCCGCCCCGCAAAGGCATCATTACTTCTGAGGCCTACTCGCACGAGTGCAGCAGCGTGGGCTGGTGGCCGGGCGGCGGGGACGTGAAGTGCCCGGCTTTCTACGCCTACACCTCTCCAGCGCCCGAGGGTTACAGCGGGCAGGTGGTCGGGCCTGCAGCCGCCCATTACGACAACAGGCTGGGCGAGTTCGTCCTGATGTACGATGACGTGCGCCGCGCCAGCTCGCCGCGTGGTGCAATACTGGAATTCGCCCAGAGTGCCTATGAAGCGGGCGCCAACCTTGCAAAGTGGAACCGGAAATTGCTTGAAAGGAGCTGAGCACCATGGCCGAAGAAAGTTGCAAGCACCTGGACCAGATCAAAGTTGAAACCACCGACAAGCACGGCTGCGAAGAGTGCATCAAGATGGGCGACGGCTGGGTGCACCTGCGGCTGTGCCTGACCTGCGGGAACGTGGGCTGCTGCGATTCTTCCAAAAACAGACACGCAACCCAACACTTCCACTCGAGCGGCCATCCCCTGGTGCGCTCCATCGAGCCGGGCGAAAACTGGGTGTGGTGCTACGCGGACCAGATGTTTCCAGGAGAGATTGAGGACTCAGGCGCGGTATGAAGTAACCGTTGGATTGCCGGACACATTTCGCAAAGGGCGATGTGTGCGCCGCCGGTCCGAATTTTATCGAAGGATTTTCGCAGTCCCCCAGGAGAGTTTCGATGAGCCTCTTCCATCACGACCATCATCATCAACACGAACACCGCCGGGGCTTCCTGAAAAAGAGCTTCCTATTTCTTGGCTCTCTTGCCGCGCCCACCCGCTTTGCCAGCGCAGCACGGCACAGCGCGCCCGAGGAAAGATCAGGCCACCATCACCCACCGGTCTCCGACGGCGACACCGCGCCAAAGCAGGCGGAGGTGAAGAAAAACCAGGAACCTTACCGGATCTTTGACGCCCATCTGCACTGTCCCAGCGAAGACGGCAGCGTCTGGCAATGGTATCCGGTCACCAAAACCTTTGAAGATTTTGTCAGCTACCTGGGTCGCGCCGGCGTTGAGCGCGGTGTCATCAATTCCGTGCGCAGCCAGCTGGCCACGGGCCCTGCGGAATTCATCAAAGGCAACCGCGAAGTCGCGCGCTACGTGGAGCGATACCGCGGGCGTTTTGTGGGCGCCTGCGTGGTGAACCCGATGTTCATTGATGAGGCCTTGCGCGAGGTCGAGGACTGCCGCAAGCAACTTGGCTTTGTCTGGGTGGGCGAGCTCTGCAACTACACGGTTCCCTACCCTTACACGCTCGAGGAATTTGACCAGCTGGTCCAGCAGGTGCACAAGCTCGGCATGGTGCTCGACGTCCCCACTGACCTGCCGGAAATGGAATACATCATTCAGAAATATCCCGACACCACCATCGTCTTTCCGCACTTTGGCGGAAGCGCCAACGAGATTTTTAATCGCCTTGACGCGGTTGGGCGCAATCCCAACTGTTACATAGACACATCCGGGGCCGGCCATGAGCGGGTGGGAATGCTGGAGTATTCCATGAAGTCCATCGGGCCGGACCGCGTGCTGTTTGGTTCCGACTTCACCATCAACGATCCCAGCGGCGTGATCGCGCGGATCGAACATTCATTATTAACCGAAGAGCAAAAGCGAAAAGTTCTGTCGCAGAATCTGGACGCGTTGCTGAAAAAAGTCCAAGGCGCCAGTTAAACCCAGCGGTTAAACCATTCCAGCATCAGTTGCTGGGCGCGGGCCGGGAAGCTGTGAGGCCCGTCGAAGGTATAGGTCTTAAAGCGTTCCGGCTTGCCGATGGTTTCATAGCAGGTAGCGAGATTTTTGAAGGCCGCCTTGACGCCATCGGGCGGAAACAGCGTGTCCCGCAAGCCGTGGACCACCAGCATGGCTCCAGGCATCAGCAGCGAGCCGACGTCGGGATAATCGAGATACTTCCACAGTCCGGGAACGTTGCCGGCAGGAATGGTGTACGAGACCCAAAAGGGATTGATCTGGTGGAACGAGGTCATCCAGCCGACAACCGTCGCCGCCTTGATTCGAGGATCGAGACCGGCCAGGAAGTTGCTGCGCCATCCGCCCACGGAAAGGCCAACGCAGGCGATCCGCTTGGGATCCACTTCCGGCCGGCTGACCAGGTAATCGACGGTGCGGATGTCATCCCAGCAGAGCACGCCGCCCCAGGTGATTCCGGCTTGTTGCAGATTCCGGTCCACCCAGCACTCCTTCCCCCCGTTGCGATGGTTGATTTTGTTGATGGTCTCTTCCGACTCCATCTTCGACCAGGTGTTGATACCCTCCTTGATGTCGGAATCCAGAATCAGCCGCCGCTCGCCAAAGTAATACATGTCAAGGGCGATCACAGCATAGCCGTTGCGGGCCAGCGTGGCCGGATAGCTGATGCCGTCGTAGTATTGCTTGCGATAGCGCGTGAGGACGGGATTCTCGCCATCTTTCTGGATGACCTTTTCTTTGCCCCAGTAGTAGAACCCGCCGTGGTCGTGCAGCGCCACCACGCCCGGCACGGGAAATTTGGCGCGTTTGGGCAACAGGAAATAGGCTCCCAGTTCGAGATCCGGCGTGGTGTGGAACTTGAGATATTCCTGGATGTAGTCGCCGCGGTCAACGCGCTCCACGACGCGCGCCTTCGGCTCAAAAGTTTGGGGGCGGTAAAGGAGCAGGTCAAAAATCTTTGCGCGCACCTGGGCTTTCCAGGCTTCAAGGTCTTTGGGCTTCGCCTTCAGGAAAGCCATGCTCTGCGTCGCTTCTTCCTGCGTCTGCTTGATAAAGGGATAGAGGCTGCCCAGCGGCGACCCTTTCCATTTCAAATCCTTGTCAGCATCAATCCTGGCCAGCATTCGGGTCATGGGATTTTCGCTTTCGCTCTGGGGCGGAGCAGCCAGGGCAGCGGAAGGTGCAGCAATGGCCGGCGCAGCGGCAGCAGCCGCCATGGTGCGCAACAGGTCGCGACGGCTAAGTTGTTCGGACATGGTAAAAGACCTCCTTATGAATGAGGATTCCATTATAGAGTGACGGACTTCCGTAGCGCCGGCATCTTGCCGGCCCTGAAAAGTGCCGCGGGGATGGCGGCGCTCCAAACGAGCGTTATCACCCTATTTTGCAATCCTCAGTAGAGCTTCGTAGCAACGCAGGTTTGGCGACACACGCCGGCCCGCGGTCCATTTGCGCGAAGTGAGCCAACAGCAAAGGCCACCAGCATACGTTCGGCAATGCCTAAATGCAACGATTCCTGACAGGCGGCATGAAGTCCGCCGTGGGATAATACATTTTTCTTGCGCGGCACATAGAAACCTGTAATCTTCGCATTCTGGCCTTCACACTGAATCGCTGAGCACGGCCTTGGCGAACGAGGACAAGAGAAACGATTGGGCACGGCATCCATTCCTGACGCACCCCGCACGGCCGATTCATCCAAGTCCCCCCAAAGCGCTGCCAGGCTGACTTTGTGGCCGCTGGTGGCCGCAATCTTCTTTATGGTGTGCGGCGGCCCTTACGGCACGGAAGACATTGTGCACGGCTGGGGATACGGTCGCGCGATCATCATCCTGGCGCTGACTCCGTTGATCTGGGCCCTGCCCGTCAGCCTGATGGTGGGCGAGCTTTCGAGCTCCCTGCCCGCCGAGGGAGGTTTCTACGCCTGGGTGCGAGCAGGGATCGGGGACTTCTGGGGATTCCAGGAGGTGTGGCTGTCATTCGCGTCCAGCATCTTTGACATGGCCATTTATCCCACGCTGTTTATCGCCTATCTCCAACGGCTGGTTCCCTGGGTAGGCGAGGAGCATCACGGGCTGATGATTGGCCTGGCAATGATCGTGGTGTGCACGGCGCTGAACCTGGCGGGCATCCATGCGGTGGGCATCACATCCTTCTGGCTGTTCCTGGTGATTGCCGGCCCCTTTGCGCTGATCGTGCTGATGGCGCCTTTCAAGGCGGGAATGCTGGCCCATGCGGCATCCCCTCCGGTAACAACCTCCGTGGGTCTGCTGGGCGGCACGCTGGTGGCCATGTGGAATTACATGGGATGGGACAACGCCTCCACCATCGCGCGCGGAGTGGATCGCCCGGAGCGCACCTACCCGCGGGCCATGTTCCTCTCCGTCACCCTGGTGGCGCTGACTTACCTTTTGCCGGTTGCGGCAATCTGGATGACCGGCCTGCCCTCCTCGGCGTTTGAGACCGGTTCCTGGGCCACGGTGGCGGGACTGGTGGGCGGCGACTGGCTGCGCGCGCTGCTGGTGCTGGGCGGAATGGTCAGCGCGTTCGGCATCTTCAATGCGCTGGTGATGAGCTATTCGCGCCTGCCCCTGGCCATGGCCGAGGACGGCATGCTGCCCCGCGTCTTCGCCAAAGTGCACCCAAAAACCAAGGCGCCGTGGGTGGCCATCCTGGCGTGCGCAGCCGGATGGGCGCTGTGCCTGGGCCTCGGCTTTG
>JBAUWE010000160.1:0-1870 GCA_049583595.1 Terriglobia bacterium
TTCCCTCTATGATTTTGAGTCTGCCTCACCCGAATCAACCCGCCAACTCTTCGAAATCTATGAAGCAGAAGCGGCTCGTTTGCTGAAGGTTTACTTTAATGCTGACCCCGGCCAAAGGCCTGCCCGATTTCCGCTTCGCAAAGTGTATGAGTTCTGCCTGAAGTGCTCACATCTTTTCAATATCCTTGACGCCAGGGGGGCCATTAGCGTAACCGAACGCGTGGCGTTGATTGCGCGAATCCGAAAGATAGCAACCGACGTGGCGCAGGTTTATCTTGAACAATCTAAACCGCTAGCAGAGGTTCAATCGGCATGACGGCTGAGCAAAAACAACGTATGGAACCACTGCTGCTTGAGGTGGGGGTTGAGGAAATTCCGGCGCGCTTCCTCGCCGGAGCTGAACAGCAACTGGGCGAGCGCCTGACCGAGACTCTGCATAGGGTTCGATTGCTGCCGCAGGATCCGCAGCCGGCCAGCACCTTTTCGACCCCGCGACGGCTTGTGGCGCGAGTGCCAGCGGTGCTGCTTCGGCAACCCCATGAAGTCGAAGAGATCATCGGGCCACCCGTCAAGGTGGCTTTTGACCAGGATGGAAAGCCTACACGAGCGGCCGAGAGCTTTGCGGAAAAGAATTCAATTCCTGTCAGCCGGCTGCTCAAAATTGAGACGCCCAAGGGGCTCTATCTTGGCCTGCGAAAGCAAGTGCGAGGACGCTTTGCCCGTGAGATCCTGGCGGAAATCCTGCCTGAAGTCATCCTGGGGATCAGCTTTCCCAGGAGCATGTATTGGACTTCAAAAACGGGTCCCCGTTTCATCCGTCCCATCCGCTGGCTGCTGGCGATTTTCGCTGAGGGTGAGAGGGCCCGGACTATTCCTTTTGAGATTGCCGGAGTGCGGTCAGGGAGGTCAACCTTTGGCCATCGGGTGGCAGGTCCGAAAGCCATATCGGTGAAGAGTTTTGAGGAGTACGCGGCAAAGCTCCGCGATCGCCAGGTAGAAATCGATCCTCGGCATCGGTCGAAAATCATTCGGTCAGAAATTAAAGTAATACTTGAAGGACGGAGCTTCGAGGCTGTTCCGGATGAGGGCCTGCACCAGTGGGTTATCCATTCCACGGAATGGCCTCACGCCCTCATGGGAGGCTTTGATCAGCGTTTCCTGCACCTGCCTCGAGAAATTCTGGTGACCGTGATGCGCGACCACCAGAAGTATTTCGCCGTTGAGAACAACTCCGGGGCGCTTCAACCGAATTTCATCACGGTCATCAACCTGAAGGGGGATCCTGAAGGGCTGATTCGCGAGGGCCACGAGCGCGTCCTGACGGCCCGCTTTGCCGATGCCGAATTCTTCTGGGAGGCCGACCTTCGCGTCCCACTGGAAGCGCGCCAGGCCTTGCTGGAAAAGGTGACCTATCAGGCCAAAATGGGCAGTTACGCCGCGAAGGTTGAGCGCATGGCGGCGATCGCGGAAGGAATCTGCGCTGAACTGGAATCTCAGGGCTCACTCGAGGCCACTGCCAGGGATCAGGTGTTGCGCGGCGTCCGCCTGTGCAAATGTGATCTGACCACCCAGATGGTGCGGGAATTCACCGAACTCCAGGGCGTGGTCGGCGGGCTCTACGCCCGTGAACAAGGCGAACCTGATGCTGTTGCGGACGCGATCTACGACCATTACAAACCCACCAACGTGGGAGACGCCTGTCCCCGGAGCAAGGTAGGCGCCATTGTGGCGCTTGTGGACAGGCTTGACAGTGTGGCGGCCGGGTTCGCCGTGGGACTGGACCCCACCGGGTCAAGCGATCCGTTCGGTCTGCGGCGGGCAGGCAATGGGATCATCAAGATTGCAATTGAAGCCCTTGGCACCCTGGATA
>JBAUWE010000161.1:0-3384 GCA_049583595.1 Terriglobia bacterium
ACCTGAGGCAGTTCGAAGTTAGGAAGCCGTTAAGGAGACCGGCCGCCCTGATGCCGCTGCTGGAGACGGGCGGCCCGGTTTTTTGCGACGTGGGTTGAGTGTGGTTTCAGGCTATCACGCACCTCGCACGCGGGGTCAACACACTGCGAGAATTGCCGGAAGCGGCTGTCTTCTGGCGTTAGTATTTGCGCTTTCTGTAATTGCCGCGGAAGCGCAGGTGCGTCCTGCCGTTCCGGGTAACTCATCTTCAAGAGCCGGCCAGATCGCTGCGCGCGCGCAACACGAGATCACGGCCGGGAACGTTTCCGGGGCCCGCAACCTGCTTCTGGAGGGTGTCAGGGTTTTCCCGCGAGAGGCTTCACTTTGGAACTTGCTGGGTGCGGCTGAGGCGGAACTGCAACATCCGGCCAAAGCAAAGCAAGACTTCCGCCGGGCGATAGCCCTGAGCCCGCGATACACCGGGGCATATCTGAATCTGGGGCATCTTCAGGAAATTGAAAGCGCCAGCAACCCGAAAAGCCTCTCCGGTGCGCTGGATACTTTTCGCAAACTTCTTCAATTTGATCCGAACAACATTGACGGCCTGTTCCAATATGCTTTGCTGGCATTCCAGAAAGGCCTGTTTTCAGACTCCCTGGCACACTTGAGGCGGATACCTGAACCTGAAATGCAAAGGGCCCGGGCACTGGCCATCCTCTGTGCTGACCTGGCCGCAACCGGCAGCCCGGACCAGGCGAAACTTGCAGCTGACTCAATGTTCCATCAGCCCGATGTTAATGAAGCGGTTGTCTTGACCGCGGTGAATGCGCTGGCGGCCCACCATCACAATTCTTTCGCCATTCTGCTGCTCAAGGGATTGCATCAACGTGGCCTGGCCTCGCCGGATTCGCTCGAAGAGCTGGGTTTGCTTGAGAAGTCAGCAGGGCGAATCAAGGAGGCGAGAAGCACGCTGGATGAGGCGGCCCGCGCAAAGCCCAATGACGTGCATCTCCTCATGCAATTGGCGGATGTGGCGAACCAGGAACGGGACTATCGCGGGGCTTTGGGAGATCTCGCTCATGCCCGGGACCTGGCGCCCAAAAATGCGAGCATCCACTTTTTCTTTGGCATGATATGCGTGAAGCTGGACCTTCACGAAGAGGCGTACGAATCCCTGAAAAAGGCTGTAGCTCTTGAGCCGAATAATGCTTATTACAACTATGCACTGGGTGCGGTGTGCACCGCGCGGACTGATGTGGACGAAGCGGTTGCATCCTTCAAGAAATATTGCTCGCTGAAACCTCACGATCCGCGTGGGCGGCTTGCGTTGGGAGCAGCCTATTACTTTGCTCATAACTTAAGCGCCGCGCAGTCCACCCTGGCGGACCTGGTCAGAAATCCGGTTACGTCAACCGCTGCAAACTACTATCTTGGACGCGTTGCCGCCGACCAGGGAAGCTATGCTGCCGCGCTGGCATATCTCAAACAGGCCATTCGTGAGCGGCCGGAGTACGCGGATGCTTACGCTGCTTTGGGCACGGTTTACCTGAGGGAAAAGAACTATTCGGCCTCCTCAAAAGCGTTTCAAAAGGCGTTGGCGCTTCAACCCGAAAACTATCTCGCCAATTTGAACCTGATGATTCTTTACCTGCGGACGAAGGATGCACGGGCCGCCGCTCAACAGAAGCGCTTTGCAAAAGTTCGTGAAGAACGCGCGGACAGGGCCAAGCTCTTCCTGCGCAGGATTCGTGTTGTGCGGTGAGGCCCGAAGGCCAGGGGCCACGCGGTTGCCGTCAGCAAGCGTGGAAAAAACTTCCGGGGCGCCGGAATCAGATGATCCAGGTTGAGGTGCTTCCCGGGAGGTTTCAGTCTGTAACCACTCTTCTGTTGTGTTGGGGAAAAGGAATTACCTTGCCAAGAGAAACACTTGTCCCGTTCCGGACATCAGCTCTGCTGCTTGCACTGGTATTCCTCTGCCCGGTTGCGCGAGCAGCGCAGCAACACGAAGCGCTCCACAAAGATTTGCGCGATCTCAGTCAGGCTCCGCAAAGAAACACCACAGACCTTCCGCTGCCCGCCTCTTCCAGAAAGACCGTGTCGGAGGATTTGGCAAGGCGGGATTTCGATGGTGCGGAACGAATTCTGATCGATGCCATCCACCAGAATCCGAAGTCGCCGCGGCTGCTCACCTTCCTTGGGAACGTCTACTTCCTGGCCGGAAGCTATTTGGAATGTGCCGTGGCAATGAAGAAGGCGGAAGCTCTGGCTGCCCTGTCGGACGGCGACCGCTTTCTGCTGGCCATGTCTTATGTCGTGCTCGGCCACAGCGATTGGGCAAAGCCGGAAATCGAGCGGCTGGTCAAGTCGGAGCCGGGCAACGCTCTTTACTACTATTGGCTTTCCCGAGTCGACTATGATCTTCGTTTCTATGCGAAGGGTGCAGCAGCCGGACGGAGGGCCGTGGCCCTGAAGCCCGGATTTGTCCGTGCCTATGACAGCGTCGGGCTTTGTGAAGAAGCCCTGGGCCACTACCAGGATGCCATCCGGTCCTACACAAAAGCGGAACACTTGAATCTAAAGGCTAAACCTCCCTCGCCCTGGCCCCCCTTGGAACTTGGAACGCTCTATTTGCACTTGAATCGCTTTTCAGATGCAAAGGCGGAGATCGAAAAGGCTCTCTCCCTCGACCCGCGCTTTCCTGAAGCGCATTTTCGGCTGGGCGCCGTGCTTGAACACGAGGGCAACAACGCCCGGGCCGAAGCCGAGTACAAACGCGCCATCGCGTTGAAACCGAATTTTGCTGGCCCCCACTACGCCCTGGCCCGGCTTTACGGCCGCCTGGGGAAAACGAAGAGAGCGCAGGCTGAGACAGCGGAGTTTCAGAAGATTCGGGCCAAACAAAGAGGATTGGGAATCCGGTAAACGAGGCTTGTTTCGGTGAGTGAGCGGCCTCCCGGTTTGACCGGATGTAGCCGGTCCGAAGGAGCAAGGATTACATGAGGCGCCGGCCGAATGGGAAATAGACCGTGCCAAAGTTCGCTCTACTCCACCAGACCAGAAAGGATGTGCAATCATGAAACCTGAAGACTTTATTCTCGGACCACGCGTCACCCGAAGGGCCGCCCTCCGGACCCTGGCCGCCACCCCGATACTTTTGATGGGGGCGCCCGCTCTCGCAGCAAACCCGGCCGGCTTGAGCGGCTACTGGGTTCTGCTTGCACCCAACGGCGACGGCACTTATCGCAAGTCTTATTTCTACCTGCAACAGTCGGGCCAGACGCTCACGGGCAAAGTGATGTTTGGCAACCGCGACCTGCCCATCAGCAACGGCAGCGTCCAGAACGGCAAGGTGCGTTTTGAGGTGGTGATCCACTACCGGACGGAGACCCGCCGCATCAACTACAC
>JBAUWE010000162.1:0-2258 GCA_049583595.1 Terriglobia bacterium
CATCTACCTCAGCGAGTTCCAGCCCAAGAGCATGCTGAAAGTTCCAGTCACCAACATCGAGCGGGCCAAATTCCCGGTGATTGATGTTCACACGCACATTTCGTTTGCGGCGGTCAACACAAACGGCGTGCCGATGAGCGAGAAGATGATGTTTCTCGCTGAGCCTGCTGACCTGCTGGCCGTGATGGACCGGAGGAATATTAATACCCTCATCGACGTGACAGGCGGCTTCGGCCAGGGCCTGGTGGACACGGTGAAGAAATTTCACACGCCGCACCCGGACCGTTTCATTGTCCTTACCGAGCCTTGGTATCCGAAATCCAATCAGCCGGGCTATGCGCAGTTCCAGGGCGACGCCATTCGAAAGGCGCACCAGGCCGGCGCCCGTGGATTGAAAATTCTGAAGACGCTGGGTCTTTATCTGCGTGAAAACGTCACCTCGGGGCCGCTGGTCAAGCTCGATGACCGGCGCTTTGATCCCATGTGGGAAGCTTGCGGCAGCCTGGGAATGCCGGTGCTGATCCACACCGCGGACCCCGACGCCTTTTTCCTGCCGACGAATCGCTTCAACGAGCGCTTTGAGGAATTGAACCACCATCCTGACTGGTCTTTTTATGGCAAGGACTATCCCAGCAAGCGCGAACTGCTGGAGGCGCGCAACCGCGTCTTCGCCCGCCATCCCCGCACGCAGTTTGTGGCGCTCCACGTCGCGAGCCTCGCCGGAAACCTTGCAGAAGTCGCGGAGCTGCTCGACCGGCTGCCGAACGTTCACGTGGAAACGGCGGCGCGCGTCAGTGAACTGGGCCGCCAGCCGCGCTATGCTCGCAAGTTTTTTGACAAGTATCAGGACCGCATCATGTTCGGCACCGACGCCGTGCCGCCGCCCTACGGCAACGTCACGCCGCAGCAGATTTTTGGCAACGAGCTCTATCAAATCTACTACCGGTTTCTTGAAACCGAAGACGAGTATTTCGATTACGCTCCGGCGCCCACACCTCCGCAGGGCCGCTGGCAGATTTCCGGCATCGGCCTGCCCGACAGCATTCTGCGCAAGGTTTATTACGAGAACGCGGCGCGCTTGCTGAAGATGAAGATTTAGGCCATCGCGGGAGTTGCGGTGGGGCTTACGGCTGTTTCCGCAATGGGCGCGGCTCCGTGTCATATGGAGAGCGTGTGGCATTCCGTTTGATCATGAAACTTCCCCCCTGGCGAACTTGCCGAGCGAAAAGCATCGCACTCCCAAGATGAATTTGTGTGCAACCTTCCCTTCTTTGAACGGTGATACAATCGTCCCGCAAAAGATTGGATCAACCGTCTTTCTGTTGCATAAGCGAATCTTTCAAGGGTTGAACGGGGAGGGTCCATGCGTTTCAAGTCGATTGGCGCCGTTGTGGCGCTCATGTTTTCGGCTGCGCTGGTGTTTGCGCAGAACAACAGCGTGGTGGTGCGTCCCAAAGAGATTGACACCGTTCTGGTGAACCCCGGAATGGGAGTCCAGACGTTCCAGCGGTTCAACGGCGATGCGCTGAATGCGGGGTTGCGGTGGTCCGAGGCTGGCCCCACGTCGGTGGTGAAGCCTGCGGCCGTGAAGCCGGATTTCCCGGAAAGCACAATCTCTTACTGCCGGTGGTTCTGGAACGTGCTGGAACCGGAGCAGGGCAAGTACGACTGGGACATTATTGATCTGGCCCTCAAGGAAGCGCGCGAGCACCACCAGACGCTGAACATCCGCATGATGCCTTACGACCAGCGGCACCCTCTGCCCGAGTGGTACCAGAACTCCGGCGCGCGCCGCGCCAACAAGCCCACCGACAAGGATGGCACGATCTGGCAGCCCGATTTCAGCGACCCGCTTTTCCTGAAGTACTGGGGAGACCTGGTTGCGGCGGCGGGCGCCCGCTATGACGGCAACCCGAATCTCGAAATGGTCGACATCTCTTCGGTGGGCTACTGGGGCGAGGGCTGGAGCGATTACATGCCGGCCTTCAAATACCAGAAACCCCTGATCGATATCTATCTCAAGGCCTTCAAGCGAACCCCCCTGTTGATGAACTTCGATGAACAGGAGGCGCTCACTTATGGGACGGAACACGGCGCGGGCTGGCGGCTCGACTGCTGGGGCGACATGAGAACGCCGGGATGGGGCGCCATGCTCGACAACTATCCCGAGCAGGTGGTTCGCGCGGGCATTCAGAACGTCTGGGAGCGCAGTCCCGTATCACTTGAGAGTTGCGGAGTTCCGGGAAGCTGGTTCAAGC
>JBAUWE010000163.1:0-2925 GCA_049583595.1 Terriglobia bacterium
TTGCATGCAAATATGCTTTGCACATGGAAAGCATGGTTCAGATTCGCAACGTGCCGTCGGAGCTTCACCGCGAGCTGAAGGCGCGCGCGGCGCTGGAAGGGATGTCTCTTTCAGACTACCTGCTGCGTGAAATCCGCCACATCCTGGAGCGTCCCAGGCTGGAAGACCTCCAGCGGCGCCTTGCCGGCCGGCGCCCGGTCCGGCCGCGTCCCTCTCCCGCTGCCGCCGTCCGGGCGGAGAGGAACAGCCGTTGATCGTCGTGGACGCCTCCGCGGTTTTGGAGGTGCTGTTGCAGACTCCGGCCGCCACGAGGGTGAGCAGCCGAATCTTTGGCGCCGGCGAAACGCTCCACGCCCCCCACCTGCTCGATTTGGAAATTGCCCAGGTCTTGCGGCGTTATGTTCGCACAGGCATCATTTCAGCCAAACGCGGCAACGAGGCCCTTCAAGACCTGGCCGACCTGCCTCTCAACCGCTATCCGCATGTCGTCCTTCTGCCCCGCGTCTGGCAGTTTCGTCACAACGTAACGGCCTACGACGCGGCCTATCTGGCGCTGGCCGAAGCCCTGGACGCGCCGCTTGTGACTCGTGACAGGGCGCTGGCCTCGGCCGGCGCCAGGGCGCGGGTTGAAGTCATTTGATTCTGTTTTCTCATTTGCAGCGTCGGGCCATCATGGGATCAACCCTGGCTGATCGCCTCTGTAGCGACGGCTGGAGTTTACCCCGACGAAGTCGGCGGGCGCCCATTCCGGATGTGGCGCGATAAACGCGCCGCTACGGCCATCAGGGGCTAAAGCCCATTCTTAAGAGGGCCTTTTTACGGCACGACTAAAGTCGTGCCCCTTCGCAAACAAGCCGCCATCGACTAAAATCATGCCCTTTCGCAAACTGCGCGTGCTGCGGATGAAGTCGTGCCCTTTGCAAAGACGGCCGTGCGGATGACGTCGTGGCCTTCGCAAAAGCAAAACGCCAGTGTGTTGTTTTGTTTCATCCTTCATCCTTCACACTTCATACTTCATTCATATCGCAGCGCCACCATGGGATCGACTTTGGCGGCGCGGCGGGCAGGGATGTAGCAGGCCGCGAGCGCCACGGCGATGAGGACGAGCGAGACGGCAATGAACGTGGGGGGATCGGTGGATTTGACGCCGTAGAGCAGGCTGGCGAGAAAATGTGTGAGGGCCAGCGCCCCGGCGATGCCGATGGCCACGCCCATCAGCGCCAGCCGGAAGCCCTGGCTGACGACCATTTTCAGCACGTCGCCCTTCTCAGCCCCCAGGGCCATGCGGATGCCGATTTCCTGAGTTCGCCGGTTGACCGAGTACGAAATGACGGCATAGAGCCCGAGCGAGGCCAGCAACAGTCCCAGCAGCGCGAAAGAGGTGACCAGCATTACCACGAAACGGCGTGGCGAGTTGGCATGGTCCACCAGGTGCTGGAGCGGACGGAATTCAGCGGCCGGCTGTGCGGGGTTGATCCTACGGAGGAGTTTCATGACGGTTGTGGAGAGGGCTTCCGGCGGAAGTTGGGTGCGCACCACCAGTTCCGCTCCTTCCGGGTCGTTTTGCGTGGCTGGAACGTAAATTTCAGGGACGTCTGATTCTTCCACCGAGGTTTCGCTGACATCGGCGACTACGCCAACAACCCGGCTGAGGCCCGGGCCCGGACCCGGCCCCTGGCTCAGGCGGCCGATGGGGTCCTGCCCCGGCCAATAAAGGCGGGCGGCCGCCTGGTTGATGATGAAGACGCTTTGGCTTGTGGAAGTGTCCTGCCAGCTGAAGTCACGGCCCTTCATCAGGTGGATGCCCATGGTGCGGAAGTAGCCCGGCGTGATCACAAAAACAAAGCCATGCGGACTTTCATCCTTGCTGTAGGTTTTGCCCTGCGGGGAGAATCCCCAGCTCCGATTGCGGTCAAGCGGAAGCATGTCTGTGATGCCCGCGGTTTCGACGCCGGGCAGCGCCGTGACCTGTCGCAAAATCTCCTGCAGAGCGGCGGCGCGGCGGGCCGGTTTGCCTCCATCGTCGTATCTCACGCTGATGGCGGCGGCACGGCTGGGCTGAAATCCCAGATCGACGTTGAGAATTTGCAGAAAGCTCCGCAACAGCAAGCCTGCCCCTATCAAGAGCATGCAGGCCAGTGCAACCTCCGAGACCAGCAGCGCCCGGCGCATGCGATCATGCTTTCTGCCTTGGCTCATTCCGGGCCCTGCGTCCTTGAGCGCCTCCTGCAAAATCGTCCCGGAAATCCTGAGGGCGGGAGCAAACCCGAACAGCAGTACGGCCGCAACGGCAATGAGCACGGTCCATGCAAGGGCCGTGCCGTCTACGCGAACGCTGCTGAGCAGGGGCAACGCAACCGATCCCTGGTGGGCCAGGTAACGGACGACGGCAAAGGCCATGGCCATGCCGAGCGCCGTGCCGGCGGCGACAAGCACCAGGCCTTCCGTCAGCAACTGGCGGACCAGCCTGCGCCTCGCGGCTCCCAGGGCCAGACGCATGGCAAACTCCTTGCTTCGCGCGATGGAGCGAGCCAGCATCATATTGGAGAGATTCAGGCAGGCAATCAGCAGAATAAGCCCCACGGCGCACCACAGCACGATCAGCGACCGGCGAAGCTTGCCGCTGACGTGATCGCGCAGGCCTGTGAGGGTCGCCGCGCCCAGGTAAAAGGCGTTGTGGTTTGCGGCTTTGATTTGGGGGATCAGAACGTCCACTTCCGCCTGCGCCTGGTCCACCGTGACGCCGGGCTTCAACCGGCCGAGAATCGCCAGCGTGTTTCCCCAGTTCCGCATGTCGTCCATGATGGCGGGAACGAACACATCTGTTTTCAAGCCGGGTGAAAAAACAGAGCCGAAATCGAAGGACGCCGGAAGCACCCCCACCACCGTGACGGCCTTTTTCTCGAGGGTGATCGTCTGGCCCAC
>JBAUWE010000164.1:0-6926 GCA_049583595.1 Terriglobia bacterium
CCCATGGGATTCAGGCCGTAGGCGCCAACGCAATCCCACCGAAATTGGTCCGCTATGACGATTAAAATGTTCGGAGGCTTTCCCGGCTGGTTCCTTAATGCCGCTCCTTCTGCATTCCCAGCCTGGGCGTTGAATGCCATCGCCGGCACAGCAGCCGTAGCAGCGGAGCGTTTCAAAAACTCCCTCCGCGTTGTTGCCTTTGCACCAGGCCGCCCCGTCGAATCAACCATCGCTGTCTTTCTCCTTGAAGGCATGCCTCAAGGCCGATTCTTCACACGCCTGAACTATTCTGAAGGCAACGATCATATACCAACCGCAGGCGCGAATGCAGAACGAAATGCTCCCGGGCAGCCACTTGCTCTTCGCTTGCCGTGCCAGACTCATTTCCTTTCAACCAGGACTGCCGGAAGGACAGCCTCAGCTCTCCGCAATCAGTTTTTTCAGATACGCCATATCTTCACGGATTTCCTGGTCGCGCTGCTCGCGCCCCAGGACCGTCTCAATCGTAATCGGCCCTGTATAGCCAAGCTTTTTCAGCCCCGGAATCAGCCGAGGCCACCCCACCTTCCCATGTCCGCAGGCGACCTGACGTCCCAGATAGCGCGGGTTGGTGGGATAAAATCCGTCCTTTGCGTGAACGCCGATGACGTATTTCCCAATGACATCCAGCGAATCCACCGGACTTCCTTTCCCGTAGAGGATCAGGTTGGCCGCGTCCAGAACAACCTTCACGTTGTCCATCCCTGCATCCAGAATCGTCCTCAGCAAAGTTATCGGGGTCTCCTGTCCGGTCTCGTTCACAAACGTCTGGCCGTTAGCCTTGCAATGCACGGCAATCTCACGTACAGCCTTCACAGTGGGTTCGTACAACGGATCACTGGGAACTTCCGGAATGTAACCCCACTGATTGAACGTCACGGGAATGTTCAGCCGTTTCGCAAAGTCCGAGGCGCGCTTCAGATGATCAACGCGCTCCCGGCGGTAACGTGAACCCACCAGACCAAAACTGGGCGGGCCGTCATACAGATCGTATTTCTGCTCCCCCGGCCCTGACGACACGAGGACGGTAGCCTCAATTCCGTTGCTGTCCAGCGCCGAGTGCACGCGCCTGGCCATGGCGGTTGAAAAATCTGAGTTGATCAAGTGCACCGTCGGAATCCCAAACCCGCGAACGTACTCCATCACCTTTTCCGGTTCGCTGGTTGCGCTCACCAACAGTCCCATGCGCATAGGTTTCAGTTCGGCAGCCCTGGTATTGCTGAAATTTCCCGTGCTGGCCACGGCCGCCGCAGCCACCGCCTGCAAAAATCGTCGCCTATTCAAACTTTCCATCGCTTCCTCCTTTACCTTCCGTGCATACTTGAATTCATCACCAACTCGCCGTGCCTCCGGCTAAACGCTCCGCCATTGCCGGCCGGGCAGTTCACATGTTTCATTGTAAGAGCCTGATCTTATCACTGGCCAGTCCCGGTGCAATCAGCTCCACCACAGGACACACTTTACCAACCCAATTGTCCATTGGGCAGGCCATGAAGTTCAGAGAAGAAGATAGCAGGTTGGGAAACGTCCGCTGCTGGATTTCCGGGAGAAGGACTGCCCGTTCGGTCCCTGTGCAGAACATGGGCACAATCCAAACGACGGGAGGGACCTCTCCCAACTGAGGCAGGACGCGCGTGGAGTCAAGGGCAGGCGGACGGCATTTGCCATTCGGTTCGGCAGCCGCCCACCCTTGAGATTTCTCTCCTGCTACTGCTTCGCGGCCGCCAAAGTCACATAATCTGACTCGGTCACCTTGGCGGGCTCGGCCATGGACTTCAGCATGTCGAGATCGAAGTCCTTGTAAAGGTCCAGGCAGAACACGTCCGGCACTTCGCTGGATTTGATCGGCTCTACCAGCAGGTCGGCCAGGCTGCGGATTCCCTTGTGGATGGCGATACTGTGGAAAAGGCGCGGCTGGAGAGATCCCGCCACCAGCGATACCAGCTGCATGCGGTAGCCTTCACTCTCAAGAGACACCTGCGTAGGGTGCCATTTCTGTTTCGCCCAATTCGTGATGGCAATCAGCTGTGCAGCCTCAAGGCCCAACGGCGGGGCGCCCACAGCCGTCATCATATATCCGAAGCTTCCCACATTCCGCTTCGAGGGGCCGGCGTCTCCGGTAAAGAGGATGGAAACCGCCAGCACCTGCCGGCCCGTAGCCACCAGGTTGGCGGCTTCGGGAACGTGGTCGCCTTGCTGCCCGTCAACCCCCTCCCGGCCCCGATCATTAATCATCACAACCAGCGGAGCGTTTTCCGGCGTCCAGGTCGACTTTGTCCAGACCCCCGTCGCACTCAAGCCATTGCTCATGGCAAAGCGAAACGAAATGGATTCAACCGTGCTGTGGTTTGTGTTCGCGACATACCAGGGATGCTCAACTTGCACAGCCTTGTAGTGCACAACCTTGCTGAGGGCAGCCCGCTGCCTGCTGACCCACTCCGTACGCCCGGCCGAATCCGCCGGGACGGGCGCATGATGGATCTTGGACGCAAATTGCCTGGCCAGCCCCAGAATGGTGAGGTTGTCTGCCGGCACGCCCGAGGCGAGCTCACTGTAACTGTTGACATACTTCTCCACCGGAATTTCGTCGGGCTTGTCTGGGAGGTGAAACCATTTTGAGAGAAACCGGTAAGCCTGCTGCCGGTTGTCACGCTGGTAGTTGTGGGCAGAAACCTGTGTGTTCGCGTGAAATTGGAATGCATCCACTTTGCCATAGAGCGCGAAGAACGGCTTGACCGCGTCGTAGATGTCCGCCTTGACCAGTGGCGCCCGAAAACAGCAGGAGTCTTCCGCGTTGTTGATTTCAAGTGTGGGCCGGGGGGCCCGCATGGCCACCAACGTCTGATACCCCTGGCCATCCAGCAGTCCGGGCGCAAGCTGCTCGTAGTCTCCCGGCTCACCGGGAACCCGTTCCAATCTGCCATTCAGCGAATCAAATCCGGCGACCGGAATGGAAACCAGAACCCTTTTGTCCAGCGAACCGAGCACGATGGTCTGATAGCCGCCGCCCGAAAGTCCGGTGACAGCGATGCGGCTCTGATCGACGTGCGGGTTGTCATAAAGGAAATCAAGACCGCGCCGCATGGCCAGGTAGAACAAACCCACCCCGTTCACGCCCACCAGGTCAAGGTCCGATCCATAATAGTGCGAGTTTCCATCCGCGCGGAGTTCACCCATATCGATAAAGGCGATACTCAAAGCAACCATCCCGCGCAAGGCCTGGTTAATGCAGAGTTTCTGTTCGAAGGGCGAGGACTTCCCGGTTGGAAAGTGGCCCAGGACGTCCAGCACGGCCGGCGCTTTTCCCTCAAGATGCGCCGGCTCATACAACACGGCAGTGGAATAGAATCCCGGAACAACCTCATAGCGAAACTTGCGCAGGCGATACCCTGCTCCGGCGGGCACGGGAACCGATCCCATATCTTCAAACTTCGGCGAAGAATCCACCCACGCTTTCGGCCATCCATGGTAAATGACATCACTCAAGACGCGCTGCCGGATATGATCCGCCTCCGCAGTCCATTGTGAAGCGCTGGTCACATGCGGGAGATTGGGTGCATTGCCGATCAGAAACTGCTGCATCTGATAAGTCACAACGTCAGTTGGCTGCAATGGGTTTGTCAGAAACTCGTCCACCATCCTCTGGGCACTCTGAGCCATCGCTAATGTGCTTCCCAGGAGGATAAACACCATCAGGAGTAACTTCGATTTCATGGATTCTCCGTTGTCAGTGAAATTAATTTGTACCGTTCGACGAAGGACGCCCCAACAAAGTGTGCTCAAAAACTATTTCACAATGTCCACCCGCATAAACGTCAACAGCGGTGTCAGAATAACTCAATTCGCCATCTTCTACCACCGCAAGAAATCTCCGCGAGAGAGTACAACTCCCCATAGAAGGAGGTGCCCGGATGCAGGGACCGGAGGGTCCTGCCTTTTATGGGCAGACCATTTCATCGTTGGAGGAAGGTATGTTGTTGCAGGACGTTGCGGATAGTGTAAATTCTCTCTTCCGCACCATGAACTCTCCGCTTAACCGCGCTCATCAACTTTCCAGGGTGAAACGATAGCCTCCGCCTGCGCCCCGAACTTGCAGAGACTGACCTTCAGTCGTGGGCGACACATTCCTTCGTTGAAGGTTCTCCTATCGAAGGAACCTGCAAGGTCACCGGCAGGTTGGCAGGCAGACAAGACGTACACCAGCTGCAGTCACCATGAATTTTCTAACGGTTTACCAGGGCTGAATTTCGCTGGGAGTAGGAGCAATCTGCAGCAGGGCCCTCAATCGGCCTACGAGGTCGAAAATCACGCGGCTTTGCCGGACCCGGAGAAGGAAGTACCGTTCAATCATGTCAAGAGTCGCGCGGTCATCCACCTCACCGGTTATCACCAGGACCCTCCCCACCAGACTGGGCCGTATGTCTTGGATTCCGGCGACCACTTCCTCGGGAGGAAGCGATGAGCTTCTCAGGTCAAGCAAGACTGCGTCAAAATCCTCCGAACTCACCATAGCCAATGCTTGCTGTCCATCTGCGGCCACTTCACCATGGCAACCCAGGTTCTTAATCAAAACCCGCAGAAGTTCCCGGGCAACAGGTTCGCCCTCAATCAGAAGCACTTTCCGGTCTTTAGAACCAGTCTTCATGGTCGGCACAATTACAAACTCTACCGCGGGTTCAAACCTGGTGGCTGCCCGCCATCCCGGGCGCGCTTGCCGAGATTACCCTTTCTCCAACCAAGTTCGCAAAGTGATGGAGGATGGCCGTAAGTTTGATCACGGCTTGTCTTTCATGGAAGTGAAAAGCGTAGCGAAGGGGAAGGACCAAAAGAAGAACCCGGAAATAACCAACCAGCAGCCGCTCATGCCATGAAAAACGGCTCCGTTCGGGATTTCCCTTCTTCATCAGATAGGTCAGGGTAAAGTAGTCCGCCTTTAATGATAGTTGTATCTGGGCATAGCCGACGGCTGCATTATTCAGGATAGCCTCCCGTACGCGCGGGAACTCCAGGTCAAGGGCATTAAGAACATCCTGAAAATACGGGCGGCTGAACTCGCGACGAAGCACTTTCTCACACAGCGTTTGAATGTAAAAAATAAAGAGCGCTGTCGAGAGAATCAGGATTCCGATTGAATAAATCATTGGCTATTCCCTGGATTTTGAAATCTCTACATCTCTCCGTCCATGTACAATCTTAGACAAAGGTGCACCGGCAGGCAATGTTACGTTAGTACCAGTGGCGGACCAAGTGCTGGAACTTTAGTCGTATCGGCAAGCTCCATGATACATGCAAAAATACCTTCCCAATATTAGAGCCCTTTCATCTTCTATGCCTCCATGCATACTTCGACCATTGGTTTCAGGCCTTTCCGGTACAGTAAAGGAGGAGTGAGTCCCGGAACTGCTCGCTCGGACTTCCTGCCCGTTCGTTAGTTGCCGGTGGAGTGGTACCGAATTACGAAAAGGGAACCTTCAGGGAACCATCAAAGCAAGTCGCTGCTTATTTTGCGGACTAGCATTCTTATTCCAAAGCGGGGCCGCAAAGTAAGCGAGGGTAGGAGTTCGATTCTGGCATCCGGGGCCAGTTCAAGACGAAACCTCCGCGCACAAGTTGCAAGCAGAAGCACAGCTTCCATCATCGCAAAAGAAGCGCCGATGCACTTGCGGGGTCCGCCGCCAAAAGGGAAATAGGCAAAACGCGGAGTATTCATTTCCTGGAGGGATTCGTCCCACCGCTCAGGCCTGAAACTTTCAGGGTCAGGATAAAATCGTTCATCCCTCTGCGTGATCCACTGCATCAGGAAGATGTTGGTCCCCGCGGGCAGCCTGTAACCGCCCATTTCGAAATCCGCCACGGCTCTACGTCCAATACCCCACGCAGGAGGATAAAGGCGCATCGATTCCTTGATCACCCATTCCGTATAGCGGAGGCGCGGAATATCGGCAACGGTGGGGTCTCGGTCGCCCAAGACGGCATCAATTTCATCGTGAAGCTTTGTCTCCGCCTGCTTGTTCAGTGACAGCAGATACCACGTCCATGAGAGACAAACGGCGGTCGTTTCATGGCCGGCAAGCAGCAACGTCATCATCTCATCCCGCAACTCCCGGTCGCTCATCGGGCGTCCGTCCTGGTGACGCATCTTGAGAAGGGTGCCAAGCAAATCGTTCTGATCGGACGGATTCACTCGCCGCGCGCGGATCATCGAATAGAAAACATCGTCCAGCAACTCGATCCCACGTCGTAACCGGCGCCTGACGGGAAGCGGAAGAAAATCAGGGAGGATGAAGGACAGGTTAGCGTGCCAGGTGAATTCCTCCATCATGGATTGCAGACCCGAGGCGACATCATCGGCTCTGTCCAGGACGGTTGTTCCAAAAAGCGCGTGCGTTACAATTTCAAGTGTCAGATGCGTCATATCCTTGTGGATGTCCCGCACACCGCCGTCTTCCCATGTTGCCAGCATCTGTAGCGCGCAATCCACCATCACTGTTCCATATTCGACAATATTTTCATGGTGAAAGGCCGGCTGCACCAATTTTCTTTGCCGTCTCCACGCTTCGCCTTCGGCGGTCAGCAGACCCTCGCCCATCACGCGCGAGAGCACACGGTAATCACGCGACTTCACAAAATTGGACGGGTTCGTAACCAGGACGTGCTCGATGTAGTCGGGGTGAACCAGCAGGCAGATCGGGACGCTAAAAAATCTGAAGAAAACAGCGTCGCCGTACTTCCTGGCGCAGTCCGTCAGAAATCCCATCCAATTGCGGGAAAGTTCCAGCGCATTCCCGACAAGAATGCGGCCCGGGGGGCCCGGCGGAAGTTTTGGAAAAGATGACATTCTCTTCAGCACTGGCCGTGTCGCAATGTGACCACGTCCGTTCGGGCTT
>JBAUWE010000165.1:0-4298 GCA_049583595.1 Terriglobia bacterium
CCTTTGCGGGCCGTCTTCAGAGCGCCATTCGCCGCCGGCTCCAGCACCAGCACAGCCCTGGAAGCTTTGGCCTGGCGCTCGATTTCGCGCCGGAACGCCTCGCTTCCCGCCTCTTCTTCCGGATTCAGGAAAAGCCGCACGGAGCTCGATGGTTCGACGCCAAGTTCCTGAAGGGCGCGGACCGCCGCGACGACCAGCACGATGCCCGATTTCATATCCAGAACACCGGGACCGTAGGCGCGACCTCTCTGAACCCGAAAGGGCATGCGGGCAAGCGTTCCTTTGGGCCAGACCGTGTCATGGTGGCCGATCAGAAGAATGGGCTTTTTCGGCTTTGGTGTGTTGTGCTTCCCCTTGCCACGGCGGGACTTCGAGGTGCGCGTTCCTCCCCAGAACTCAACCGCCAGGGCGGCGCCTGTGGTTGAGTTCTCAAGCAGTGAGACCTTTCCGTGATGCCGGCGGAACTCGCGCGCGAAAAAGCGGGCCATGCGATCGATGTCGGGCGGCGAATAGGTGGGTGATTCTATCTTCACCGCTTCACCGAGAAGCTTCATCGTATTGGGCAGGTCGCGCCGGCAACAGGCCAGCAGCTTGCGGAATTCCACTTCTGTCCTTTCGAATGCGGGCGATGGTTCGGCGCGGGACACCGCACAGCTTCCCGACCGTGACAGCAAACGGTGTTTCATTTTATCCTAGCTGTATAGGTCTGAGCGAACATCGCCGCCTGGAGCGGCTTTTGCAGTTTGAAAGGTTACCGGTTGAACAAGATCTCATTGGCCCTGGTGGTTCACTCGCATCAACCCGTCGGAAACTTTGACCACGTTTTCGAAGAAGCTTACCAGAAAGCTTACAGTCCCTTTGTCCAGACGCTCATTCGCCATCCGCGTATCCGGATGGGTCTGCACTTTTCCGGCTGCCTGCTGGAATGGATTGAGAAGCATCATCCCGAATTTTTTGAACAACTCAGAGAGCTGGCCACCCGCGGCCAGGTGGAGCTGATGGGCGGAGGATTTTACGAGCCGGTCCTTGCCGCCATTCCCGATGCCGACAAAGCCACGCAGATTTCCAGGCTCAGCGACTACCTTGAGAAACACTTTGGCACTCGTCCGCGGGGCGCGTGGCTCACCGAGCGTGTGTGGCGGCCGGACCTGGTGCGGCCACTGGCAGACGCCGGCGTCGGTTACGTTATTCTGGATGACACCCACTTTATCGCCGCCGGGGTGGAACCCGATTGCCTGCATGGAACCTATCTCACCGAGGACCTGGGAGTGCAGCTTCAGCTTGTTCCCAGCCTGAAAAGCCTGCGGTACACCATTCCTTTCCGCGACATGGCAGAAACCTTTGAGTTTCTCCGGCAGGGAGTCGGGCGTTCCAACGTTCTGTTCGCAGCGGGCGACGACGCGGAAAAATTTGGAATCTGGCCGGGCACCTACGACCTCTGCTACACCAGGGGTTGGCTGGAACAGTTCTTCGAGGCCATCGAAAATGCAGGCGACTGGCTGGAAACTACAACGCTTTCCGCTTTCATGGCCGCCAACAAACCGCTCGGCCGGGTTTATCTGCCCACCGCTTCCTATCCCGAAATGATGGAGTGGGCGCTGCCCGCGCGCGCCTGCGAGGAGTTCATGCAATGCCTGGAAGAAACGGAACGCATGCCCTCCGGCGAGCGCTTCCGCAAGTTTCTGCTGGGCGGCACCTGGCAGGGATTCCTGGGCAAATACCCCGAATCCAATCAAACTCACAAGCTGATGCTGGAGGTCAGCCGGCGCTTTCACATGGCGGCAACCGATGCTTCCCCAGCGAGCGAGCGGCGCACCCTGCTCGACCAGGCGGAGACTCACCTGCTGGCCGCGCAATGTAATGACGCCTATTGGCACGGGCTGTTCGGCGGCCTGTATTCTCCGCACCTGCGCAGTGCCGTGCTGCAGAATTTGATTCAGGCGGAAAAACTGCTGGACCAGTTGAACGGCCAGGCCGCGACGAACGGCGTTCGCGTGACGCATGCAGATTTCGACGTGGACGGTGAGCAGGAAATCCTGCTTTCCCACGCCAGGGCCGCCCTGGTCCTGAAACCCTCAGACGGCGGCACGGTTTCCAGCCTGCGCTTCAAGCCCGCCGCCGCGGAACTCATCAACTCACTGATGCGGCGGCCCGAGGCTTATCACAACAAGATCCGTTCAAACCTCGAGAGCCCTCCGGAAAACTCACCAGAGAAAAAGGCGGACCTCGCTGAGCTTCTTCGCTACGACCGTTACGCGCGGCACTGCTTCCGGAGCTACCTTTTTTCTCCCTGGAAACACTGGAAGGATTTTGAGCGGCTCGACTTGCAGGAAGAAAGCGGGATGGCGGCCGGTCCCTGGCAGGTGGCAACGGGCCCGTCTGCAAATCCAGTGGAGCTTTCCCGGCAGTCGCATTATGTGCACGACGGCGCCAACCTGGAAATTGAGGCGCGCAAAGTTCTGTTTGCAAGGGGCACGGAGGCTGGATTTCACCTGGAGTGCCGGTCGCTGATTTCGAGCTATCAGCCACACGTGGTGCCTTTATCGCTTGGTGTCGAAATGGTGTTTAACTTTCTGGCGCCGAACGCTCCGGACCGCTATTTTGCCGCTGCGGGCGACCGGCATCCGCTGGAATTTTCGGGCGAGCTCCAGGGCCCAAAGCTGGAACTGGTGGACGAGTGGCAGGGCGTCCGGGTGGCGCTGGAAGCCCGGCCCGAATGCCGCTGGTGGATTGTTCCTGTCCGCACAGTTTCACAGTCCGAAGCAGGTTTTGAGACCGTTTACCAGGGCTCTGCGATTCTGGCGGTGTGGTACATCAATGCCTCGCAAAGCCCCGAAAGCCGATGGCTGGGAGTCGAAATCAGCCGGACGTAACGCGGGCGCCCGGGTTTGACATCGCCGGTGCGCGCTGGGCTTGAATTCCTTGTGGGTGTCTGCTAAATTCAGAAGCATCTTTGGTTTGGAGTGATCGAATGGCTGTCAGCCAGGAATTGCTGGATATTCTGGTTTGTCCCCTCTGCAAGGAGCCGGTAACGCTTACGCCGGACAGCAAGGGGTTGAAATGCGGCAAGTGCCGGCGCGTCTATCCCATTGAAGATGACATCCCCGTGATGCTGGTGGACGAGGCCAGAATCGATCCGGAATAAATGCGGATTTCAGAGGGCGCGTTCCAGTTTCAAAGCCTCTTCCAGCGCCTCTTTCACTTCTTCGACTTCAATCTCCTTCATGCAGATGTTGTCCATGCAGGTTTTCATGGCGGGCGTTCCGTAGCACGGCGCGCAGTGGACGCGGTGGTACAGAATGCGCGGCGGATTGCCCGGCGAGAGGGGCGCCGTCTGCTCGAAAATTCCCGGACCCCACAGCGTCACCAGCGAAGTTCCCAGCGCCGCCGCCATGTGCGCGGGCCCCGAATCGACCGTGAGATAGGCGTTCATGCGGCGGATGAGCGCGGCAAGCTCCAACAGTGAAAGTTCGCCCGCCAGATCCAGGCACGGAACGCCTGCCGTGCGGGCAATATAGTTCGTGAGCGGGCGGTCCGCCGCGGAACCGGTCAGCGCCACGCGCGCACCGCGCTCCTCCACCAGCCAGCGCACGACTTCAGCGAATCTGTCGGGCGGCCAGCTTCGCAGCCGCGTCTGGTCCGGAGTTCGGGTGCGTCCGCCCCAGCCTGCATGGACTCCCACCAGGCAATCGGTGCTCTTCACGCCCGCCTTTTCCAGTCTCCGGGCGAGGTTTTTGGTCGTCTCCGTCTGGTTGTTCAGTTCCATCTGGAGGCCGTCGTGCCGGAGACGAAGCGGGCGGGCCAATTCGAGGTGATTTTCAATCGAATGTTTGCGGGGATCGAAGTGGGCGGGCTCAAATCCCTGCGCGTGCGCGTCGCCGCTGTAGGCGATAATCCGCCGGGCTCCTCCCTGGCGCGCCAGGTCAATAAAGCTCGGATGGCTCTCAAGCACCAGCGCCCAATCGAGGTCCAGTTCCCGCAGTGTGCGATGGATGCGCCTTTTCTCTGAACTCAGCCAGGCTGGAAGATGCCGGCGCGCAACCGGAATGGCCTGGTCAATGTGAGGATTGAGTCGAACCACGTCCAGGGCGGTGGCTGAACAGAGAAAAACCAGGTGGCACTGCGGATAAGTCCGGCGGACGGCACGGACCAGCGGGGTGGCCATGAGAGTATCGCCAATGGCGCCCGCGCGAATAATCAGTACCCGCGGCCTTCCGAGCGAGCGCGCATCGGCCGGAGACGATTTCTTCTCCGAATCTGAAAGAACCAAGTCTTCTCCGAGGATCGATCCTCTGCTG
>JBAUWE010000166.1:0-70820 GCA_049583595.1 Terriglobia bacterium
GTGTAATCCTTTCTGGCGTTGAGAGCATCGGCCAGGGCCAGGTGGACCGAGGCGTCGGAAGGATTGTCGCGCAGGTACTGCTTATAATGCCCGATGGCCTCATAGAGTTGGCCTGACTGCCTCAGAGCGTTGGCCAGCGCCAGGCGCGCTTCACTGTAATCGGCATTGTCGCGCAACGATTCCCGCAGTTCCTTGATGCCTTCATCCTGCTTGCTCTCGCCCAGCAGCGCCGACCCCAGCACAAAGCGCCCCCGGGCCGAGTTGGGAGTCATTTTCAGTGCTGCCCTGGCCTCCTCGCCCGCCCCCGCAAAGTCTCCGGATTGCTGTAGAAGTTCTGCCAGTTCCAGGTGCGCCTGGGGATCATCCGGCTTGCTCTTGAGCGCCTGGCGCAACGCCTCCGCGGCCCCCCTGGTGTCGCCCATCTGCAGCAACGCTGCACCCAGCCTGGCCGCAATTTCCGGGTTTGAGGGTTTCATGGCCAGCGCCTGGCGGTAGACTTTGGCCGCCGACTTGTAATCCTTCTTCGCAACCAGCGCGTCGGCAAGCTGCAGCTCGTATTCCTCGGAAGTCGGGTCCAGCTTCACGGCCTGCTCAATCACTTCCACGGCGCCCTGCGGATCGCCATTCGCTTCCAGAACTTTGGCCAGGCGCATCCGCAAATTCAGGTCGCTCGGCAGCAGGCGCAATGCGTCGCGATAGGTAGGAACCGCAAGCTGATAATTCTTCTGTGCGGCCAGCAGGTCCCCCAGAGCTTCCAGCGCCTCCGCGTAGTCGGGACGCAACTCGACGGCCTTTTGCAGCGCGGCCTGCTCCTCCCTGGTGTTTCCCGCCGCCTTCAGCGCCAAGGCCAGCCGGTACTGAATTTCCGCGCTTTTTGGAGCCAGTTGGGCGGCAACCCGGTACTCACCCAGGGCTTCTATCGTCTTCTTCGCAGACAGATAGGCATTGGCGAGATTGAGGTGAGCCGAAGGATCTTTGGGCCGCCGCCTGACGGCCTGCTGGTAATCCATAATAAAGCGTTGAAGATCTCCCTGGGCCTCCAGGGATTCGGCAAGGTTCTGGCGGAAGCTCGCCGTCTCGGGAGAGAGTTCCTCGGCCTTCTTGAGCTCCGCCACCGCCCCGGTCAGGTCTCCGGTCTTCCGCAACACCAGCCCGAGCTGTTCATGGAGTTCCGAATCGTCCGGCTTCAGGCGCAGGGCCTCCCGATACTGGATGACAGCGGCCTGGTAATTTCCCACCGAGAGGTACGTAGCGGCCAGCTCCGTGTGGGCGGCTGCATCGTCCGGGTTCTGGCGGATCACCTGCTTCAATTCCTTTTCGGCGTCCGCATAGTCACCGGAATCGCGGTAAGCCAGCGCAAGGTTGAACCGGTAGACCGTCTGATCCGGGCGCAGCGAGACCGCCTGGCGGTACTCGTAAATGGACGGAACCAGGTTGCCGGTGGCCTCGAGTGCGGTGGCAAGGTTGTAATGGAGATGGGCGTCGTCGGGGCCCAGCTTGATGGCCGCCTGCCACTCCTTGATGCTGTCGGCGTATTGCCTCTGGAGCGTCAGAGCGTCCGCCAGGCCCGCGTGGACGTCGGCATCATTCGGAGCCAGCTTCACGGCCTTCTGATAAGCCTCCACGGCCTCGCTGACCTTACCGGAGTGCAGCAGCGTTCCCGCCAGGGCCGCCTGAACGCTGGCATTTTGCGGGTCCTGTGCCAGCACACGCTGATATTCCTGAATGGCTTCCTGATAATTTCCACGGGTGGCCAGCACCCGCGCAATACTGGCCTTCGCGCGGCTGTCATTGGGATGGCGTTGGAGTTCCGCGCGATACTCTTTAAGCGCCTGGGAGAGCTGGCCGACGCTCTCAAACAGCGCTCCCAGGGCGCGATGAATTCCTCCCAGGTCCGGAGCCAGTTCGAGCGCGCGCTGGTATTCCCGGATGGCGTTGCCCACGTTCTGCTGCGCAGCCAGCGCATTCCCCAGGCCGTAGTGGGCCTTCGCGGAATCAGGCGCAAGACTCAAAGCCTTGCGGTAGGCGTTTTCAGCCTGCTTCCATTTCTGTTGTTGCGAAAATTGATTGCCCTGCCTCAGGTAATCGGTGGAGGTTGCAGGTTTTGTCTGGGCGCCGGCCACCGCGCAAACCATGGCCGCCATGGCAAGCAAAAACCAACTTTTTGCCACAAAAAAGCGACTGCCCATCTCCCAAAGCCTCTTTTAATAGAATACACCCGAGCGGGGAAAAAGGAATGGCTCGCCCGGCGGAACGTGGTGACTCAGTTTGGTTCCTATTTGGTGGCACGGCCATCCTGGCCGTGTCTTTTGACCGCAGCACGGGCGAAGACGCCCGTGCCACAAATCAAACTGAGTCACCGCCCGGCGGAAACGTGGAACCCTCCACAGGCGATGCCGTGCGAGTCCAGGGGTGGAAATTGAGTAAGGGATCAGGGTGGGGGAAGGCGCTGGGAGTGGCCGGGGTGATGCGGAATCCCGCCGGCCGCCGTCATCATGCCTCAGGTCTTAAAATCTCAATCAGTGGCTGGCTTCCGGGCTCGCCTGGCTCTTTCCCTGCGGCATGGCAGGATGTCCCGGAGGCATCGCGGGCATGGAGCCTCCCATGGTGCCCCCCATAGAGCCGCCATGGCCGCCCATCCCCTGGCTGCCTACCGGCTTGCTGGAAACCACTTTCCACATCCGGCCGTCCAGCTTCAACTGATAGCGCACCTCAACGGAGCTGTTCGCGTCCGCTTTGGAAACGAATTTGGCCAGCGCGTCGGCCGTATCGTCCTTGTACTGGACGCTTTCAATCTCGGTGTTAAAGTTCTTCATCGACAGGTTGGGATTGCCCTTCAGATGCGCCTCGATGGCGCCCTGGATGGCGTCATTGGACTTCAACGAGCCCGTCATGCTGCAGGCAGACAGCAGCAAGGTTCCGACAATGACAGCAATTGAAAATTTGCGCAATGGTTTCTCTCCTTGGAACAATAAAACTACAACAACTGGCCGAGAATTGTCAAAGGGCGGGAGGGGCTGCTATTTGACCTTTATTGCACGGGTAATTTACCGCAAGGGCTTGTAATCGAGAACCTCACTCTTGACGTGGACGTGTTCAAAGCCGGAGTTCCTGAGAGAAATCGCGATGTCGCGCTTGATTAAAAAGACCACCCGCAGCCGGAACTCGGTACCAAAGCTGACCGGGAACCATACACCTTCAGCAAAGTGCTGGTATTCCACGTCGAACCCGATCCCGGGGAGGCTGGTGCCGAGCACCGTACGAACGAAAAGGGGCAACTTGCGCGAGAGCTTCGTATACACGCGCAGGGGCTGGTACTCGCGGCAATCGATCAGCGCCTCACCCGCCCAGGCAACGTCATGCCTGCCGCGGGGACTGAAATGGATGCGGTAGACGCGGCGTCCCCGAAAGTTCTCCTCGCCTTCCAGTTCAAACCGGTAGTCCTTCTGCTCGTCCGTGGTAAGCGGAAACAGGTCGCGCGCCAGCCCGTCCTTGGAGTGTTCGTTGGCCAAATCGTCTCGAAGGTCGTGGACCAGGTCTCCGTCCAGGCTGTCCGGCTTGGGCCCCGGCTCCTTGTCGAACTCGACGTACCGGCCCTTGACCCACGCCCGGCCTGCAATTCGTTTCAACTCCTTCTTTGTTCCGCCGGGCGTGGGAGTCGCCAGATAGTCCGTGATCTCGTCGCGCATCATCTTGCCGTTCGTCTTGCGGCTGATAATGCGGATCCGCTGCTGGTAAATGTACTCGGCGCGCTGCTTTACCGCCCGGTCCTGGTTGGCGGCCACGCGAGCCATGATCTCCTGCGCCGACGGCTGCGCTTGCCCCGCGGAAATAGCGGGACAAGGCACAAGCGCCAGAATCAAGATCCACCGAAGCATGAGGGGGGTGCTCCTTCTATTCGAATATACGCCCCGAACAGGCCGTCGGTTTAGAGAGTGTGGCCCCGAATCATACCGGAAAGGGATGGTCCACATATCGCGGCGTTTTGCGCTGTGTGCGACCATGTCATTGATGCTCCCTCACCGACTGTGATTCAATGAAGAGCACCCAGGGGCGCCGGCCGAACCGTGGGGTACGTGGGTGGAGCACACGGTGCGCTTTTTTGCGTTGTGTGCGGTCGCGCAACAACAACTGGCTGCGCCACTAACATCGAGGTTCCAAATTGTATATACCCGAATTGAATCGTCTCGAAGACACCGCGGTGGCTCTCCGCTTCATGCGCGCCAACCCGTTTGCGATCGTGATTTCCGCCGGCGAGGGACCGCCGTTCGCAACCCACATCCCCATACTGGTCGCTGAATCGGCGGGCGGAATCGTGTTGCGGGGGCACGTGGCACGGGCCAACCCGCACTGGAACATGCTGGAACAGGAGCGGGAAACGCTCGCCATCTTCCACGGCCCGCACGCCTACATCTCACCGGGCCTTTACGGCTCGCGCGAAAGCGTTCCCACATGGAACTACGCCGCGGTCCACGCTTACGGCCGCGCTCGTATTTTCCATGAAGCGGAACCGCTCACGGACGTCCTGCTCGAAACGATTGCCCTTTTCGAACAGGCGTACCTCGACCAGTGGCGCGGCCTGAATGAAAATTACCGCGCCAAAATGCTCAGCCAGGTTGTGGGTTTTGAAATCGCGGTCGAACGCCTGGAAGCGAAATTCAAGCTCAGCCAGAACCGACCCCGGGCTGACCAGGCCCGCGTGATCCAGTCGCTCGAATCGAGCGCCGACTCCGCCATCTCCGGCGTCGCAAAGCTGATGAAGGACCAGGGCCTGGGCCGATAACCGGACGGCTCCCGGCGGCAAGTCCAGTGGAGTGGGCCGGGCGGGTAAGAAGCCAGCACGGCATCAGTTTTGTACCCTGGCCTTTGCGAGCAAACGCATGAGGAACCCACGGCGCGGCATTCGCCGCCGAGCGCGCGGCCTTACCCGTGCACTTCTCTCGGCCGTACGTCTTCGCCGGCGCGGCTTTGCATGTCACGTTTCCAGTCTTCCAGATGAGGTCCGGCGATGCGCTGGGCGCGCTTCCGCAGGCCCTGCATTTCGTCGGTCGCGAGCGGCTTGAACTGCTGGGCGATGCGGACGTCATCCTCAAGCTGGCCGATGGTGGTGCAGCCGATGGCCGTGCAACTGACGGGCAGGCTGAGCACGTAGCTCAGGCATTCTCGTGCACTGAACGATTGCATGAGCTTGGAGTTGCCGAAGTTCTTCATGCCCTGGATGCCCATGCCACGCTCGGCGGCGACGGGCAGCGTCAGGTTCTGGAAACTCAGGTAGTGGGCGTCCGCAATGTTGAGCGGCATCAGGATGGAATCGAACTTCTTATAGGCCGCGAGCATGGCCAGGTGCACGTGCGGATCGTGGTGGCCCGTGAAACCGATAAAGCGGCACTTGCCGGCTTTCTTCGCGGCTACAAAAGCCTCGATGGCGCCGCCGGGACCGAAAATCTGGTCCACCTCTTCCTTTTCGTTCAGGGCGTGCATCTGCCAGAGATCCACGTAATCGGTGCGCAGCCGACGGAGGGAGGTTTCCAGCTCCTTTTCTGCGCCCGCGCGGTCACGCCGGTTGGCCTTGGTGGTGAGGAAGATATGCTTGCGGAATTGCGGCAGCACCGCTCCATAAACTTCCTCGGAGCGGCCGTTCCAGTAGTCGATGGAAGTGTCAAAATAGTTGATGCCCAGGTCGTAGGCGCGCAGCGTGATGGCTTTGGCTTCTTCAAACGAAATCAGCGGAAACCGTCCGCCGGCCTGCCCGATCACCGTCACCTTCACGCCCGTCTTGCCAAAGGTGCGCTGCGGAATGCCGCCCGCCTTGGCCTTGGGAGGCCGCGCACCAGCAGCCGTGGCCGCCAGCCCGGCAAATGCGCTTCCGAAAAATGTTCGTCGCCTCATACCGCCTCCTTGCAACTGAGAAGGTTCTCAAGAATTTACTAAGAAGCCGTCGGGCCCGCCTGATGACTCTTCCCGGTATGAAAAGCTGAAACCAATAACAGATGTTTTCAAAATAATTGTAGCGCTGCCGTCCCGGCGGCAATGTTCAAGGCCGGCAAGACGCCGGCGCTACGAAGACTCGTCACTGTATGATGCAACCCTCAGTCGTCTCGCAACCCAGGAACCAGAGCTTTGCCGAAAGAAACTTGCGCTGTTCTGGAGTATATCGCAGACAGGCAGCCTCAGACAGTGCTTTCCTTTCTTGGGGATTTGGAAGGAAGGATTTATCAGCCGGACGCGACGCGCAGTTGTGCGGAGAAAGTTACGTCTCCATCGTCCTCAGGGCCTCGGCGAGTAGCGCAGGCCCTTGCGGCCTGCGGTTCTTGCTTTTTTTTCGCTGACGCTATCTCTGCAAAGGGGC
This sequence comes from Terriglobia bacterium, assembly GCA_049583595.1. GTDB lineage: Bacteria > Acidobacteriota > Terriglobia > UBA7540 > UBA7540 > SCRD01. Next base: position 6,350 of record JBAUWE010000166.1, read on the forward strand.
GCCGGAGGCAGCCGTTGCCCTGCATTACCTCGCCTGGAAGCGCGGCACGAATTCCTCGGCGATGAAAGTTTCGATGGAAGTGGGCGTGGTATTGCTCTCGGAGCGTGGTTCGAGCGCCACCATGTAACCGCTGTTCAACGCCTCCGACATTTCCAGGAGGCCGTCCGCCATGCTTCCGGACATCCCCGCTTGCTTCATCGCCGGGCGCAGCATCATCGCCGGAACCTTCTGATATCTGAGGCCGGGTTTACCGACCGCGGTACCGATCAGTGAAGCAATTTCAGCGTAGCTCACGTCGCGCTGGCCCAACAGTTCCCGCGCCTGCTTGCCGGTGAAGCCGGGTGCCAGCAGCAGCTCCGCGGCGGCGGCGCCAATGTCGCGCGTGGCGATCATGGGCAGGGGCAGGTCGGCCCGCAGCACTCCGGCGACCACGCCGAAATGCCGGACCGCCCCGATCTGGGGCAGAAGGTTCTCCATAAAATAGCCTGCGCGCAGATACACGGCGGCCAGTCCCGCCACGCCGTTCAGCTTCTCTTCCAGGTGATGAATCCCGGTCACCGGCCCTGTCTTGCCGGGTTTATCCGCGCCAACGCTGCTGAGCACCACCGCCTTCGGAACTCCGGCTTGCTTGAGGGCAGCCGTCAAAGCGTCTGAAACCTGCGCCTGATAGGCCGGCACGTCCGGAGCCGAAATGTTTGGCGGCACCATGGCATAAACAGCCTCGGCTCCCTCAAAAGCTTTCGCCAGCGCAGCGGCGTCCGTGACGTCGGCGACAAAGGCTTCAGCGCCGCGTTGCGTCAAGGGTTCCAGGCGGCCGGCATTCCGCCCGATCACCCGGATTTTTTCGCCGGCGTCCAACAGTTTCCCGGCAACCACACCTCCGGTGTTCCCGCTCGCGCCCACAATCGCAATCATGGCAACCAACCTCCTGAAGGGGATACTCTTTTGGATGTCCCGGCCCGTCTGATGGGTTCACAAATTGAGGAAGAGTGGCGTTCTGTTCTGCATCGCGCCGGATGCCGCGGCCAGGGGTGGCGGGACTACATCTACGTCTCCATCGTCCTCAGGGCCTCGGCCAGGTGGTCTGAGGCGCGGATGGCGACGGCCACCACGGTGAGCGTGGGGTTCTTCTCGGAGTAGGACGTAAAGCTTGCGCCGTCGAGCACCCACAGGTTTTTCACGTCGTGCGAGCGGTTGGTGGGGTCCAGCACGGAGCGTTTGGGATCGCTGCCCATGCGCACGGTACCCACCAGGTTTTCGCCGTCGAAGTGCGGCTTCATGTTGTCACTGCGCATGGCGAGCACCTTGCCGCCCGCCGCCTCGATGATGGCCCTGCATTTCTCCCTTTCGTCGCGCACCATGGCCAGCTCGTTTTCGCCCCACTCCAGGTGCATGCGCGCCTTGGGCAGTCCGAACTGATCGCGGGCTACAGGGTCGAGGTCAACGTAGCTCTTTTCGTTGGCCAGCATTTCACCGTGGGCGCCCAGGTAGACCATCGCCGGATAAATGCGCCGCACCTCCTCGCGATACTTCTCGCCAAACCCCGGAACGTCCGCCGCAAAGCTGGGGATCTGCACCGGCCCGCTGCGCAGGTCAATCATGTATCCGCGCGCAAAATTCTTGCTGGGGCGCTCGTAATAAAAGTTGGGAATTTCGCCGTGCTCATCGGCGCCATCTTCGTTCATCACTTTGGCGCCCAGCAGGCGTTCGATGTATCCCACAGCGCCGTCGTAGTGTTCGCTCACCAGGTTCCTGCCCACCCAGCCGCTCGAGTTCGCGAGGCCCTGCGGGTAGTCTTTGGATTTTGACATCAGCAGGATGCGCACGTCTTCCACGCCGCCGCAGGCCAGCGCGTAGGCGCGGGCGCGCACCCGATATTCCTTCTTGCTGTGGCGGTCAATAAACACTGCGCCGCTGCAGCGCTTGCCGGTGGCGTCCACTTCAAGCTCGCGCACGATGGCGTCGCGCACCAGGGTCAGCCGTCCCGTCTTCTCGGCCGCGGGAATGGCCGCGTTGGCCGAGGAATAGGCAGCGTTGATGTCGCAGCCCCGCATGCAGTAGCCGCAATAGTGGCACGGGGGACGGCCGCCATAGGTCACCGTGTTGACCGCCTTGCGCAAGGCGATCACGTGGTAGTCAGCGCCCATCTTCGTCCGGCACGCTTCCCGAATCATCTTCTCGCCGCAGCGCAGTTCGAGCGGCTTGATGAAGTGTCCGTCCGGCACGGCGGCCAGCCCATCTTTCGCGCCGGCCACGCCCATAAAGGTTTCCGCGCGGTCGTAATAGGGAGCCAGTTCCTGGTATCCGAACGGCCAGTCGTCGCCGATGCCGCGGTTCTTGAAGTCCTTCTCGCCAAAGCGCCACGAGATGCGCGCCCAGGTCAGCGTCTTGCCGCCCACGGCCGGCAGCAGGGCGTAGTCGATGGGCTCTTCGGGACAGACCACCGGGTTTTTCACATAGAGGAACCCGGTGTAATCGTTCTCGCCATGCGACTTCCAGCGCCCGCGGAAGGGCAATTCCCACGGGGGAATATGGGTCTTGAAGCGCGCCGGCGAAACCCAGGTACCGGCTTCCAGCACCACCACCCGCAGCCCTTTTTCCGTCAGTTCTTTGGCCGCGATGCCCCCGGAAGCTCCGGAGCCCACTATGCAGACGTCATAGGTCTCTTTGGTGATCGCGTCCAGGTCCTGCTTTCCGATGGACTGGCCCCGCGAAACAAACGCGGCGGGAACGATTCGGTAGTTGGAGGATGCAACCTCGTTCGGCGGACCCTCGTCCGGCACCGCTTCATGTTTCATCGCGGGCGCGCTTGCGCCGTGCGATGGCAGGGCCGCTGTTTTCCCGGTCAGTTCATCGCAGGTAGGCATCACGCCGTCATTCGGCCGGTTGCCCTTGTACTTCAAGTCGTCCATCAGACCGATCTTTGACGTGTAATAGCCCGTCGCCACGGATTGTTTCGACTGGACAAAGAACTTCTCGGCCGGTGTCTTCGGCTCCGCCTCATGCGCGGCCAGGCTCGTCAGCAGTTCGGTTCGCTGGGGCAATGAAATAGCGGCAAAGGCTTTCCCGAACCGCTCACTGCAGGTCTGGTCCAGAGCCTTCAGGCCCTCCGTCCAGGCCCGCTGCTCGGCGGGTTCCGCATGGGTCATGACAAATTCGAGATAGTCCTTCACCTGGGCGGCGTAAGCGCCGGGCGCAACAGCATCGTCGGGGATCATCGTCTGGGCCAGCGCGGAGACGGTGAATTTCTGCTGGTCCGTGAAAAACCCTGAAACCGTGGCCCCGGCCCAATGGCTGGGCTCGTGCTGCAAAGCCGGTCCTGCTGCCGCCGCGCGACGGGGCAGCCACCCCGCGGCGGTTGCGGCCGTGGCCACGCCCAGCAGGCGGCTGAGCGCCTCTCGCCGGTCGAGCCCTTTCTTGCCGGCGTCTTCATTTTTCGGGCGGCCTGCCGCCTCTTGCCCATTGGAGACTTTGTTTTTCATCTCGCATCTCCTGCTGGGAGTAAGCCTAGACGCACAAAGCCCTCAACGCTGTGACCAGCATCACGTTTGTTTTTGCAGGGGAGTGCTCCGGGCCCCTCGTGCAGCGCCGTCGTCTCCATCGCCGCAGCTTCGCCTTCCCTTCTCCATGAGTCTCGCCGGGCTTCGGCTGGCGATCGAGGCGTAGACTCATCCGGTCGCCGCGTGGTAGTCTGTGCGCCGGGATCGAACGCGAACACCCGTTCGACCGGTCAGGGCGAGCGGCGGGTCTGCTGTGCGGCCTATGGCTCCGCCACCCTCGCGCCGGTAGTCACGCAAAGTCTGCAACCACAAAAAGCGTCCTCAACACGCTGCAACAGTGTTTGTCCATTCCAGTGTCAGGAGGATTGACATGGACCGCAGAAAATTCATGGAAGCCGGCACGGCATTGTCCCTGGGAGCCTTTGCCGGGGCAGTCACGCCGGAACGCGGCTCGGCTGCGCCCGCGCCTTCACCCGCTCCCCTTGCTTTTCGCGACGAGCCCAGCAAATTGAAAATCACCGGCGTACGCATGGTCCGCCCCAGGCCCGCAAAACCTTTGCCTGCCTACAAGCCCGCTCCGGGTTCCTGGAGCACGGGTGGCGCGGTGGTAGCAAATCCCATGTCCATTTATCCCAGATATAAGGCAAAGCGAACATCCTTTATGGCCGATGACCTGGGACCGGGCGCCGTCGAGATTTCGACCGACAAGGGGATCAAGGGCATCGGCTTCGGCGGGCCGGGCTGCAGCTTTGTGATCGAGCGGCACCTCACCAAGTTGCTGATGGGCGAAGACCCTTTCAACGTGGAGGAGCTTTGGGACATCATGTGGCGCTCCACGCTCTACTACGGGCGAAAGGGGCTCGTCATCAACGCCATCAGCGCGGTGGACCTGGCGCTGTGGGACATCATCGGCAAGGCCCTGGGCATGCCCGTCTACAAACTGCTGGGTGGAGAAACCAAGCCCCGGATTCCCGCCTACTGCACGGGCAACGACATCGAGCAACACATCAAGTTCGGGTACAAGAGGCTGAAGCTGGCGGTTCCTTACGGGCCGGCCGACGGCCGCGAGGGGCTGAAGAAGAACGCTGAACTGGTGAAGCAAACGAGAGATGCTCTGGGGCCCGACGGCGACATCATGCTGGATTGCTGGATGGCCCTCACCGAAGAGTACACCATTGAATTCGCGGAGAGGGTGGCACCCTACCGCGTTTACTGGATGGAAGAGGTCCTGCCTCCCGACGATTACGACGGCTTCAAGCGGCTCCATTCGCGCATCCGGACCACCAAGCTGGCCACCGGCGAGCACGAGTACACGCGCTGGGGCTTCCGGCTGCTGCTGGAATATAACGCCGTTGACATCTGGCAGCCCGACATCACCTGGTGCGGCGGGCTCACCGAGTTGCGCCACATCGCCGCGCTGGCCGGCGCTTACAACATTCCCGTGATTCCGCATGCCGGATGGTCGCACGGCGGAGCGCACTTTATCATGGCCACCACCAACAGCCCCTGGTGCGAAATGTTCCTGCCGCCTCCGGGTGGCCCGCCGGAAGTCTACCAGCGCTTCGAAGAAGAAAACCAGATCACGCGCGGCCCCGAAGGCATCTACATGCGACCCCCCGACCGCCCGGGCTTCGGATGGGAACTGGTTGTCGATTAGATTGCTGAAATCAGGCCGTTCATGCGGAGGCCGAAAACCGGGATTCATCACTCAAGAGGAAACGCTCATGAATGCTCATTCGAAAAACGCCGGGGCCGGCCGGGATCGATTTCAGGCCGTCCGCAGAATGTCTCCGTCCCTGCCAGACTTCCGGCGCGCGGCACGACGGGCCGCGACCATCATCTCGCTGATTGTGGTGTTAAGCGCCGCACCCGGAATTCTCCAGGCGGCGCCGGGCGGGGTTTCTTTTTCGCAATCCGCCGCGTCCATCAGCGCCTACAATTTTGTGGAAGTCACCGTCCATGTCACATCACCGGACGCCCGGAATCCATTTATCCAAGCAAGCGTGACCGGGCAATTTGCGGCTGCCGGGCAGGCGCCGACGCAGGTTAATGGCTTTTGTGATTCCTCAGACGGCAGCGTGTTTCGCATTCGCTTCATGCCGAACAAACCGGGCGAGTACACCTACACGGTGACGTATCAGCAAGGCGATTTCACAAAGTCCCACCAGGGAAACTTTCGCGCGACCGATGGGCATCTCAAAGGGATTCTGCGGGTCGACCCGAAATACCCCTGGCACTTCGTCTGGGAAGGAACGGGGCAGCACTATTTCTGGAACGGCACGACAGCGTTCCTGATGATGGGCTGGAGGGACGACAGCGTGGTACGCGGCATCATTGACCGCCTGTCCTCGCTTGAGATTAATCGCATCCGCGTGCTGCTTTCCGGACGGGCCGCGCATAGTTTCTGGGGCGAGCCCATCGTCCCGACCGGTGAGTTTCAGCCCTTTCTGAACGTCTGGGCCGCCGCCAGGCCCACCAGCATTGACAACCCGGGTTTCGACTACAGGCGGTTCAACATAAAGTATTTCCAGAGGTGGGACCGAATGCTGAAGTACGCGCGTTCCAAGGACATGACGGTCTCGGTGATCATGGAATGGAACGACTCCGAGGTGCATCCTGCCGCCCTCAGTGAAGATGAAAAACGTTATTTCAGTTACGCGGCAGCCCGCTTCAGCGCGTTTTCAAATATTACCTGGGACCTGGGAGACGACATCAGTTCATTTCGCAGCCTGGGCTGGTCGCATGAAATGGGAGCGCTGCTGGTGGAAAAGCTGGACCCCTATCATCATCTTGGGACCGATCATCCGGTGGACAACACTCAGCAGGACCGTACCGCAAAATGGTTCGGATTTACTTCTTTTCAGGAATGGCACCAGCCTTATTATCCCTGGATGCTGAACCAGCGAAAGTTGCAGGCGGCGACCGGACGCATCATTCCGCAGGTGGACGAAGAGTACGGGTATGAAGATCATTATCCGAACTGGAGCCCGAACTTTCCCGACGGCCAATCGGCTGAGGCCCTTCGACGCGCGGGGTGGGAGTTCTCAATGGCAGGCACCTACCAGTCCACCGGAGAAACGGCCAAGCGCGGCACGGGCGTCTGGCCCGACACCGGAGGCGGCTGGGTGAACGGCCGCGGCGACAGCAGCATGGTGATGCTGCGCGGCTACGCCCACATGGTCGATTTCTTCACCAGCTTTGACTGGTGGAAGACCAATCCCGACGATTCGCTCGTGACCCACGGCGACTTCTGCCTTGCAGATCCCGGAAAGATTTATGTGGTCTATCTGCCCATGGCGGGCTCGGTGAAGGTGAAACTTGAGCCGGGCACTTACCAGGCCGAGTGGTTCAATCCTCGCACGGGAAAGAAAACTCCGCTGCCCGACGCCGAGGGTCCTTCGTGGACCTCCCCAACAGCCCCGGACAGCGGCGATTGGGCAATCCTTCTTCAGAAGAAATAGCAGCCATACATCACATCCTATCCCGGCCGGCACATCCATTGCGGCTCATTCGATGTGGGCTTCAGGGCTTGTGGTGTTCGCCCTTTTGGATAAAGGCGGCCACGTTGTCGTGCAGTGCTTTCAGTGACGGCAGGTGGGCGTAGACCATGTGTCCGGATTGATAGTGCTTGATTTCGATGTTCTTCTGCAGCCGGACCGGCATGGGCAGCTGGCGCATTTCATAGACGCCTTCAAAGAAGGGGGTGGCCAGGTCAAAATAGCCGGAGTTCAACATCACTTTGAGGTCGGGATTATACTTCATGGCCTGTGCGAGGTCCGTCATCACGTTGGCGGCCTGCGGCACAGGGATAGGCGCGCCGGGAGGCTTGTGGAGGAAGTTCCAGGTGTTCCAGATTTCGATCTCAGGTTTGTACTGCTTGCCTTCTCCGTACTTCAACTCTTTCCGCACATAGTTGTTGAACGCGGCCACGTAGGCGGCGCTGATGGCCGCCGATTGCGGATCGTACTCGGCCTCCTTGCTCAGCGGATCGAACGTGGTGCCGGAGAAGCGCGTATCAAGCCGGCCGGTTGTCAGGTCGTCCGAGTCCTGAAGGTTTTTCTCAAACTCGCCGCCGTTGATGCGCAGGTCCGCCTTTTCGATGTAGGCCACGGGCAGGCCGGTGTACTGGTGCAGCTTTTCGGCGATGGCGTGCTTTTGAGCGGCTGGAAGCGAGGAGCCTTGTTCCAGCGCCTCGGCGTAATCGGTCATGGCAAAGCGCTCCACTTCTTCCAGCAGCGGCTGCAATTCCCCGGGCGGGTTTGGCAGTTTGTGGTGATACCAGGCTGTGGCGGCATAGGTGGGCAGCGCCAGCTCATAAGGCAGATCGATGCCGGGGTTGAACTGTGGGCCATCGGGGCTGAGGTCAAAGTTCAGGATCTGCGACAGCAGAATCACGCCGTTCAGGTCGATATCGTGATCGGTTTCAAGCAGGTTGGCCAGCACCGCCGACCGCGTGGTGCCGTAGCTTTCGCCAAACAGGTACTTGGGCGAGTTCCACCTGCCGTACTTTGAGAGGAACTGCACGATGAAGTCGGCAAAGGCGTCCGCGTCCTGGTCAACTCCATAAAAAGCCTTCTTCGCATTCTTGCCCTGGACGCGGCTGAAGCCGGTCCCCGGCGCGTCCACAAAAACCAGGTCGCTCACGTCCAGCAGGCTGGAATCGTTGTTCACCACGCGATAGGGCGCCGGCGGCGTGTGCGAATCGTCCGAGGTCACCACGCGCCTGGGCCCGAAAGCGCCCATGTGCAGCCAAACCGAGGAAGAGCCCGGCCCGCCGTTATAAAGAAAGGTCAGCGGACGGGCATCGCTCTTTTCACCAGACTTGAAATAGGCCACGTAGAACATGCTGGCTTCGGCCGGGTCATCTTTGGCGGATTCGTCTGCTTCTTCCGCTGCCTCGCCCGGCTTTTTGGGATGAACGATCAGGGTGCCGGCGTAGGCGTCGTAATTGATCACGTGGCCGCCCACCGTCACCGAGCCCTGGGTCTCTTTTTGCTGCGGCTTGAACGCTTCGGACTTCGCCGTCTCTGCCTTTTCGGCCGGCTTCTCCACTTTCACCTGGGCACGGGCTGCAGCAGGCAGCAGTAAAGGAACAATAAATGCGACAGCAACAATTCTTAGAATGAAAGATTTCACAGTCACTTCTCCGCTGATGAAATAAGGGGCAGTTCCCCCTCAACTGAAGCAAAAAGGTCAATCTATCACGATTTTGCCTTCGTCGCCTGCGGGAACGGGCGGCGCAGGACAGTGCTGCAACTTTGAGGCTTGTCATCCGGAAAGGACGGACCGCAGATCAAAGCGGCCAAGCTGGAGCCTGCGTCGAGACTTGTACGACGCGCGCGGTTCAGAAGGGTGTCCCGCCTTGCGGGATACGACGGTGGGTGAGGGGTCTTTTCGTAGCGCCGGGCTTCATCCCGGCATTTTTCCTTTCAGGGGAGCGTGGTTTCAGCCACGCCCTAACAACACCTGCCCCCGGCGGCTTCAGCCGCTGAAGTGAACCCATGGTGGATGGGTGGCGAATCCCATCGTCTTGTCATGCCGGCGTTTCATCGCGCCCCGGTTCAGGCATGCATTTTACGGGCCGGCAAGGTCCACCTACCAGATCGCTGCCACAACTGACTTGAATGCGTTGCTGATAATCTCGTAGCCCGGCACGTGCGGGCCAAAGAACACCATCGCCGACACCGCTGCAATCGCAACCACAAACACGCTCAGTTTGCGGCGTCTCGTGTTCCATTCCTTTTGGTCGTCCAAATCATCCTGAATGCCACGTATCAACATCAATTCGCCCGATTTTTCCAGTCGTATCGACATCGTTCCCCTCCACGTCTTCATGTCGTCCCTGGCGAATTCTCAGGGTCTTTGCATCCAGGTTGTGGACCCTCTACGGGCACGGGCCGATCTTCGGAGCGTCTTCAAATTGCTCCGCCCGGGTGACGGCCCTCTTACCAGATTGCCGTCAGAACAGACCTGAACGCATGGCTGACTGTTGCCCAGTCCAGCAACGCGTGCGGCCCCATGAAGAGCACTCCGCTCGCCAGCATGATCAGAGCCAGCCACAAACCCAGCTGGAGGTATTTGGTCCATTTTCTTGGCTCTTCTGGCTCATCCCTAGTGCCGCGAATCAATATCAGTCCACCCGATCTTTCCAGTCGTATCGCCATTTCCACCCTCCCCTTCCACGTGCGGTTGCGATCCATCCTGCATCAACATTCTCATCAAGGCGTGGAACCTCCGCCGGTACAAGCCGGTCTTCGGAGCGCCTTCCACGCGCTCCGCACCACGCAACAGCCCGGCGATCATCGAACCCTCAAACCTGCGCACCTGGGGTTTTTCCTTAAGGCTCGTTACTGCAGGCCTTGTGCGCGTCCCAGCACTCGGAAAGCCCAGGGCGTCGTCTTCTGGCGGAACAGACTCCACCTTCTGGCACCTACTATCATACGTTCGCCCCAAAAAAAAGAAATCAGGCGGGAACAGGAAAATCAATCTACAGACACCCGATTCTCTCTAGGGTGTTTCCCGGAGTCAGCAGGCAAAATCGCGCACGCCGCAGACATCCCAAACAAATATCCACGCCCTCTCCGAGGAAAGATGGTGGACGCGCATCGCGGCCGGGTGAGGGCGCACGTCTCGAGCAGAGAACTTTCGGGGCATGCCAGGATTTTTATTGTCCGGTTTGCAGGGCGGAGCCTCTCTTCCGCCAGGCCGCGGGAGGTTCACCCACCTGGCGTTTGAAGGCACGGTTGAAGGCGTACTCGGACTCATAGCCAACGCGCCCGGCCACTTCCGCCATGTTGTGCCGGCCCTCCGAGAGCAGTTGTTTGGCAAGGTGGATGCGCCAGTTGGTCAGATAGCGCATGGGCGACTCCCCGATCAGGTCGGTAAACCGGCCGGCCAGTGCTGAACGTGAAACGCCCGCGTCGCGCGCCAGGTTTTCGACGGTCCACGCCCGGGCGGGTTGCGCGTGCAGCAGATGGATAGCGAGACTGACTTGGGGATCTTTCAGGGCGGCCAGCCAGCCTTTCTGGCCCGGGGCGAGTTCCTGCATGTAGCGCCGCAGGACCTCCACGAACATCAACTCCGTCAGCCGGCCCAGCATCAGCTGGCTGCTCGAGCTTTCTGTCTGCGCCTCCCTGGCGAGATAATAAAGCGTAGTATTCAGCCACATTCCGGCATGGAAAGGAACCGCCCGATCTGAAGACGGATTCGCCGCGCCGGCCGACTCAAAGACCACGCGGCCCTGGCGGTTCCGAATGCACATTAATCTTGGAAGGGCGCTGAAGAGCGGCTTGAATCTCTGGTCGCAGTGCAGGTAACCGCACACGAAGCGCGCCACTTCCCCTCCGCCTCCGCCCCTCACCGGCGGCATTCCCGGCCGGGGGACTTCCGGAACAAGCACCCTCATCGGCGTCGGCTTCAGCGCCAGGTCGCTGCCCATCAGATGCTCGTCGCCCTGGGGAACGACAACCACGTCGCCAGCGTCCATCCGCATGGGCGGCTCACCCTTCACCTTCACCCAGCAGGCGCCTTCTACGAGCACATGAAAAATGGTGAAGCACTCGGCGCTCGGCATAATCACGGACGCAAGGCTTTTCGAGGGTGGGGATTCAATCGCCCACGGAGAGGAAAATTCGGCAACAAAAAACACCGCCCCGGACAGGCGGACAACCCTCAAGACGTCGGATAGCACGTCCATCACATTCACCTGCAAGGCTTTACTGCTCTGCGCTGTTCTGGAGCCTCGGACAAGAATCTCAGAGCACCGGACATTGTGTCAACTGGAATCTTCGGCCAAACTCGCCTGTATTAACCCTGCTGGGGCGTCAGGAACGGCGGGGTGACAAGAGGAGAACGAAATGAATTACAGAATGGAAAAAAATCAGGCGGTCATAGCAAGCCCGGTTGCCCGTCAGCCGGGCGCTGCCGGCATTTCGGCCGGCGTCACGCCCGCAAGCTGGCGCGAGACGGCAAAGCGCAACTTTATTCTTCAAATGGGATTCGAAGTTCCTGCTCCTGCGGTCCGCGCGCGCCAGTATTCTGCGCTGGTTTTTCAGCCCAAAATCGTGCTCGTCGCGGTGGTTGCCGGAATCTTTTTCCAGTCGCCGGACGTCTTCGCGGCCCTCGGCGTCGTTCTGTGGTGGAGTGCCCTGTTTCCGAAACTGAATCCGATCAGCGCGCTCTACAACCGGACCATCGGCAGGCGGCCGGGAGCGTTTCGTCTTGGCACTGCGCCCATCCCGCGGCGCGCCGCGGAAACGGAGGCCGGAGCTTTTGCGCTAGCCATCGCGCTGCTGATTCACTCCGGATTCACCCTTGCGGCCGGCGTGCTCCAGGCCATCCTCCTGGCAGCCGTGCTGGGGGTAATCATCGCGAGCTTTTGCACCGGGACGTTCATGTATCACCTGGCCCGGGGGCGATGGGGGTTCGTCCGCAAGACCCTGCCGTGGGCAGGCTAAATCCGCCCGCTGAACCGGGACTTCAAAACAACGGGACAAAATCAAATATAAGGAGGCTGCTTATTATGCCAAGGTTTCTTATCGAGGCTCCACATGAACCTGAAAGGATGGCCTGCGCTCGCACCGTTAAGATTTTCCTGAACACCGGCTCGCATTTCCTCACCCACGCCGACTGGGGATGCTACGACGGCGAGCACAAGGCCTGGTTCGTTGCCGAAGTGGAAAACAAAGACGAGGCACGGTCCATCCTGCCTCCGGCGTTTCGCCACGAGGCCAGAATTACGCAGTTAAACTACTTTACCCCGGGTGAGATCGACGAAATCCTCTCCCACCACGCCGGCTGACCCGGCCCGGCCGATGCAGACCCCGGCCTTCCGGGGTCTGCCCGTTCCCCAAATCCGCCCGGCGGCTTTGCGCCGCCAGAGGGGAAACGGCCGGCCGAGCCCGCCAGCTTCCAGGCCCGCTTCGCGCCGCCAGGTTCGTTACAAAAACAGGACAGAACAGGACAATAACCGGAACCAGCCAGATTGATCTCCGCATCATGGGTGGTTTTATTTATCAGATTCCTGGCGCCGCGCCAACCTGGGAGGTCCTTCAATGCCGCTGGCACATGAAAGGTTCGGTGGGTTTAAGATTTCCGGGGCCTCGTGCGAGGTCATAAAAACCCCTCACCCGTCCGCGCTCTGGCGGACACCCTCTCCCCTCGGAGAGGGCTTGGGAAGAATGAAAGACGGCCCGGCACACACCCCTCACCCGGTCCTACCTTGCCGGAACAGCCCGGCATGAACCCCGTAAATCTCCCCGCTAGAAGCTGAACCTCAGGAAGAGATTAATGGAGCGATTGGCTGACTGGTTGTTAAAGAATCCGCCCGCAAGCGAATTGGACTGGCCAAACAGCGGCGACGTGATGTTGCCTACGGGTGTTCCCAGGTTCACCTTGTTGAAGGCGTTGTGGGCCATGACGCCCAGTTCAAGCTGGTAACGCCGGTTGCTGCTGGAGCCTCCGAAACGGGGACCGCCGCCGCCGTCGCTCAGTCCGCGGCCGCCGAGCCCTCCTCCGCCTCGTCCATGGCCATGAAACCCGCCGCCACCGCCGCCGCCAGCCTCTTTGCCGAAACCGAAGGTCCTGGATAGCCGCGCATTCATGGAGAACTGGCCGGGGCCAGACAGGTAATTGACGGGCACAAGCTGCTGGCCGGAAACGGGATCGACGTTAAAGATTCCCAACCCGGTTTGCACACAGGTCGAGCAAAGGGTGGTGGCGAAGGCCGGCCGATCGTTGTAGATCGAGTCCCCGTTCAAGTCCTGCCCCAGGGTGATGTTATAGGGGCGGCCGGAGCTCAACACCATGAAGGGGCTGAAGCTGAATCCGTAGGGCATGCCGATGGACCCGCCCACGAAAAAGCGGTTGCGGGTGGCCCACGACGCCGCTCCGTAGCTCTCCGCAAGGTTGTACTGGTTCATGGGGAACGCTCCCCCGCTGGCGTTGGTATTGGCGTAACTCAGCGTGTAAACGCCGAACAGCGACAGCGAGGGTCCCATGCGGACGCTGAAGTTGGTGATCAGCTGGTTCTCATTGTAGAGTCCGGCGGACTCATACTGGTAAATGTTCCCCACGTCTCCGAAAGGCCGAACGCCGCTCGCGGGGTCGGCGGGGTCGTAGGTGCCGGGCAGCGGCGCGTTGATGTTGCGTGTCAGCAGTTGATGAATCCCATGCGTCGTCACGTAGGTGACGGAGGTCTTGATATTCTTGGTCATCTGCCGTTCCAGCCCCACCGCGCCCTCGATGACGTACGGCGTCTGATAGTTCGGCGCAATCTGGTAAAGGGTGGGGAATGTGGCAGAACCCGCCAGCATATTCAGAGCCGGAATGTTTCCGGGCAGGAAGTCCGGCGAGTTGACGATGTACTGTTGCTGGGTGATGCCGTTCAACTGCTCGGCCTGCAGGATGTTGTCCACCTCAAACCGGTCGTAGAAGATGCCCGCGCCCGCCCGCAGCACGGTCTTGGGAGCGTTTCCGCCTCCGCCGATCCCCCACGCGAACCCCACGCGCGGCGCGATGTCAAAATGGTCGTTGATGTGGTTCTGCCCTTCGAAACGCAAGCCCCCCGTCAGCGAAATATTCGGCCGCAGGCGCCACGTGTCCTCGGCATAGAGCGCGAAGTCGATGCGGCTCGCGCTGGCAAGCGGGCTGCCGGCAATGATGGAGAACTGGCTGGCGCCGCCCCCCCCGGCAATGATCTGCGCCGGAGTCAGGCTCTGCGCGAGGCCCTGGGCATAAATCGAATAGCTGTCAATGCCCGCAAATGTGAAGGCTCCGTTATAGCCGCTGGTGGTGTTGACACTCTGGCTGATGTCGCGCACCCGGCCGCCGTAACTCAAGGCGTGTTTGCCCAAGGTCATCGACGTCTGGCTCTGCAATTCGTACTGGTTCCCCGTGCTCAATGATGTTCCTTTGTTGCTGCCGCCCCCGGTGAAGGCGCCGATGACGTTCAGGGTCGGGTCGGTGTTCAGCGGGTTCTGGATATTTTGGGAGCGGCGATACTCGAAGCGGGTCTGGGTGACCGTGCGCGTGCTGATCACCTGCGTGTCACTCACCTGGACCATGTTCTCGCTGCCCGTCGAGTTGTAGCCAACTGTTGGAAGCTGGAATTGCCCGATGCCCGCATTCGTATTTTCGTTCGACCAGTGCTGGTAACGGATGGACATCACGTTGTTATTGCTGAGTTGCAGGTCCACGCGCGGGCTGATGTTGGTTCGCGATGAGGGACTGGCGACAGCTTCGTTGAACGAGGTTCCGCCGGGGCTGAAATTCGCGGCGGGAACAACGGCGTTCACGATGGAGGTGTTGTCCGTGCTCCGGTGAAACATATCGAAAAAGAATGAGGCTTTCTTGCCGATGGGCCCGCCGAAATTGCCCGAAAACATCTGCGAATGATAGCCCGGCTGGTTCGTCACAAAGGGGTTTCGGGAATTCAGCACCGAGTCGTTGCCGAAAGAAAAGATGCTGCCGTGATACTTCTGGAAGCCCGGCTTGGTCGTGATGTCGATGCGGCCGTAGCCCAACCGTTCATACGCGGCCGAAAAGGGGTTCTGGTTCACACGCACTTCCAGGATGGCCTCTTTGGGCGGCAACTGGCCTCCGGAGAATCCGTCAATATAGATCTGCCCGCCATTCGGTCCCGCCGAAGGCCCGGCAAGTGCCTGAAGCTCGGCCTGCAAGTCGTCGGGATCATCGGAGAGGGCTTTCAGGTCCTCGCCCTTCAGCACCACGGCGCCGACGTTGTTGTCAGGACTCACGCTGAGCCCCTGGCTATCGCCCTCTACGGTGACCTGCTGCTTTTCCATGGTCACGGCCAGTTGCGCGTCTACAACCTGCGGATGCCCCGCCGCCACCTGGACGTCCGCCTTGGTGAAAGTGGCAAACCCCTGGGTGCTGATGGCCACCGAATAGGCGCCGGGCGCAAGATCCTTGAAGGCGTAGCGCCCCTGCTCGTCGGTCTGGGCCGTTTTTGTTGATTGAGCAGGCCCGGTCAGGGTGACGGTTGCGGCAGGAATGGCCGCACCGGAAGGGTCTGTAACCTGGCCGCTCAGACTGCCGATCCCCGTCTGCGCAAAAACCGCAGCCGAAATGCAAAAAAACGCCAGCAATGCCCAAAAAGGCCGGCTGAACTTGCCCATTAAGTCAATCATCGTAAGCCTCCACCATCTCCGTCTGTCCGTCGTGATACCCGGCCGTTATGGCATGTGCTGATCCGCTTGCGTTGATGAATTACGGCAAGTCGAAACCCGTCATGTCCGTGACGTCTGAGCCTTTGCTGTCTATCCTGTTCCATGGATCACAACTTCCATCAAAACTGCTCTTTCCGTTGCCTAAGACGGTGCTGCAGGGATGGAGGTTTCCTTCGGTGTGTTAAATGGATGTAAAGACGCCCGCGCCGGCGGCTGGAGAAGAAGCTGGCGGGGATTCCGGGCCGTCTGGCGCAGCTGAAGAAGAGCGGACTGAAACGGCGATCGCTGACCGATCCCCAGAGCCGGTTTCTGAAGGAGCGGCGAGGGTACGTGCTGGGCTATACGGTGACGATGGCGGCCAGTGAGGATCATCTGATTGTGGAACAGCGGGTGAGCCAGAAGGCCACGGACAACGGCTTGCTGGTTCCGGTGGTGGAAGCGGTGAAGCGGCGCTGCGGAGAGTCGCCGGGACGGGTCAGTGCGGACAGCGGCTTTTTTGCGCTCGCGGATTTGAAAGTTTTGGAGCAAGAGAAGATCGAGGCTTACGTGCCGGATTCGAACCTGGCGCGGGTGCTGAACCGGGGCGGGCGATTGCGGTGCCGGGCCACGGACCCGGTGCACCGTCAGATGCGGCGCAAATTGCGCGGCCGGGCTGGAAGGGCGATTTACGGGCGGCGCAAAGCGCTGATTGAACCGGTGTTCGGAGTGCTGAAAGAGCAACGAGGTCTGAAGCAATTCCGGCGGCGGGGATTGGAGAAAGCGGCGGTGGAGGTGGCGCTGGCCGCCACCGCCTACAACCTGACGCGGCTTTGGAGCGTCCGACCGGCAGCCTGAACGCCGGCTAACCAGGTTCCCGAGGAAAAAATCGAGCCTCGGGATACTGAAAAACTCCAAAGCCCTATCAAATACCGTCCCACCCCCGGCCCTTTGCCCGGCGAAGAGAGTTTCCACACAGACTCTGAAGCCCCTGCACAAGCCGTCCGATCTCAACGCAGAAACTTCAGCGGCTAAAGCCGGCATTTGCTGCGTTGTTCTACGGCATGCGTAAACTCGTGCCCTTTCACAGGAGCCGGCTGCGAGATTTCCACGCGCGAATTTGCTTGACTTTTATGGGCTAGCATGGTAGCCTTTTATCATGGTGGCGCCGCTGGCGAGGCCAGGTTGCGCCGCAAGGCCCGGTCTATCCATTCCGCAGGCTGGAAACAACGTGCTATGAGCTGTAAACTCAATTCCCTG
The DNA here is from genome assembly GCA_049583595.1 of Terriglobia bacterium. Lineage (GTDB taxonomy): Bacteria > Acidobacteriota > Terriglobia > UBA7540 > UBA7540 > SCRD01. The sequence continues at coordinate 23,274 of JBAUWE010000166.1, forward strand.
AAGGACGTCCAGGCCCTCCCCAAGGCCGAGGAATCGGCCACCCACCTTTTGGAAATTGACGTGCATGGGACAGAAAAACACGATTTTTTAAAAACAAAGCCGAGAAGTTGTTGATAATAAATGTTTGCACTGAAAAACAAACCCAAACAAACCCAAAAACAAAGCCGAGAAGTTGTTGATAATACGTACATGTGGAAAAAACAAAGCCAAAAACAAACCCGGCCATATTGTTGAAAACAAATGACTGATGAAAAACGAACCGGAGGCAGATTGGAGATCATCCCGGCGCTCCCAACAGCCCTTGTATCTTCCCTGCCCAGCCTCTCTAGAGCCGCCTGCCACGCCTGAAACGCCAGCACTCGGAGCCTGAATCCGCGCCTGCTGAAAGCCAACTGATGCTCGTGATGCAAACTGCCGGAAAGCATACGATTGTAGCCGTCATCCCCGTCCGGCCCGCAAGGCATCGCAGGGCCCGCCTTGCATGGTGCTGCCTGTGTGATATGCTTCGCATTCACCAGATGATCGATCTGCGAATTCATGCTGATCTGAAGGGGAATTGACATGAAAAAGATAGTTGCTCGCCTTCTCCAGGTTCTTCTGCTGGCCACGGTGGCCACCGCAACGGCGCAGGCCGAATGGCACAGCATCGGCAAGGTGATCGGGTCACAGGTTGAAGGCAGCCGGATCACCTTTCACACCGAGCATGCCGTCGTCCAGGTTTCCGTGCTTGCGCCGGACGTTGTGCGCGTGCGGGCGGCCCAGGGAACGAGCTTCGGCCCGGATGATTCCTGGGCGGTGGTCAAGAAGGATTGGCCCGCGGTCCACGTGGAGATCAGCCACGCGTCGGACGAGGAAGTCATCCGCACCGGAAAACTGGAGATCCATGCCCAGCTCTCGCCCTTCCGCCTGTCCTTTGACGACGCAAGCGGCCGGCTGATCTCGAAAGACTCGAACGATCTCGGCATGGCGTGGAACGGTAAACAGGTCCGCTGCTGGAAGCAGATGCCTGAGGACGAGCACTATTTCGGGCTCGGTGAAAACGCGGGACCGCTCGACAAGCGCGGCCAGTCCCTCGTGATGTGGAACACGGACGCCTACGGCTGGGGAGCGAACACCACTCCGCTCTACGAGACCGTGCCCTTCTTCATCGGCCTGCGCCAGGGTCGCGCCTACGGCATCTTTTTTGACAACACCTGGCGCTCGTCGTTTGACATGGGCGTCCAGTTCCGCAACAAGTACTCGTTTGGCGCGGAAGGCGGCGAGCTGAACTACTACTTCTTCTACGGCCCCGGCCCAAAGAAGGTGGTCGAGGATTACACGGAACTGGTGGGCCGCTCGCCGCTGCCGCCCATGTGGGCGCTGGGTAACAACCAGTCGCGCTACAGTTACTATCCGGAAAAGAAGGTCCGTTTTATCGCCGACAACTTTCGCATTCGCCACATCCCCTGCGACGTCATCTTTCTCGACATCCATTACATGGACGGCTATCGCGTTTTCACCTGGAACAAGGAACGCTTTCCCGATCCCGCCGGGATGATCGCCCGCCTTCGCAAGCAGGGATTCCACCTGGCCGTCATCATCGACCCGGGCATCAAGACCGACCCTAACTACTGGGTTTACAAGGAGGGCCTCGCAGGCAACGATTTTGTCCGCATGCCCGATGGCAAAATCTTCGTGGGCAAAGTGTGGCCGGGCGTGAGCGCCTTTCCGGATTTCACCTCGCCCAAAGTGCGCGACTGGTGGGGCGCGCTTTACAAAGGGCTGGTGAGCGACGGCGTGGCGGGCTTCTGGAATGACATGAACGAGCCCTCGGTTTTTGAAGTCCCCACCAAGACCATGCCGCTGGATGCCGTCTTCTACGACCATGGCCTGAACAGCCCGCACGCAAAAGTCCACAACGTTTACGGCATGCAGATGTCCCGTGCTACTGAAGCGGGCCTGCTGAAGCTGCAACCGAACCAGCGGCCGTTTGTGCTGACGCGCGACACCTACTCGGGCGGCCAGCGCTATGCCGCCGTCTGGACCGGCGACAACACGGCCACCTGGGAACATCTGCGTATCAGCGTTCGGGAGCTGATGACCATGGGGCTTTCCGGGCTCACGTTTGCGGGCGCGGACATCGGCGGGTTCGCGGGCAGCCCCAGCCCCCAGCTTTACACCCGCTGGCTCGAGGCCGGAGTCTTCTATCCCTATTGCCGGACGCACACGAATTACGGCAGTGCCAATCAGGAACCCTGGTCGTACGGCAACCGGATAACCGACATCAATCGAGATTCCATCAACCTTCGCTACCGTCTGCTGCCTTACCTTTACAACGCGTTCTACCAGGCTTCGAAGACAGGCCTGCCGGTGATGCGGGCCCTGCTGCTGGACTATCCCGACGACAGCCGGGCCGTCGAGCAGGAGGGCGAGTTCCTTTTCGGGGACGATCTGCTCGTCGCCCCCGTGATGGAACAGGGCAAGAGGGAACAGACGGTCTACCTGCCGAAGGGAGAGTGGTCCGATTACTGGACGGGCCGCGCCTACTCCGGGCCGAAGGAAGTTTCTGTCGATGCGCCGCTCAACAGTATTCCCATTTTTGTCCGCGGAGGCGCCATCATTCCTACCCGGCAGCTTGTGCAGTACACCGGCGAAGCCCCCATCAATCCTTTAACGTTTCAGGTCTACCCGGGCGGCCGCTCATCCCGCGAGTATTACGAAGATGACGGGCTCAGCTTCAATTACCGCCAGGGCGCTATCCTCCGGGAGCGCCTGACGGCGAACGACAAGCCCAACACGCTCACGCTCTCGGTTTCAGCCCGGCAAGGCTCGTACACGCCGCCCGCCCGCGCCATGCAGTTTGCGGTGCATCACCAGAGGACCCGGCCGCAGAACGTCACGCTCAACGGCCAGGGGCTGGCGCGTGTGGATTCAAAGGCCGATTTGAAAGACGCCTCGCGTGGTTGGTTTTACGACGACGTGAGTGACATTCTCTGGATCAGATTCCCAGACCAGGGCGCTGCCGGCACCGTGCAAATCGATAAGTAAAGGTTCAGAGCGTGCGATACTCCTGACGGGAATTCCCTGCATCCCGCAGACCTGCAATCGGAATAAATGAAATGCGTCAAGAGCACACAGACAGCGCCGTTGAGGGGAAAGAGGAAGTGCAAAATAAGGCCGGCGCGCAGTCGGGTTCCAGTTCGACACCCCTGCTGTGGCTCACGGTGCTCAGCCTGGACGCGCCCGCGGTGGCGGCGCTGTGGCAACTGCTTTTTGCCCGGTCATTCCATACCCGGCTTGGGACGAGCACTACCATTCTGCTGGCGCTGGTGGTTTGGCTTATCTACGTGGCGGACAGGCTGCTCGACGCCTTGAAAGCCCCCGCCCAGGGCGTCGAAGCCACCCGGCACATCTTTTACCGGCGGCACCTGTGGGCATTTCTGTTCCCGCTGTGCATCGGCTTCCTGCTGGCCGCATGGATGGCATTAACGCGGTTAGACGTGGAGACCTTTGGCGATGGCGTCATCATCCTGCTGGCCGTCGGCGCCTATCTGCTCGCGGTGCATCTGGTGTCGCCGGAACGCGAATGGTTGCCGAAGGAAATGCTGGTGGGCGTTCTGTTCGGCCTGGGCACATGTTTTCCTGTCTGGGAGCACATGCCGAACGACACGACGACGATCGTGGCGCCGTTCCTCCTGTTCACGGCCCTCTGCTGGATGAACTGCACGGCCATCGAACACGAAGAATGGAAGCGGCTGCGCGGGCGCCGTTTCGGCAAGCCGCATCCCTGGACGGTCTGGATGGGGCGCCATTTCTGGTTGCTGTCATTTGTCATAGCCGCCGTTGCCGTCGGCCTCATCCTGGCCGGAGTCGGGCGCTACCACTGGCAACTTCTGGCAGCTGAGTCGCTGAGTGCTCTGGCCTTCGCGCTAATCCGATACAAGGAGGAATCACTTACAATTGACCAGTTCAGGGTGCTGGTGGATATCGCGTTATTCACACCGCTGTTTTTCCTGCCCTTTTAGAAACAGCAGGATTCCAGCGAAGGGGTGGCAATAATCCCGCCCTGGCCGTGGCCGCTCGCGGGCTGAAAATTCTGGGATTGTGATATGTATCACAGCATCGCATTCTTCGGGTTGTGGTATGATGCGTTGTGATGAGGAAGGCTAAGCCCATCCTGTTGCTGTTGGCGTTTCTTTTTGCGACCTTCGGCGGATGCTTTGGCCCGCTGATGGCGGCAACGCGCACGATGGACTGCTGCGCCTCGATGCCTTGCGCTCCGGCAAGCCAATCGCGGAATTGCTGCACTCCTCAACTCTCCGGAGCGGCGAGTCATCTACAACAGGCAGCCGAAGTCACTGCGCCGGCGGTCGCCTTCGCCCTGGTGGCCACGCTTCCGCATTCGAGCGCGGCGCCCGGCGTAGTAAGAGCAGCACACACTCCGTTCCAGGTCCATTGCTACTCACCACCCGGTGAGCTTTACACCCTCCACCATTCTCTCCTGATTTAGCACCCGCCATCGCGGCGTGAAATCCGTCACGCTACCCGTTTCTCTTTTTCACCCCAGTCAGGTTTTTGGAGGTTCGTTATGCGGATGTTTTCGTGTATGGCGTTGTTCTCTCTATTGCTTTGCGGGATTCCCGGCACTGCTATCGCCACAGGTCCTGCGCCACAAGCCCAATCGGCTTCCGTGGCAACAGTCGCCGAGTGGCAATCGCCGGCCCGGTTGCACCACTTCATAACCAGGACCCGTGGGACCCTGGTGATCAACGATCAAGGTGTTGAATTCATCCCGAAGAAGGGCTCGTCGCTGCGCTGGTCCTACGTCGAAATTCAGAGTTTCCATCTCTCGGCGCATCAACTGGCTATCGAGACTTACCAGAACCGAGGCTGGCGCCTGCACGGCGACCGTGAATTCCACTTCAGACTCACGAACGCTGTGCCACCCGCCGTGGCCGAAGAGTTCGCCCGCCGGGTGCAAAAACCGGTTGAAAACGGCCGGCCCGATCCAGGCGCTTCCGGCTTTGCGTCCCTGCCCGCGCGTCACCGCACATTCGGAGGAGGAACCAACGGAGTGCTGCACTTCCGCGACGAAGGGATCGATTACGTCACCACCGGCGGACGCGGCAGCCGAAGCTGGCGCTGGTCCGACATCGAGACGATTGCCCATCCCGACCCTTACCACTTCCGCGTGCAGGGCTACCGCGAAACCTTTGAGTTTGAACTCAAACAGCCCCTGTCGCGCAAGCTGTTCGACCGGCTCTGGGATGAGGTATATGGACGCGGGCTGACGGGTCTTGCATATTCCGAAGGGAGGCAGCAGTGAGTATTCTCCATCCACAAAGAATTGGTGATCGCCAACGAATGCATGCGGGTTTCAGCCGAAACTGCATTTGGTCTGCTGTTGTTCTGCTGCTTTCCCTCGCGTGCTCAATTTCAGTCCCGGCAAGGGCAGCGCAGGCCAGTGAACAGTCTACACAGACACAACCGGACGAGGCACCCACGCCCTTATCGCAATTGGTGAAAGAAGCGGAACAAAAGAACCCGCAGATCCTGGCGGCGCGGCGGCAATGGCAGGCGGCCACGCAGGTGCCCTCGCAAGTGTCGACATTGCCAGACCCGCAAATCAATGTGCAGAACGTTTCCGCTGGAACGCCGCTTCCCATGGATGGCTTCAGCTCGGTCCAGATGGCCTACCTCGGGTTCGGCGTTTCGCAGAGCATTCCTTACCCCGGCAAGCTTCGCCTGCGCGGCGAGATCGCCCGCCGCAAAGCGGACACGTTCCGCCAGCGGGCTGACTCCGTCCGCCGCTCCGTCATTGAAAAAGTTAAGACCGCTTATTTCCGTCTCGGCTACGTTCAGCAGACCCTCTCGATCCTGGACAGGGACGAAAAACTGCTGGACCAGATCGAAAAAATAGCGGATGCGCGATACCGCGTGGGCCAGGGCAATCAGCAGGACGTGCTGAAGGCACAACTGCAGCAGACAAAACTTCTGCGGGACACCACCCAATACCGCCAGCAGATGCAGACCCTTCAGGCACAACTGAAACAGCTTCTTAACCGGCCGCAGGATTCAGCGGACATCACTGCGGAAAAGCTCACTGAAACACCGCTGCCGTTCAGTTCCGATGACCTGCTGTCGGCCGTCCGCACGGGCAATCCGGAGGTCGGCGCCCGGCATGAGACGGTGCAGGGCCACAGCCTGCAGGTGGAACTGGCCAAAAAGGATTTCTATCCTGACTTCAATGTTCAGTATTTGTACCAGCACACCGCGGCACCCTTTCCCGAGCGTTACATGCTCAGCGTCGGCATAAAGATTCCCATTTATCGCAGTCGGCGGCAGCGGCCTGAGGTGGCCGAAGCAGCCGAGCAACTGAACAGCTCCCGCCGGGCCTACGAAGCTCAGGTCCAGCAGACCTATTTTGAAGTGCGTGACCAATACCTGGTGGCCGACTCGGATTCCAAAGTGCTCAGGATTTACCGGGAGGGGTTGATTCCGCAGGCGACGGCCACGTTCCATGCGGGTCTCGCTGCCTACCAGTCCGCCCAGCAGGATTTCCAGACGCTGCTGGATTCGTTCCTCGACGTCTTTAACCTCGACGTCGAGTACTGGCGCACGCTGGCCGAACACGAAACTGCGTTAGCGAAGCTCGAACAAATGACCGGGATTCAGATTCCCTGAGGAAGGCGACCGAGAAGAGAGGAAATTGCCATGAAGGATTATCGCAAAGCTTTTCAGGTGACGCTCGGGTTGAGCATTGTGCTTGCCGCAGCTGTGGCCTTTTTCGGATGGCGCTACGTTACGCAGGAGCGGCAGGCTGCCGCGCCGAAAGAGATGACGGCGACCGCCACTGCCGCCAGCGAGGCCGGCGCGTCTGAAAGTAAAAGCAATTCCGCTGCCGCAGCAGCTCCTGCAAAGCTCACTCCGCTGCAGCTTTCGCCCCAGCGGCTGCAAAGCATTGGCGTCACCAGCGGTGAAGTCGAAATGCGTGAGCTCTCAAACGACATCCGCGCGGTGGGCAACGTGGCGGTGGATGAACGGTTGGAAGCTTATGTCCAGACCCGTTTTTCCGGATGGATTCAGAAGGTCTACGCCAACTCCACATACCAGTACGTGAAAAAAGGCCATCCGCTGTTTACCATCTACAGCCCTGAACTGGTGACGACAGAGAACGAATACCTGCTGGCAGTGAAGAACCAGGACCTGCTTCAAAGCAGCACCGTGCCAGGTGTCGCCTCAGGCGCCGATTCCCTGCTTACCGCCGCCCGCGAGCGCCTGAAGCAATGGGAAATCCCCGCGAGAGAAATCCAGCACCTGGAATCCACCGGCGAGGTACGGCACGACCTTGAGGTTGACTCCCCCGTTTCCGGCTACATCACGGAGTACAACGCGCTTCCCAACCTTTACGTCAAGCCGGCCACGCGGCTCTACACCATTGCCGATCTCTCGACCGTCTGGGTCATTGCGGAGATCTTCCAGTCCGACCTGGCGCAGATCAGGGTTGGCCAGCGGGCCACGGTGACCAGTGACGCCTATCCCGGCCGTACGTTCTATGGCCGCGTGGATTTCATCTATCCCGAAGTCAACATGAACACCCGCACCATCAAAGTGCGCCTTGTGTTCCGGAATCCCGGCCTGAAACTCACGCCGGGCATGTTCGTTAACGTCGGCCTGAAGGTTCCACTGGGCCGGCGGCTGGCAATTCCCGTCTCCGGAGTGTTTCACACGGGCACTCGCAATATCGTCTTTATCGATCACGGCAGCGGCTATCTCGCGCCGCAGGATGTGACCCTGGGGCCGCGCGCGGGCGACTATTACAGCGTGCTGAAAGGGCTGAAGCAGGGCGATAAAATTGTAACCTCCGCAAATTTCCTGATCGATTCCGAAAGCCAGCTCCAGGCGGCGCTGGGATCGTTTGCTCCGCCGCCCCCACCCCCGTCGGCCGCAGGCGGGCAGGCCGCCGCCAAAGCCAACATCGAATTCACCACTTCACCCTCACCTCCGAGGAAAGGTCCGGTCACCGCCAGGGTCAAGCTGACCGGTGCGGACGGTAAACCGATTACAGGCGCTGAAGTAAAAGTCCGTTTCTTCATGCCGGCCATGCCGGCCATGGGAATGTCGGCCATGCAGAGTGTCTTCACGCTCACCAGCAAGGGGGGCGGTTACTACGAAGGCAGTGGAAAACTCCAGAGCGGCGGCACCTGGCAGGTGACGGTTTTCGCGCAGGAAAACGGCCAGACCCTGGCCAGCCAGCAATTGAGCGTGACCGCAGAAGGGGGGATGTAACGTGATAGCCCGCCTGATTGATTTGTGCGCACGCAACCGCTTCATGGTCTTTACCGGGGTTTTTCTGCTCGTCCTTTTTGGAATCTGGTCGATGAAGAACATCTCGCTCGATGCGCTTCCCGACATTTCAGACGTTCAGGTGATCATCCACACGCGCTGGGCCGGCCAGCCGCCGGACCTCATCGAAGACCAGGTCACCTACCCCATCGTCACCACCATGCTCGCGGCTCCCAAGGTGAAACAGGTGAGGGCACAGACGATGTTCGGCGATTCCTATGTTTACGTCGTCTTCCAGGACGGGACGGACCTTTACTGGGCGCGGTCGCGGGTCCTTGAATATCTCCAGCAGCTCCAGGGCCAGCTTCCCCCCGGTGTCAATCCAGTGCTCGGCCCGGACGCTACCGGCGCTGGCTGGGTCTATCAATATGTCATGGTCGATCATTCGCACAAGCACAGCTTGGCGCAACTTCGCACGCTGCAGGACTGGTATGTCCGCTACTGGCTTGAGACCGTGCCGGGAGTCTCCGAAGTGGCTACAATCGGCGGATTTGTCCGCCAGTATCAGGTTCGGCTGGATCCGGACAAGCTCCAGGCCTACAACATCCCGCTCTCAACCGTCATCCAGCATGTCCGAGAGAGCACCAGCGAAGTCGGCGGCCGCTTGCTGGAACTCGGCGGCGCGGAATACATGATCCGCGGCCTTGGCTATTTCAAATCGCTCGACGACCTTGCCAACATTCCCGTGGGCACACACAACGGCGTGCCGGTGATGGTCAGTGACCTCGGGATGGTTTCCTTTGGGCCGGACATTCGCCGCGGAGCAGCCGACTGGAACGGCGAAGGAGAAACCGTGGGCGGCATCGTCGTGATGCGCTTTGGACAGAACGCGCTGAATGTGATCAACGGTATCAAGAAAAAAATTGCCGACATCAAACCCTCGCTTCCTCCGGGGGTGGAAATCGTTTCGGGTTACGACCGCTCGAATCTGATCCACGATTCCATCGGCACCTTACAGCGTGACCTGCTGGAAGAAGCCATCATCGTCAGCCTGGTCATCATCATTTTCCTCTTCCACTTTCGGTCCGCGCTTATCCCGATCCTCACGCTTCCCATTGCTGTCATCGCTTCCTTCATTCCGATGTATTACTTCCACGTAAGCGCCAACATTATGTCGCTGGGGGGCCTGGCGCTGGCCATCGGGGTCCTGGTTGACGCTGCGATTGTGATGGTGGAGAACGGCTACCGCGTGCTCTCTGAACGGCAGCAGGAACTTGCTGAAAGCGCATCGCAGGACGACCCTCCGGGCAGCGACCAGCCGCCAGGATCGGGTGTCTCTGAAGCGGGCGGTCCCGTGGCCAGCGCAACCCCTCCACTAACCATCGGCCGCCGGGAGCGCGCCAAACTCCTGCTGAACGCCGCCCGCCAGGTTGGCCCTCCTATCTTCTTTTCGCTTGTCATCATCGTTGTTTCTTTCCTTCCTGTGTTTCTGCTGGAAGCCCAGGAAGGCCGGATGTTCCGGCCGCTGGCATGGACCAAGACTCTTGCCATCAGCTTTTCGTCCATCCTGGCCATCACACTCATACCCATTCTGATGATCATTTTCATCCGCGGTCACCTGAAGCCGGAATCGGCCAACCCGGTGTCACGCTTCACGCAATTTCTCTATCTGCCGGTGCTGCGATTCTGCCTGCGCCACCGCCTGCTCGTCGTTCTCGCAAGTTTGGTTTTCCTTGCCGTCACTCTCCCGCTGACCGCCAGGATCGGAAGCCAGTTTATGCCGCCCTTCTACGAAGGCGACGCCTTATACATGCCGACTGCCTACCCCGGCATTTCCATCACATCCGCTTCCGCCCTGATGCAGGAACAGGATCGGATCATCAAGTCGTTTCCGGAAGTTGAAAGCGTTTTGGGATATGTCGGCAGATCCAACAGCGCAACGGACAACGCACCGCTCTCAATGTTCGACACGACGATCCGATTGAAGCCGCGGTCAGAGTGGCCCAAGGGCATGACGTACTCCAGGCTGATCCAGGAGATGGATGCCCAACTGCAATTTCCCGGTATCACCAACACCTGGACGATGCCCATCCAGAACCGTCTGGATATGGAGTTAACAGGGATCAAAACACCGGTCGGCCTGAAGATCCAGGGTCCCAACCTTGCCGACATTCAGCAGGTGGGGTCCCAAGTCCAGCAGATTTTGTCAGGCCTGCCGGGAATCCGATCGGTATTCGCCGAACGAGTCGCACAAGGATTCTATGTGAACGTTCAAGTGAACCGGGCAGTCGCAGCGCGCTATGGGTTAACAGTGGCTGACGTGCAGCGGGCGGTGACATCCGGCATTGGCGGTGAAAACATCGCGGTCAATGTTCAGGGCCGCGAGAGGTACCCGGTGAACGTCCGCTACAACCGCGACTTTCGGGACAATCTGGACGCGCTGGGTCGCGTGCTCCTCTCCACACCCACCGGAGCCCAGGTGCCCATCAATGAAGTGGCAACCGTCTCCTTCTCCCGCGGTCCGGCGATGATCCGCGATGAAGACGCGCAGCTCACTGGCTACGTCTTTGTAGATTTGAACACCGAAGACTATGGCGGATTTGTGGAGGAAGCAGACGCTCTGCTCCAACAGAAACTGAAACTGCCGGCCGGCGCTTCGTACCATTGGTCCGGGGAATATGAGTTCCAGTTGCGGGCGAAAAAACGGCTGGAACTGATCATGCCCATCGTATTCATTGTGATCTTCCTGTTGCTCTACATGATCTTCAACTCGGCTTCGGAAGCCGCCATCCTGATCCTGCCCACTGTTTTTGCGCTGACCGGCGGGCTGATCCTGCAGTTGATCCTTCATTACAATTTCAGTGTGGCGGTCTGGGTGGGTTACATCGCCCTGTTCGGTATTGCCGTTGAGACCGGCGTGGTGATGGTGGTCTATCTGCACGAAGCGCTGGATAAACGCCTGGCACGCGCCACGCCACTCCATCGTGACGATGTCTACCAGGCCACGATGGACGGTGCGGTGTTGCGCCTGCGCCCCAAGCTGATGACGGTCTGTGCGGTCCTGGCCAGCCTGATTCCCATCCTGTGGGAAACGGGCGCGGGGTCCGACGTCATGAAGCCGATCGCCACTCCGATTGTGGGCGGCATGATCACTTCCTCGATCGCCGTGCTGATCCTTCTGCCTGTTCTATTCATGACGCTTAAAGAGCGTCAATTAAGGCGCGGCACGCTGCGGGCGTCGCAGGACGGCGACAACAAAGAGATAGATTAATGCACCTAATAATCAACGAGATAGAGACATTTCCCGGGCACTTAAACCGGGATGATTCTTTGTCTCCGTCTGCTTGTTCAGTGGCGAATTTTTAAAGTGATACAATGAGAGGCAATTGCAGGAGAAAGCCATGAGGGGCAAACGACTCTCGATCACCATTCTAGCCATCGCGCTGGTCCTCGGCGTGGCATGGGTCATTCATCGCGAGGTGACGCCGAAACAGCCGGCCGTCTGCGAAATTTGCGGGCGCGGAATTATGAATCAAGTGGAATTTCAGATCGATACGGCGCACGGAACCATTTACGCCTGCTGCCCCGGCTGCGCCCTGCACCACATCCTCAACCACCCCGGAGAAGCGCGCAAGGAACTGGCCACCGACTTCAAAAGCGGGCGTCTGATTCCGGCGCGATCGGCTTATTACGACATGGGCGGCGACGTGCAATATTGTACCCGCCGCGATCCTTCCCTCCAGCGCGTGCCCGGCCAGGGAGTGGAAATGCGCGTCTATGACCGCTGCCTGCCCGTGCTGGTCGCTTTCGCCTCAAAGGACGACGCCGAGAGTTATCGCCAGCAGCACGGCGGCCGCGTCGTTACGTTCGACCAGGCCCTCGCCGATGTCCGCAACCGGTAAGCCATCCTGCATGGATAGTAAGGCAACAAGCAAGGTGTTGCTGCGCGCAACTCTCCATCCGCTGTCAGGCATTCTGGTAGAATTTGAGCCGGTGAAGGTTCGATGTCCAATCGCCTTTTCAATTCTCGGGTGTTGAAGAGAATTGCTCTCCTTTGTGCATGCGGGTCGCTTCTCAGCACGGCGGCCTTTGCCGCGGATATGCTGGTCTATTCGGTCACCACGGGCCAGGAGGGCCGGTGGGCGCGAATTGAGAAGACCGTGGTTTTTGCGCTCGACCCCCTGCAGGACCAGCCGCGGGTGGTCTTTTCCGACGCGGGCGCGGATTTCCTGCTGATAACCTCCGGGGAGAGATTGACGGCCGCTACGGGCAGACGCGTCTTTGCGCTCGGCGTCGACCGAAAAAATTACCAGAGCGGTTTCCCGCATTTCCCCGCTGCCGTGTACGAACTTTCCACAGACGGCTCAAACCACGCGCGAAAGATTTTTGACATCGAGGGCGAAAACGGGTCCAGCAATTTTCGCGACCTTTTCGTCAGTCCTTCGGGCTCTAAGATCGGTCACATCAACAATCTCGGTGGCAAGTGGTATCTCATCCTGCACGACACGGCCACCGGAAAGCTGTTGCTCAAGATGGACCTCACGCCCATCGCGCTCGATTGTTTTGTGAGGGAAATCGGCTGGATACCGGACGGCAAGCGCCTGTTTTTCACACTCGAGACCGGGGACGTGGACATGACTTCCAAGGCATCCTACGCGCGCGCCGGCAGTTACCTGATGCCCGACACAGGCGGCACTCCGGTGCGCGTCCCCCCTGACGTTACCGCGCGTCCCAGGCGCCCGGGCTACCAGCCCGTGGCCGATACCCCACCCACGCTGCTCGGCCAGTTGCCCGACGGCCGCTTCCTCCTCAGCGAGTTCCAATGGAAACAGGGCCCGGCGGTCCGGCCCCCGGCGAAAGCAACCACCTTTTTTTACACGGTGAGTCCAACAGCCATGACACGGAAGGATTTTCTGGCGAGTACGAATATTTTGCTCGGCTCGGTTCACCTCTCTGCCTCCGGCAAGCTGGTGAGTTATGTTGAGTCGCATGGCGAGCAGCGGGTTGGACGGGACCTGATCGATAACCGAACCGTGCACGTCCTTGATCTGGCTACGGGCAAAGACCAGAACCTGTTTTCATTCCCTGCAAAGCTCCTCAATCTTCCGGTAACAGAACTGATCGGCTGGCTCGACGAGAAGTGAGAGAAAACACGCCCCGCGCGGTTTTGTTCCATCAATCTCACGCTTCACACACTCGCTATTGTTTTGACTATAGCGTCGCCGTTCTTGAAGAGCTCCGGCTTGATTTCGGCGCCGATGCCGGGGGCTTCCGGGGCTTTGACGTGGCCATCGACGGGCGCGGGCACGTTATTCACAAAGTAAGGATACTGGTGGGCCCATTTCCAATAGTTGCTCTCCATGATCAGGAAATTAGGGACAGCGGTTGAGACGTGCGCGGCCGAGATGAAGAGCAGCGGGCCGCCGCAGGTGTGGGGCGAAGTGGGAATGGAATAGGCATCGGCCATGTCGGCAATCTTTTTGGCTTCTGTAGGGCCGCCGCACCAGCAGAGGTCATACATCGCCACCGAGCAGGCTTTGCGCTCAAAGAAGCGCCGGTATTCGTAGCGGGTGGCGAGCGTTTCGCTCATGTTCAGCGGCACGCTCGTCTTGGCGGCCAGAGCGGCGTAGGTGTCGGCGTTGGTGTTCACCATCACGTCTTCAAGGTACATGATGTTGTAAGGCTCGAGCGCCCTGGCAATGCGCTGCGCGCTCGGCAGGTCGAAATTCCCCCAGCAGTCTACGCAGATATCCATGCGGTTGCCCACGCCGTCACGAATGTCACGAATCCATTTCAAACCGCGTTCGAGGGCTTCGTTGGAAAGGTATTTCTCCGGCGCGCGAAAGGGATAGATCTTCATGCCGGTAATCCCGCGGTCCAGAAGAAAGTGGACGATCTTCATCGTGTCCGGCCCCATCTTCATGTTGTTGATGGCCCAGTAGTCGGTGGTGGTGTTGTAGACGCGCACGCGCTCGCGCGTTTTCCCGCCCAGGACGCGGTAGAGAGGAAGGCCGGCAGCCTGTCCCAGAACATCGAGCTGCGCCATGTTGAGCGCGCTGAGCAGCCGCATGTCCGCCCCGCCGGCGTTTCGCATGGACATCTGAAAATAAAAATCGCGCCAGACGCCCTCGATGTCGCGCGGGTCGCGCCCGATGAGTTTGAGCTCTTTGGAATAATCCTCGAGTGCGCCCAGCTGGCCGTTGTCCCACGGATAGGTTTCGCCGGTCCCGATAATGCCCTTGTCCGTGTGCAGCCTGACCCACATGAACTCGGCCCCGTCATCCTTGCTACCGGAGCCGCCGCCGATGTGGAGGTCCTTGCGGAAGGTGACCGCCTCGATCCTGGTGATCTTCATGGATTCGGTGCGATTGCGGGCTTCCATCGCCGACTGCGGAAGCGCACCCATGCCCACCGCAGCCAGCGATCCCGCGCCTGCCTGCTCCAGAAATTCCCTTCGTGTCGTGGGATTGTTTTTCATTTCATTCTCCTTTATTCAGGGACCTCTCTGAATAACTGCCGGTGCTTTTCTACCACGCCGTCATGGCGTCGGAGAAGAGTTGGGTCAGGTCGTCGGCGTTGGCGGGGCGGGGAGAGAGTTTGGTAACGCGGTGCTGGGGCAGGGTGCCTTCCACCAGGGCCGGGATGTCTTCCGACTTGTAACCCAGCGCGCCCAGGCCGTTGGGAACCTCGAGGTCGCGCATGAACTCGACCACGCGGTCTGCAAGAATTTTCCCCGCATCCTGCAGCTTCGCGCCGCTGACTTTGGCTCCCAGAATTTCCGCCGCCTTCAAGTGGCGCTCCGGGCAGGCCTGCGCGGTAAAGCGATAGACCGCCGGGGCGTTCAGAATCACCGAGATTCCGTGCGGCACCATCGGGTGGTCAACGGCGTAGCCGCGAGGCCGAAAGTCCCGCACCAGCCCCGACACGGGATAGGACATGCCGTGCGGCAAGTGCACGCCGGCGTTGCCGAACCCGATGCCGGCGTAGGAAGAAGCCAGCAGCATGAACGCCCGAGCCTCGTCGTCGGCCGGATCGGCCACGGCGCGCTTCAGGTAAGCGGCCACCAGCCTCAGCGCTTCCAGGCTCCAGAGGTCGCTGATGGGATTCGAGCCCTGGTAGGCAGGGCGCATGATGGGCCGTTCGGGGCGCGGGCGCTGGAGAAACGGCAGCGCGGTGTAGGACTCGATGGCGTGCGACAGCACATCGAGCCCCGTGGAAGCCGCCACCGCCGCGGGCACCGTGCGGGTGTTTTCCGGATCGACAATGCCCAGGGTCGGCTTCAGCCGGCGGTGGGCGATACCCGTTTTGGCGTGGAGCGCGCTGAGGTCAAAGATGGACACGCCCGTGGTCTCGCTGCCCGTGCCCGCCGTGGTAGGGATGGCAATCAGGGTCTTCAGCGGTCCGGGAACCGGCTGCCCCTTGCCGATAGGCGGGTTGACGTATTCCAGAAAATCCGCCGGATAGCAGGAGTAAAGGTTGGCGGCCTTGGCGGTGTCCATGGTGGAGCCGCCGCCCACCGCCACAAACGCGTCGAAGTCGTCCGCCTGCGCCGCGGCAATCGCTTCCTGGAAGGATTCGTCGGTGGGCTCGGTACGCACGCGGTCAAAAAGCGAGAATCGGATCTTGTGGGCTTCGAGCGATTCCAGCGCCGTCGCCACCGGCGGCAGGTTGCGCAGGATGGCATCCGTAAAAACGAGAACGTGCCGCTTGCCCAGGTCGGCCATCTCGGCGCCCAGCTCGCGCGTAACTCCCGCTCCAAACCGGATGCCGGAGGTCACCATCTCAAATGCGTATTCGCGCTCCATCCTATCCCCCTGCGGCCGCGCTTTGTACACCCTGCCCGGCCACTTGATTTCAGTGGAAAAATTGCAGCGCCCAGTATACTACGCGCCCGGGAGGGGGCGGCGGGGAACATGCTTCGGAGGCCTTGCAGGTAACCTCACCCGTAAGACGTTGATTGCAATAAGGCCTTCGCAAAAGGGGACCTGCAAGAAGCCAAGTGGAGCGAAGGAACTAGAACTAAAGTGGGATTGGCTTCCTTACTTATAGGGTCTATTATACTGGCGTGGTGCAAAGAGTTGCACACCCGGCACGTCGCATCACAGGAAGTTGCTTTTATAGGTAATTTTTGGTGTGGATGGTCATAGATCGGAAGGGGGAGGACGAGCGTGAACATTATGAAAAGCCTCAAGTTAATGCTGAATTCGATGGCTGAACACGCCTCCTGCAGAGTCTTTGTGGCAAACAACACGATCCACCGGAAAGTCCTGATTGTGGCAGATGAACCCGCAATCAAGAACCTCCTGCTGCTTGTGAGAAAACTGGACAGCCGGCGGGTGGCCACGAGCACAGGAACTTGCCTGTCTACCGTTCATCGAAGGACGTTTGACACCGCCATTCTTGACATGAGGTGTTCACAGAGACGGACTGCCTCCAGAGGCTACGGCTTCGGTAAGGTCTGGGCAAACATGACGGGAAGAGTGCTGGTGATCAACGCCGAAGTCAACAATCAGAAAACATTGGAAATGGCCGAGCGATTCATTTATCATCGGCACACCATCGAGGGTCTTTTGTTCGATCTGGCAGACCTCGCCAGGGCTCTCGTCGGACGTTCGCCCGCACCACACCGCATCTGATCGTGCCGGCAAAGCGAACGGGCACAAACTCAAGCACCGTTGCGCCGTCGCGTGCCTTCATTGTTTTCCACTGGTATCCCAATCACGAAACCCTGAATAGACTCCGTTTCACGACGGGGTCATGATCAGGGCTTTCTCGCGCCGTGTCGGCCGGCGAAATCCCCCAGCTGGCAAGCGGCACACGCGGGCACCCTCGACGAAGCCACGGTACCACCCCGACTAGTACTAAAGTTGAATTGTCAGATTCAGGGCTTCGGGATAGGATGGAGGTGTCATTACGAATGGGCATCTGCCTGGGGAGGGGGACGTCTCGTATGACCTTGTTGCTGCAGTTTCTGGCTGTTTTCAGCATCCTTTTCCTTTTGTATTTTCACGTGTTTCGCGAGAAGGAACCAGGGCGGAGAAAGACATTGCGCTTTGCTGCTGTGTTCCGCTCGCCTGATCACCGTTCCGTTACCCGTTCAGAATGGAAAAAAGGGCTGTACTGATCTGTACAGCCGCCCGCCGGCGGTGTGCAAAGGCATGGATGGAGTTTCCACCCCGCAGGGCCTTCCCGCCTGAAGGCTGAATCTGCAATCCAACCTTTTCCAGCCGAACATCTTCCAGCCGCTAAAACCATATCCAGGAATTTTCCCGTGCAGAGAAGCCCCCGCAGAACCTCTCGCTTCGCGCGGCGGCAGGCACTACAATAGTAAGTTTCGCACCCGTCGTATGATCATCAAAGGGCGAGGCCATCCGTGGCTGACCCGATAGCGAGGATAATAACAAGAAGATGAGAGCACTTTTTCTGGAAAACATTCATGAAGCTGCCGCCGCTCCATTCACTCGAGACGGCTATGAAGTAAAAACTCTGCACGGAAGCCCGGACGAAGCCGCGCTGCTGAAGGAAGTCAGGGACGTGGAGGTGCTGGGTATCCGCTCCAAGACGAAAGTCACGGCGCGCCTGCTGGACGCCGCCCCCAAGCTGCTGGTGGTGGGCGCGTTCTGCATCGGCACCGACCAGATTGACCTGCCCGCCTGCTCAGACCGTGGCATCGCAGTCTTCAACGACCCTCACAGCAATACACGCAGTGTGGCGGAACTGGCGCTGGGTGAAATCATCATGCTGGCCCGGCGCGTCTTCGATGGCAGCGTGGCGCTGCACCAGGGATCGTGGCAAAAGAGCGCGGCGGACTGCCATGAAGTGCGCGGCCTGACGGTGGGCATTGTGGGCTACGGCAAAATCGGCTCGCAACTTTCAGACCTGGCCCAGGCCATCGGGATGAAGGTGATTTTCTGCGACGTGACCGAGGTGCTGGCGCGCGGCAACGCCATGAAGGTCACTTTCGAGGAGTTGCTCCAGAAATCGGACTTCGTCACTCTTCACGTGGACGGCCGCCCGCACAATCGTAACTTCTTTGGCGCGGACGAGTTCCGATTGATGAAAGAAGGATCCTATTTTATGAACCTGAGCCGGGGCTTTGTGGTGGACCACGAAGCGCTGGCGGAAAATCTGCGCAGCGGCAAGCTGAAGGGCGCGGCGATTGACGTTTTCCCCAAAGAACCGAAAACCAAGGGCGGCGAGTTTTCAGACAAGCTGCAGAACCTGCCCAACGTGATTCTCACGCCGCACATCGGCGGAAGCACGGAGGAAGCCCAGTTCCACATTGCGCACCTGGTTTCTGCACGCCTGCATCGTTACATGGATGCCGGCGACACCATCCTCAGCGTCAACTTTCCGCACTGCCGGCTGGAACGCACGCCGGAAAACCACCGCCTGGTGCACATCCACCGCAATCAGCCCGGCATGCTGCTGGCCATCAACAGGGTGATCGGCGACCGCGCCATCAACGTGGAACGCCAGGTGCTGGATACCAAGGGCGAAGTCGGCTACGCCATTCTGGACATCAACCAGGAGTTGGATTCCGGCCTGGTCGGCGCGCTGGAAAGCATTCCCCACACCATCCGGTCCAGGGCGCTTTACTAGAGCCGCGCCGCGGCGCAGTCTGCCGAACAAGGGCAACCGCGCGGCGCCTGCCTCGAGGCCGGCGGCCGAACTGACTTCGACCCACTTGCCCGGCTGCCAACCTGCTTACTTTTTCGCTCTTCAGTTTCAACCCACAGAAATTCACAGGCCCGGATCTATCTCCGCTGCCGCAACCGGCTTGACAGCCGTTGCCGGCTTTGATAGCGTCCAACGCGTTCTCGATCAATTAGGCCCGGCAGCGGGAATCAATCAGCATTCAAGGAGCCTCTAATGGACAGACGTGAATACTTTAAGCTTGGCGTTGCAGGAGCCATGGGCGCGGCGCTCTCGGCGCAGCCCGTTGCAGCAAAAGAAGCGGAGGCTCGCGCAACGCGCGGCCTGCCCACTCCCATCATCAAAGACATTCAGGTGATCGCCACCGAGCCGAGGGGCGTGCGGCTGGTGGTGGTGAAGATCATCACCGACCAGGCGGGCCTTTACGGTTACGGCTGCGCCACCTTTACGCAGCGCGCCGACCTGGTGGTGCCTGCGGTGGAAAAATATCTCAAGCCGCTGCTGGTGGGCAAACCTTGCGACCGCATTGAGGACACCTGGCAGGCCTGCTACAACAGTTCCTACTGGCGCAACGGCCCGGTGCTGAACAACGCCATCAGCGGCGTTGACCAGGCGCTGTGGGACATCAAGGGTCGGCAGGCCAACATGCCCGTCTACCAGTTGCTGGGCGGCAAGGCGCGCGAAGCGGCGCTGGTCTACGGCACTACGGGCGGCACGGAAGCCTCCGAGGCGGTCGACCGCGTGCGCGGGCTGATGGCCAAGGGCTTCAAGGTGATCAAGGTAATGGTGGGCGTGCCGGGCATGTCATCCTATGGCCCTTCGAGCGGGCCGCCCCTGCGCGGCTTGCGCCCGGGGCCGGTGTGGGAGCCGGGCCCGTACATGCGCCTCACGCGGCAGGTGCTGGAAGCGTGCCGCCAGCAACTGGGCGAGGAAATCGAGCTGATCCACGACGTGCACGAGCGCGTGAGCCCGCACCAGGCTGTGCAGTTCGCCAAAGAACTCGAACCCATCCGGCTGTTCTATCTGGAAGACGTGCTCTCACCCGAGCAGATTGATTACTTCCGGCAGATCCGCCAGCAGTGCACCACGTCGCTGGCCATGGGCGAGCTGTTCAACAGCCCACACGAGTGGAACCCGCTGATCGAAGGCCGCCTGATCGATTACATCCGCGTGCACATCTCGCAGGCCGGAGGGCTGACGCCGGCAAGGAAGATCGCCATCCTGTGTGAAATGTACGGAGTGAAAACCGCCTGGCACGGCCCGGGAGACGTTTCACCCGTGGGCCACACGGCGCAGTTGCACCTGGACCTCGCCAGCACCAGCTTCGGCATCCAGGAGGGCGGCATCATCACCGGCCTCGAGGCCGAAATCTTCAAGGGCTGCGCCACCTTCAAGGATGGCTACATTTACGCCAGCGACAAGCCCGGCTGGGGCATCGAAGTGGATGAGGCGCTCGCCGCCAAGCATCCCTTCCGCGATGGACCGAACCATCTCGACGGTGGCTGGGGCATCGTCCGGCGATACGACGGGGCCGTGATTAAGCAGTGAACGCGCGGCGTTTGAATGGGCGAGTGAACAGGTTGCTGCCGAGGCGTACGGCTTGCATGCTTGTATTGTCCTTGACGATTTCCGTCCGGCTGTGGTGGCCGAAAACGAGCCGTTCTTCCTGTGCCCCAACGCCGTGAACGCAACCCCGGCCATCGACAAGGGCCGGAACCTGATTCACACGATCGCGCAGGACGGCAAGCATCATCCCTTTGCCTCGTGGCGCAGCCGGCAGAGTCGCGGGTCGACATTTTTCAGCGCTGCGGGCAGTGCGGAGACGCCGATGGCATCTTCGCCGATGACCTTCCATGCCGGGAACGCCCGCTCGATGTCCTCGGCAGATGCACCGCGCGGCAGCGGCCATCTGCGGCCCGGCGACCAGGCAATCATCAACAGGGTCGCTCCCGACTTGGCGACCGCACTTACCTCCTGCCCCATGGCCTGGCGCTGCGCGTCATCGAGGCCGTGGAACATTCCGAAGTCCAGCACAAATTGGAAGCCGGAGCCGACACCCAGCTTTTGCAGGTTCGTCACGTCACCCTCTACAAGTTGAACATCCACACCGGCGTCACGGGCCCTCCGGCGCGCGGCGTTCAACGCTTTCGGGACAAGATCGACGCCCGTAACCTGCCAGCCGCGCTGCGCCAATTGGACCGCCTGCATCCCACTGCCGCAGCCCAGGTCGAGCGCGCGCCCGTAGGGAGGTTGCCGTTCACTCTCCTCACGGTCGAACCTCGCCGAGATCATCGCCGCATCATGCGTGGATGCGCGCTCCCAGGGTGTGAAGCCGAGTTGGTAGGCGATCCTGTAAAACCATTGCACAACAGCCTCCTTCCCAAAGCCGGCAACGCGAAGTAGCGGCTCGTTTTTTTGTGATCCGATGGAATGCACCCAGGAATCGGGCCCTGGCTGATTTTAGCGCAGAAGGAAGGACATGCAGCCACAAAAAAGAGGGGCCGCACACGTTGCAGAACGCCGCGATACAAGGGCCACCCCGCGTCACTCTCCACCCTGCAATGCCGGGATTCTTCGCTGCGCTCAGAATGACAGGGCTGGCCGCAGCTATGCCGCGGGGACCTGGTTCTTCAAATTGTAGACAGCGCGCACGGTGGACTCGTCGGCTTTTTCGAGCTTGAAGCCGACTTTTTCCAACATGCGCTGCATTTCGGGATTTTCGCGCAGGATTTCGGCCTCGACAAAATCCAGCTTCTCGTCGCGGCCAATCTGCAGCAAACGGTTCAGCAGTTCAGTACCCATGCCTTTGCGCTGGTAGTCGTCACTGATAACAATGGCGACTTCCGCGGCTCGTGTTTCATGCAGCTGGCTGAGGCGGCCCACTCCGAGCACCTGCTTTTCGCCGCTGGCGGGATCGGTATGTTCAACCACCAGGGCCATCTCGCGGTCGTAATCGATGTAGCAGATGCGGGTGAGGCGGTCATGCTCAATGCGGCGGCTCAGCGAGAGCATGTGGAAATAGCGCATGTAGACGCTGCGCTCAGAGAGCGTGTGATGGAACTTCACCATCAGCGGCTCGTCTTCCGGACGGATGGGACGAATGACCACAGGCGTACCGTCCTTCAAATTCCACTTGTAGCTGTACTGCGCGGGATAGGGGCGGATGGCCGGCTTGGGCAGCTGGTCTTCGCTGACTTCGCTGCTGTGCAGCACCACGCGCGCGTCGAGCGCAATCATTCCATCGGCCGAGACCAGCAGCGGGTTGATGTCAATTTCGCGGATGCGCCGCTGTTCGATGACCAGTTGGCTGAAGCGCACCATCAGGCGTTCCAGCGCGGCAAGGTCGGCGGCTTTCTGCCCGCGCACACCCTGGAGGGCGGTCCAGATGCGTGTCTGCTCCATCATGCGCCGGGCCAGCGTGGTGTTGAGCGGCGGAATCGCCAGCGCGCGGTCTTTGTAAACCTCCACCAGCTGCCCGCCCGATCCAAACAGCAGGACGGAACCGAACTGAGGGTCGAAACTGCTGCCCAGAATGACTTCATAACCCTTGAACCCGATCATGGGCTGGACGGTGACGCCCCCGAAATTCCCCGGGCCCGTCTTTTCCAGCACGGAGGCTTCGATGGCGCGCCAGGCGTGCCGGACGGCGGCTTCATCCCGCAGGCGCAACTGCACCCCGCCCACGTCGGTCTTGTGGGTGATGGTTTCAGAAAGCAGCTTCAGCACCACCGGGTAGCCCGCCTTCTGGGCAAGCTCCACCGCCTCATCTTCTGATTGCGCCGCAAAGGTGGGAACGGTGGGAATGCCGTAGGCCGCCAGGAGTTGCTTCGATTCATACTCGTTCAGCAGCGCCCTGCCGGACTGTTGGGCACGCTGAATGATGCCCTGGACCTCGTCGCGCCGGATGCCGTCTTCCTCGCTGCCTGAAACCAGCATGGGAGTTTCATAAAGGCCGCGCAGGTTGTAACTGTACTTCCACATGTATTGGAACGTGCGGACGGCGGCGTCAGGATAGGGGAAAGTCGGGATATCGGACCGGTTCAGAATTTCCCGGCCGGCCAGGACTTCAGCGCCGCCCATCCAGCTGGCCAGAATCGGTTTGCCCTTCAGCTTTGAAAAGCGCTTCAGCTTTTCGGCCGTCTCCGCGGGGTCGGTCATCGCCTGCGGGGCCAGAATCACCAGCAAGCCATCGGCGTTGGCGTCCTGGGCCACAAGCTCAACCGCCTTGGCGTAGCGGTCGGGCTCCGCGTCTCCCAGAATGTCCACGGGATTGCTGTGGCTCCAATGGGGCGGCAGAATTCCGTTCAGCGATTCGATGGTTTCATCGGAGAGCACGGCCAGCTCGCCGCCGTGGATGGAGAGGGCGTCGGTGGCCAGCACTCCGGGCCCGCCCGCATTGGTCAGAATGGCCAGGCGCGGACCTTTGGGGCGCGGCTGTTTGGACAGAACTTCCGCCATGGAAAAAAGATCGGCGATGCTGGAGACACGCAGCACGCCGGACCGCCGGAACGCTGCCTCCAGAACCTCGTCGCTGCCGGCCAGGGCTCCGGTGTGCGAGGCGGCGGCGCGCGCCGCGGCTTCCGTGCGGCCCGCTTTGATCACAATGATGGGTTTGGAAAGCGCCACTTCACGGGCGGCGGAAAGAAAAGCCCGAGGATCGCCAACCGATTCCATGTAGAGAATAATGCTGTGGGTGTTGGGATCGTCGCCGAGGTGATTGATGAGGTCGCCCCAGCCCACGTCGAGCATGGAGCCAACGGAAACAAAAGCGCTGAAGCCCACGTGCTCGTGCAGGCTCCAGTCAAGAATGGCAGTGCAGAGCGCCCCGCTCTGGCTGACGAAGGCCACGTTACCCGGCTGCGCGCCCGTGCGCGCGAAGGTGGCGTTCAGGCCGGAGAGCGGGCTCATCACGCCCAGACAGTTGGGACCAATCAGGCGTGTCCTGCCGCGGCGAAGCTGGGCCAGGATTTCCTGCTCCATCTCGACGCCGGCGGCCCCGCATTCCTTGAAGCCTGCTGAAATGACGACAACGCCTTTGACGCCCGCGTCCACACACTCGCCGACGATGCCGGGCACGGTGCGGGCCGGCGTGATGACCACCGCCAGGTCCACAGGTTCGGGCAGCGCCGCGACACTGGGATAAGCTTTAACGCCCAGCACCTGGCTGCGCTTGGGGTTGACAGGATAAACCGTGCCGCCAAACGGGCTGCTGATCAGGTTCCACAGGAGAGTGCGGCCCACGCTGGCTACGGCTTCAGTGGCGCCGATGACAGCAACACTTTCGGGATAGAAGAAGACGTCCAGAGGGTGGTGCATCTGGCGGTAGATGTCGTGCGCGCCTTCGATGGTCTGCTTCGCAGAGGGTTTCATTGGGTTTGCCATAGTCACCTTTCTATTCTGAACGCTATCGGCAGATCAATTCAAGAGTTTGTGGCATCTGCCCTCGCAAATTTCCCCGCCACGCGCCGTGGCCGCGCTTGTAAAGCAGACTGCTTCTCAGGGGAAGCCCCCTTCTCAGATGTGCACGGCCAGGACGGGACTGGTTCCCAACTGGATCACGCGTTGCGTTGTGGAGCCGAACAAGGCAAGGTCCACCGCGTTGCGGCCTCGCACTCCCATCACCACAAGGTCGATCTCATTCTCAAGGGCAATCTGAAGAATCTCCTGGTAGGGCCTGCCGATGCGGACAGCAGCATGCACTTTGCACCAGTCGCCGGCTTCCGGCGGCGCCAGTTCCTCAAGCCTTCGGGTGACGTCACCCACGCACTTTTGCAGGTCATCAGTGGGAGGCACGTCTTCAAGAACGTGGAGCAGAGTGAGGTCCGCGTTGTACTCCATGGCCAGTGACAACGAGTAGGTAAGGGCGCGGGTCGAATAATCGGAAAAGTCCGTGCAAAAGAGAATCTTCTTCAGCCGCACCGGCTCCTCGGCGTCCTCCGGATGGACGAAATCGTGGGCGGGCTTGCGAACCACCAGAACGGGACAATGGGCTTTCCTTAAAATTTTCTCGGTCACCGATCCCATGGTCAGATGGTCAAACCCGTGGCGCCCGTGTGTTCCCATCACAATCAGATCGGCAGCCTGGCTTTCAGCGAAAGCCAGAATGCAATCCGGCACCGTTCCCTTGTGCACGAAACGCTGGATTTGAAATCCATTTCCCCGGCGCGCCGACATCAGGTCAGAAAGTTTCTGGTCGGTACTGGCTTCAAGGTTCCAGAAAACTTCGTTGATGGCGTCCGGAAAAGCGTAGTAGGGATAGGTGGAAGTCAGCGGTTGGATGACGTGCTGCAGCAGCAGTTTTGCGGCGTAATGCTGTGCCAATGACTGGGCGTATTCGTAAGCCTTGACAGAGTACTCAGAAAAGTCAACCGGGCAGAGAACCTTTTCGATTCTGAGCATCGCGGCTCCTCTCAAAAAAACCGCTGGGAGGAGCGAGTCCCCGTCTTGCTGGGGCCGGCTGGCTTGCCTCTCCTGCCCAGAAGCTAACCTGCACTCCTCGCAGCTATCCCTCCCAGCAGACGACAGGCTAACAAACACAGCGGCGCAATGCCGTGACCAGGGTTACCAGCGGTTGTGACCGTGCTCACAGCCCCCATGCGTTCATGGCGGGACAATTAAAAAGGAGGATCCGGCCCGAAAGGAAAGATGGGGATCCGGGCAGGGTTCGCCATAGAGAGAGAGTCCCGCTTGCAGGCCTCCGGGTGCTCGCCAAAAACTTCCGTCGCCTGCGGCGGAAAAAGGAGCAAGCCATGGAAAAACCAAAAGTGATGGTTGCGTTGCGAGACACAGAAACAGCGGGTAGCCTGACCAAACTGGCCTGCCAGATGGCCAGTCTGGCGGGAACCACCGTGATCGCGTTGCACGTGATTGAGGTGCCGCCGGGTTTGCCCATCGACGTGATGGATCCCGTCTTCGAACGGCCCGGACAACAGGTGCTCTCACTGGCCCGGCAGATTGCCTCCAACAATTTCTCCATGCACATCTCGGCGAAACTGCTGAAGGCGCGCAACGCCGGCGAAGCCATTGTGGGTGAAGCAGCAGAAGAGGAAATTGACCTGCTGGTCATCGGATACCACCACAATCACGGCCTTGCTGAAACGCTGCTGGGTTCCACGGTGCAGCACGTCACCCGCCATGCGCCGTGCAGGGTGCTGGTGCAGGTTCCCGCGCCCAGGTCGAAAGGCCAACCGGTTGCGGTGAGCGAGGAAGAGGCGGAGGAAGACGTCGAAACGAAGAAGCCGGAAGCCGCATAAGAAACCAGAGCCCGCGGCGGCCACTTCTCTGGAACCGGACAAAGAATGGTGAAATGATAGGGAACACTCGACCGAGAATAATCTAACAGCGAATAAGGAGGAGTGGCGATGCGGCTATCGGTAAAGGGTCTGGCCCTGGCAATCGGAATCCTGTGGGGTGGGTGTATCCTCCTTGTGGGAATCGTGAACCTGATATCACCTTCCTACGGAGTGGCTTTTCTTCAGTGGGCAAGCTCAATCTATCCGGGCTTTCACAATTCGCACCACTTTCTGGATACACTGGTCGGCGCAATCTACGGGCTGGTGGACGGAGGGATCGGAGGAGCGGTTCTGGGCCTGCTTTACAACTGTTTCGCCGGGGGCGCCAAACAGGCGTCCTGATCCCGCTTATTGCGCGGGCCATGCGCAGCACGAGCTGAAGATTCACATCCAATGTGTGAAGGGAGGGGCCGGCTCTGCCGCTGGATGAAGCGTTGCTCCAACCACCCGCAGGGACCGAAGCTTTCGATAAAACCCGGCGTTCATTTCAGGGTGAGTGAAACCCTGTCCTGACCGGCCGCTTGTCAACTCCTACGCAACAGCTTCGCGCGCTTTCAATGTCACCGTGAACAGAAGATTCAAACGCTGGCTGGTCATCATTTCCGGATGGAGCTTTGTCGCGCTGGGTGTGGCAGGCCTTTTTCTGCCCATTCTCCAGG
The DNA here is from genome assembly GCA_049583595.1 of Terriglobia bacterium. GTDB lineage: Bacteria > Acidobacteriota > Terriglobia > UBA7540 > UBA7540 > SCRD01. Next base: position 50,146 of record JBAUWE010000166.1, read on the forward strand.
GCGTTCTGTTCCTTCTGATCGGTTTAACCATCCTCTCCACGGAATACGTTTGGGCGCACAAGCTGCTCCAGAAATTGCGGAAGCGGTTCCCTTCCCTCACCAGCAGGTTTGATACAGCCAAATTGCGGGCCCACGCCTGGCTGAAGCGCGTTTTCCCTTCCAAGTCCGACGGCGTGTAGCGCTGAAGCTGACGATTGCCGGCCGCCTGTATGGGGGGGGGCATCATCAGACACGACGATCCATACGGAGGTCGTCACAGGGTTTGGTGACGCAGCTCACCGTAGAACAGACGAAACTGGACCATCATAAGTTATGGAAGGAGGGTGGACGCGGGCGAATAGGAAGCAAACCATAAACGGAGCACGGCGGCAGCAAACACGGAGCTCCGTAAGGCCAGCGACTTAACGCGGCCGATTCGCCCCCACCCTCCTGAGCACTCCTTGAGCCCGAATTCCTTCGGGCCTTCATCTATCATCACCGTAAAGCCTGCCTTTCTTTATAGCCTTCAAGCGGGAATGGTATGTTAAATATATAGGTGTCCTGCCAAGGCATGGGGTACAAGCGTGGCTTGGGAAATAGAGGCGCGGTCCCTTCCAGACCTCGGGGGCCCGGCCTCACGTGGAAACGTCACACTCCCCCCGTTTAAGTGGCCGCAGTGTCCGCCTCAGCGGGCAGGATTCGCCACCTTTCGGAACTGTGTATTCCACGGTTCCGGCCGGAAGGCGGGCCAACCCTTTTTGCTGAACAGTTTTGCGAATGAAACCAGACCTGAGCCTGCGTCGTCGAAGTTTCCAGGGCAAGCGATTCGTTTATATTGCGCTGTTCCGCTCAGTTCGGGTCAGGACCGTTCAGGCGCGCCAGGATTAACCAGCAAGAAGACGGGCAATTCTGCAACGATCACAAATTTCAGCAGCCCTTTGCACTCGAGGTAGCGGTGGCTTTGAACAACACTCCCGACCCCAGGAACCTCCATTCGCATCCCGGCCAGACGGCCGCAAAACAGCCCGAGGTGAGCCAGAGAGAAACCCAGGCCCTCTTCGAACAGTTCTTTGAGGCGTCGCCTGACGGCGTCCTGGTGGTGAACTCGAAGGGTTTCATCACACGCGTGAACGCCCAGACAGAAAAAATGTTCGGGTACAGTCGCACAGAGTTGCAAGGCCAACCCATCGAGGTCCTGGTTCCGGACCGTTTCCGGAAAGCACATGCAGAGTACCGCGGCAATTATCAGGACGAACCTCACATGCGCGCCATGGGCGCAGGACTGGAACTGTTTGCCAAGCGCAGGGATGGAAGCGAATTCCCTGTTGAAATTATGCTGAGCCCCATTCGATCCGGTAAAGAATCGATGGTACTGACTGTGGTTCGCGACATCACCCTGCGCAAGCAGGCGGAGGATGGTCTACGCACCAGCGAAGGGCAGCTCCAAAGCATTCTGGACAATTCAACCACCCTCATCTACGTCAAGGACCTCGAAAGCCGCTATCTCCGCGTCAACCGCCGATTTGAAGAGCTTTACAACATCAAGAAGGGCCAGGCCAAAGGCAAAACCGATTACGACCTGTTCCCGAAAGAAATGGCGGAGAGCCTGAGGGCCAATGACCAGAAGGTTATTGAGGCCGGCGGCCCATTGGAATTTGAAGAAGTGGTCACCCACTCCGGCGGCATTCACACCTACATTTCAATCAAGGTCCCTCTGTTTGACCCCCGGGGGCGGCCTTACGCAGTGGCCGGCATCTCCACCGACATTACAGAACGGAAGAAGGCCGAGGAAGCTTTGCTGCTGGAGATCAGCATGGTCCTTCTGGCGAACCTGGATGTTCGAGAGCTTTTCACCGCGATCTCGGCAACGCTTCGCCGGATCATGCCCCACGAGTACGCGTCGCTCGCTCTTTACGAGCCCGAAAGCAAGGATCTGCGTCTGCTTTCATTGGAACAGCCTGAAACGGAAACCACGCTCGGAAAAGAAATGCTCTCACCTGCCCAGGAAGCCCTGGCGGGCCGCGTGATGAATTCCCGCCAGCAGCTGATCGTCAACGATCTTGAAAGCAGCCCCGCCAGATCCAAAGCCACCGACCGCCTGAGGACCGAAGGCGTGAAGTCCGCCTGCTTCCTGCCGCTCATCACGCAGGATCGCGTCCTTGGAACCCTGAACCTGGTGAGCCGGCAGAAAGGCGCGTTTGACCAGCAGCACGTCGATCTGCTTCAGCAGGTGACGGGCCACGTGGCCATCGCCCTGGACAACGCTCTCACTTACCGCAAAGTGGCTGAGCTGAAAGAACGGCTGGCTGAAGAGAAACTCTACCTGGAAGAAGAAATCCGCACTGAATATCATTTTGAGGAAATCATCGGCGAAAGCGGCGCCCTCAAGCGAATCCTGAAGCAGGTGGAATCCGTCGGCCCCACCAATGCCACCGTCCTGATTCTGGGCGAAACCGGTACCGGGAAGGAATTGATCGCGCGCGCCATTCACGATTTAAGTCCCCGTCGTGACCGCACTTTTGTCAAACTGAACTGTGCCGCCATACCCACAGGACTGCTGGAAAGCGAGCTGTTCGGACACGAAAAGGGGGCCTTTACCGGCGCCATCTCGCAAAAGATCGGCCGGCTGGAACTGGCCCACCAGGGAACCCTCTTCCTGGATGAGGTGGGGGACATCCCCCTTGAGCTTCAGCCCAAGCTGCTACGGGCCATTCAGGAGAAGGAATTCGAACGGCTGGGCAGTACGAGAACGATCCCTGTAGATGTTCGTCTGCTTGCGGCAACCAACCGCGACCTAACCAGGATGGTCGCCGACCGGCAGTTCCGCAGCGACCTTTATTACCGCCTCAAGGTCTTCCCTATCACCGTTCCTCCTTTGCGGGAGCGCGCCGAAGATATTCCTATCCTGGTCCGATACTTTGCCCAGAAACATGCTGAGAGAATGCACCGGCGCTTCGAGATTATCCCACCCGAGGTCATGGAGGCGCTCACCCGCTGGCACTGGCCCGGCAACGTGCGAGAACTTGAGAATATTATCGAGCGAGCCGTCATCCTTTCTCCCGGGCCGGTTTTGCGGATTCCGCTTGCGGAACTGTCGCCCGCCGAGAGCGAAAAAGGTAACGGTCGTGGCTCCGGGACCCTGGAAGACGCCGAACGCGAACACATCCTCCGCATCCTGAGAGAGACTCGCGGAATCATCGGCGGTCCCAACGGAGCAGCTGCCCGCCTGGGGCTGAAGCGAACGACGCTGAATTCCAAGATGCGGAAGTTGGGAATTACACGGGAAGAGATCGGAAAAACGCCTTCTTCGTGACGAAATGTCGCCACCTGATTATTCGCCGTCATCGCTCCCTTCGTCACCATAGGACCTACCCCCGACCCCATGCTGCTAATCGATTGAATTTAAAACACAAATTAAGGGTTAAGAAATTTGACTCTTTGGAAGGTCGAGTGCCTTTCGTAGGAGGGAGAACCAAGTCCGTGCGCCCTGAAAGGAAGGCGCAAGTGGACAATCGTCAGGAGAAGCAACACCATGGCGGAACAAATCAATGCTCTACTGGTTCACGCTAAGGACCAGTCGTATGCCGATTTAACGCCGGTCCTCGGGTCCCTCAGCATCAAAGTGGTCCACGCGCAAAGCTTCAGAGAGGCTTCCGTGCTGCTGAAGAAGCAGGGCGCAATCGACCTGATTTTTACAGGGACGAATTTAGAGGGCGGTGGATGGGCTGATGTTCTGGCGCTGGCCCAGCATGCAAAGAGCTACCTCCCCGTCATAGTGGTCTCCCGAATAGTGGACGCAGGGCTCTATCTGGATGCGCTCGGGCGAGGCGCCTTCGATTTTGTGACGCCACCATTTCTGACTTCTGATCTGGCGCACATTGTTCGTTCGGCGATTTATAGAGAACTTGTCAGCGTGAAGCAGGACTTGACGGCTCCGCCCGCAGCATAAATTTGATTGGAAAGTGTTTTTTTTCGGCCATGCCAGGGTTGGCAACCCAGGGGCAAAGAAGTAAAGCGGGGCGGTACCGTATGGACAGGGACCCCATCGCTGACGACAGGTGAATGCGTCAGGAATCGTAATGTGTTACGGACTCAGGAGCGGGGTACGCCGGTGAGATTTTTCTTATTCCAAGGGCGGTGAAAAATGCTTAAAATAACGTTTAAGGACACGCCGGGGAGTACAAAAGTGAAACTGGAAGGTAGGCTTGCCGGACCGTGGGTCGAAGAGCTGGAGCGGAGTTGGACAGAACACTCGCCTCAAGCTTCTGAAAATGTCATAATAGATTTATCGGATGTGACCTACATTGACCCTGAAGGGAAAAGACTCTTGGCCCGCATGGTAGACAAGGGGTTCTGCTTCGAGGGAACGAACTTAATGACAAAATATGTAATTGATGAAATTACACGTGTTGGAATACGTTCGGGTAGGAACGGAGGTTAAGATGAGATCGCCATACGGATTGGAACTGGTCGAAGATTGCCACACCTGCTCGAACAAGGCCGACGGGTTCTTTTGTGATCTTTCTCCGGAAGGACTGAAAGCATTCGAGGCGATCAAGTACACGACTGCGTATCCCTCTGGCGCGGTGCTGTTTGTGGAAGGACAATCCGCCCAGGGTGTTTTTCTGCTCTGCAAAGGCCGCGTGAAGATCTCAATGACCTCCGCCGAAGGCAAGACACTGATTCTGAGAATCGTTAAGCCGGGAGAAATCCTGGGATTGCATGCGACGGTTTCTGACACTGCTTTTCAGGCCACCGCTGAAACTCTGGAGCCCTGCCAGGTGAACTTCATCAAACGCGACGACTTCCTGCGTCTGCTTCGGGACCATGGAGACGCCTCCATCCACGCGGCGCAGCAGTTGAGCGGCAGTTATCAGACCGCGTGCGAGCAGGTGCGCTCACTGGGTCTTTCACAGTCAGCGCCGGAAAAGCTGGCCCGCTTCCTGCTGGATTGGTCGTCTAAAGGGCAGTCTTCCAATCAGGGAATCCGGGTGAAACTCACGCTGACTCACGAGGAGATCGGCCAGATCATTGGAACTTCCCGGGAAACCGTGACGCGCACGCTGAGCGAATTCAAGTCCAAGCACCTTGCCGAGCTGAAGGGCTCGACCCTGGTGATCCAGAACAAGACCGCACTCGAAGCTTTCCTGGGCGGCTAGCCCCGACAAACATCTCCACTCGCTTTGAAGCCCCTGAGACGGAAGCTCCACCTTTCCCCGGGAAGCGCTGGTGGGGTTGTCTGCACCCCGAATGAACCTCCCAAAGGTCCTGCGCGGGACCGCAGGAAAATAAGGCTGGATTTCGTCACAATCACAAGTGACGCAGCTCACTGCCAAGCTTAGAACCCTTCTCTAAACTGTACCTAACATACCGCCCGGGAATCCGCCCCAGCGGCCGCCGATTTGCCCCACACGCGCCGTTCGATTCCCGGGTTTACCTTTTTTCAGGGCCTTTTACCCCTCTCCAAAACTCGTAAAGAAGCTATCGACGCCCAGCCAACTTTTGCTGCAAGGCGGCAGCGCGGGCGGCCAGGGCATCCACTTTGTCCATCTTCTGGAGGTGCCTTTCGACGCTGGCATACAGGCTTAGCGTTTGCATTAGTCGCGGATAGTCCGGGCCGTAGTTATCTTCCTGGATTTTCAGCGCTCGCTCATAAAGCGGCTCGGCTTCCGAATGTTCGCTCACGCCTCAGAGCAAGCCTTCGGTCGGTAGCGAACGGCAATACACCTCGCAGCAGAGGGGCAAAGCGTGAAGCACATCGCTGGAAATTGGTACGATTTTCAAGCTCATGCCGGCGGGAAACACCCATGCAACCTCACAAGGGCCTGTGAATAGCGGCACTCGGCAGGGTGATAGTCATCACTGCGCGCCTGTTGCCCTGCCGGGTAAACTCGCCTTAGATTGAGGGTAGTTCCATGAAGAAAATCCACCCTCCTCCTGCCGGAGATCCCAAGGCGAGTAAAATGAGAAAACCTTTGCCACCTGTGGCGCTCACGGCGTTAAGGACCATTCAGACAACCCGGGTCTGCCCGAAAGGGCACGAGCTTTTCCTGGAGGGACAATCGCCGCAAGGCATCTTTATCCTCTACGCGGGCCGCGTCGAGCTTTCCGTAACCGACGCACATGGCCGGCAGGTGGCACTGGGCACGGCGCTGCCGGGAGATGTTCTGGGACTGAGCGGGGCGTTTTCAGGAAAACACTATGAGGAAACGGCCGTGGCAGCGGTCACCTGCCGGACCGGCTTCGTCAAGTGCCCGGACTTCCTCCACTTCCTGGGCCATTATCCCGCGGCTGCCTTCTGGGTTGTCCAGTTCTTAAGCGACCGTGTAACCACCACTCTCGACCAGCTCTCCTGCATCCATCGCCAGCCGCTCAAAGGTCTTCGGCATTAGCGAAGCGGGTCAGCCCCCTCTGCGTCCGGAGTTCGGCAGCCTCAGTAGTGGCCTTCCTCCAGCCGCACCTTGCCGTGGAACACGCGGTGAACGTAAGTGCTGTAAACGACCACGGCCATCATGCCAAAAGCATTGGCAATCAGGGACACGCGCAGAGCATGAGGTGAAGAAGCAGCGTTGTATATGTCCAGGCTGTACTGCGGCTGAACGGTAGAAGGAAGAAGGTTTGGAAACACCGTCAGCGCAGCGGTCAGCATCAGGGCGACGACGAGCAGCACCGAAGACCGGAAGGCGGCGTTGCTGCGGTCCGCCCCGCGTGACAAAAAGCCCCAAACCAATGCCACCAGAATAAAAAAGGGTATCACCCATGCCGCAGGATGAACCTGGAACGTGCGCGGACTGCCGGAAAGGACAATAAACGTGGCGATCGTAACCACAATCACCATCGCCACCGTGACCCACCACAGCGTGCGCGACCACCTGACGGCCCTCTCGAACAGCGCGCCCTCTGTCTTGACCCGCAGGTAATTCGATCCGTGCCAGGCCAGGACCACCACGCTCAGAATACCCGTGAGCAGCGCATAGGGGTTCAGCATCAGGGCAAACGTTCCCTGGAAATATCCGTCCGCGCCGATCGGCAAGCCGCGCACCACGTTCCCCAGGGCAACGCCCAGCAGCAAAGCCAGCAGGATGCTGCCGACCCAGAAACCGCCGTCCCAGAGCGTCCGCCACAGGGGATTTTTGGACTGGCTTCGAAACTCAATGGAAACACCGCGCAGGATCAGCAGCCAGAGCACCAGCATTAAAGCCAGGTAAAAACCGCTGAAAGCCACGGCATAAACCCGCGGGAACGACACCACCATCATGCCTCCGGCGGCCAACAGCCAGACTTCATTGCCGTTCCAGACAGGCCCGATGGAATTGAGCGCCAGGCGCCGCTCATCATCGGTTTTTGCAATCCAGAGCGACATGGATCCAACTCCCAAATCATATCCGTCCAGCACGGCGTAAGCTGTTAACATCGCTCCAAGCACCCAAAACCAGATTGCGTTCATCACTCAGAACCTCCATCGGCAGGAATCGTTTCGAATGGTTCCTGCAACACGCCGGCCCGTGGCCGCGGCTGCTTTCTGTTAGTCCATCCGCCAAGGCGCTAGGCCTGCGCCGCTGTGTTTTCGTGCGGCCCGTGGTGGATGATGCGAGCCACAAGGAACAGGAAAAGAATGCCCAGCATGGCATAAATTCCGGCAAACCCCATCGTGGTGAAGATGGTTTCTCCGGCGGCAACGTTGGCGGAAGTTCCCGCCGGCGTTTTCATCAGTCCATACACCAGCCAGGGCTGCCGGCCCACTTCAGAAACCAGCCACCCGGCCTCATTGGCAATATACGGAAAAGGAATGGTGAGCATCAGCATCCACAGGAACCAGCGGTTGGAGTGAAGCTTGCGCCTCCACAGAAGGAACAGGCCGATCAGCATCTGGGCGATAAAGATGGTTCCCAGCCCCACCATGATGTGATAGCAGTAATAAGTGAGTTCAACGGGCGGCCAGAGGTCCCTGGGATAGCTGTTCAGCCCGTCGACGGTAGCGCGAAAATTGCCATAGGCCAGGAAGCTGAGAAATTCCGGAACGTAGATGGGATCAATCAGCTTGCCGGTTTGCGTATCCGGCATTCCGACAATGGCCAGCGGCGCGCCCTGCTCGGTTTCAAAAAGGCCTTCCATAGCGGCAAGCTTGGTGGGCTGGTATTTCACCACGCTGGCTCCGTTCAAGTCTCCGGTGGGAAACAATTGAGTCAGCGAAAGAATCACTCCGGCCACAATCGCCGTCTTCACGGACAACATGCCGAACTCCCGGTGACGGTCCGACAGAAGATAGAAGGCGCCAATGCCGCCGATCACAAAAGCCGCTGTCAGCAACGACCCGTTGATGGTGTGGGCATATTGCCAGATGGCGTAAGGATTCAGCAGCACCGCCCAGAACGATTTCAACCGGATGGCGCCGGAGGGGTCCATCACATAGCCCACCGGGTGCTGCATCCAGGCGTTGGTGGCAACAATAAAATATCCTGACAGCAGGGACCCGCCGGCCACGCCGAGGCCTGAAATCCAGTGGAGAGTCCTGCCCACGCGCTTCTCGCCCGCCAGAAACATCCCCAGAAATCCGGACTCCAGAAAGAACGCGTAGACGCCTTCCAGCGGCAGCGTCTGCCCGAAAACGCCGCCGCCAAAACTTGAGAAGCGACTCCAGTTGGTACCGAACTCAAACTCCAGCGGAATGCCTGAAACAACTCCCAGGGCAAAATTGACGGCAAAGATCTTGGCCCAGAACTGGGCCGCGTCGGCATAGCGTCTTTCCTTTGTCAGCAAGTGAAGGGTTGAAAAAAGGGCGATGAAAAAGCCCAGTCCCATGGTCAGAATGGGAAAAAGGTAGTGAAACATCACCGTGAAAGCGAACTGAATGCGGTGGGCAAAAACAGCTTCGTTCATAGACCCTCCCTCGGGCAGATACGGACCACGTTGGCAGCGCACGCCGGCGCCGTGAAGAGAAGAGGCCGTCGATCCAAGGGCAGGCTGGATAAAACCAACTGCCTGCCCCGGCGCGCTCCGGAAAGTGGGGGACCGGCCTGCCACCTTAACGCTGCTCTAATCCAAAAATCGGTGCTTATCCTGACCTGCAAGCCGCCAGCATTCCTGAGCAATCGCCCACTCTTCGCGCGCCGCCACCACAACCACGTGGACGGCGGAATCCGGACTTGCGATGTCGCAATCGACAGGCGACTCGTCGTTCTTCCGCCGGTCGAGCTTGAGGCCAAGAAATTCAAAGCCGGAGCAGGCTGCGGCGCGCACCTCAGGCGAGTTCTCGCCGATGCCACCTGTAAAGGCCAGCGCATCGATGCCGCCGAGCGAAGCCGCCATGGCTCCCACAAATTTCCGCAACCAGTGAATAAACGTATCAAAAGCCAGGCTGGCGCGGGCGTTTCCGCTTTCGACGGCGGAGAGGATTTGCCGCATGTCGTCAGACACACCCGACACTCCCAGCAGGCCGGACTCGCGGTTCAGGAGTTCCTCCAGCCGGTCAGCGGAATACTTTTCTTCCCGCAGCAGATGAATGAAAATTCCGGGGTCGATGCTGCCGCTGCGGCTGCCCATCATCAGTCCTTCGAGGGGCGTGAAACCCATCGTCGTATCCACGCTGTGCCCATTCCGCACCGCAGCCAGCGAACAACCGTGACCCAGGTGACAGGTGACAATCCGCAACGATTCGAGATCCTTGCCCAGAATCCGGGCCGTGCGCCTGGCGCAGTACTGGTGGCTGATGCCGTGAAAACCGTAGCGGCGAATGCCCCGCTCGTACCAGGCGTAAGGGCCGGGGTAGATCAAGGCGTGCTTCGGGAGGGTCCGGTGAAACGCCGTGTCAAAAACAGCCACCTGAGGCCGCGACTTGAAAATCTGCTCGGCCGTGTCAATGCCGCTGACCTCGGCAGGATTGTGCTCCGGAGCAAACGCCGCGAGGCGGCTGATCTCCTGCTTCACCTCAGCCGTCACCCGCGTGGGCGCTGAATATTTCTCGCCCCCATGAACAACGCGATGGCCCACCATATCCACTTCTTCCGGATGGGCAAGAACACGCGCCGGACCTTCCCAGAGAGTCTGCAACAATTGGCCGGCGGCCGCACTTTCCGAATCAATTCCGGGCTGCTCGTCCATCACCGGACGGCCCTCGCGCCTGACCCTTAGCCGCACATTCCCGAACGGCTCTTCCCATTCCACGTGCCCTTCCCATAACGGGACAGGCGGCGTTTGGGGCAGGGATTCCGCCAGCTCGTAGAGGCAACTCTTCAGGCTGCTTGAGCCCGCGTTGAGCACCAGGACTTTCATGCGACCTTAGGATGCTCCATCTGGCACCTGTTCGCGCCTTCCCTTCGAAAGCGGTTGGCTACCTCGCGCAACCCTTCAGACAGGCATTGAGTGAGAGATTTACACCGCAGAATACCACCGGCCGCCGGCGTCCGCAACCCGGCACTCAGATGATGAAGCGGCGGCCGACCCACTATTGAGAAGGTTCCGTGGCCCCACCCAAACCCAGGTCCGTCAGGATCTTCGGGTTGGCTTCACCCATGGAAAGCAGGTTGTGGCAGACGTTGCAGTCTTGCGGGACCATCTTGCTGGAGTCAGAGGCCTCATGCAATGCTCCATGGCAGCGGAAACATCCAGGGAAGTTCATGTGTCCGAGGTTGTCAGGGTAGGTTCCCCAGTTCACCTTCATCTTGGGGAAAACATTCTGCTGGTAGATAGCAACCAGGCCCTTGACGGCCTTGGAAACCTCCGCACGGTTCTGAGAAAAGACCTGGGGGTATTTCTCGCTGTAGTACTTGACCAGGCCGGAAGAGATCTTTTGTTCAGCTTCCTTCTGGCTGTCGTACTTGCCCTGTAAGAGCGACAGCCCTTCCTTTTTTACAAAGGGGAGGGATGTTGGGACGGCCCCATTGGCCATGGCTTGGTCTATCGCGTCACCGGGCAGATGGAAAACGTGGGTAGGCTGGTTGTGGCAATCGATGCAATCCATCACCCGGCCGCTTCCGGGGTTGACGGTTTTGGGATCCGTCTTCTCACCGACAAAGAGCGTTTTCCTGCCCGTCTGCGCATTGCTGTACTCAGCCCAGTTCACCTTCTGCCGGCTCGAGTCTGACCCGTAGCGGATGGTGATTCCGGGTCCGACGTGGGCGCCATGGATTCCGCCCTGGCCGTATCCTCCACCGATGTGCATGAGCAGGACCGTCTTGGAGAGAGTGTTGGTTTCATCGTCAGCGTAATGCGGAATGACCACCAGGCGGTTGCCTTCAAACCTGGCCGGCCAGTGGCACTGCTCACAGGTCTGCCGCGCCGGCCGCAGGTTGGTGACCGGAACCGGAATCGGACGAGGGTAGGCACTAAAGATGGTTGCAAAAACCTGATAGGTGCCCGACAACTTGCTCCGCACAAACCATGAAGCGCCCGGACCGATATGGCACTCGACACAGGCCACGCGCGCGTGGGGCGAGTGTTCATAGGCAACATATTCCGGCTGCATGACCGTGTGACAGGTCTTTCCGCAGAAGGTCACGCTATCCATATAATTGACGCCGGAGTAAAGAAGCTGGGCGCCGATAATCACATTGACGACGGTGGTAACACCCACGAAAAACAGGAGCCGACGCAGTTCTATATTCTTAAAATCCAGAGGGGGAAAATCGGAAGGATAGATGCCCCTGTGCCGCTCACGCCGGGCCCGAAGAACAATGCCTAACGGGATGAGGATGAGTCCGCCGAAGAAGACCGCGGGCAGACCCATAAAGGTCAGGATCCCGGCGTAGGGATTGTCGGTGAATCCGCGAAAGATGACCGGCAACAGCGAAAGCCACAGGACAGCGCCGGTGGTGACCAGCACAACTCCGATCCGGCTGAGCCAATTCCCTGAAAGGTAAATGTATGGAGAAAGCCATGCCTTTAATCCATTGCCTTGATTAACCATCCGTGCCTTCATCCTCCTCAGGCTGCCTTGAATTGCCGGCCCAACCCCGCCGCCGCTCTATTGGAGCTTCCCCTTACCCTCAACGGGTGCGGACTCTTCTCCTTTGTCTCATCCGCGGACGCCGCAGATTGCCTCAAGCCTTCTATCCTATCAGCATCAGGAACAAACCCGGCAGGTTGCCCCCCGTTGAAATCGTCGTTTAGAAACTGCCTTGGCCGTCGCAACTGATGAATACGACAAACGAGTTTTCCCAATACGCTATGCCCGCAACCAGACCGCGCTTACCGCCGGAAAGAAAACAGCGTGAGCAGAAGCAGAATAAAGCCGGTGGCGATGGCGGCAAAGCCCACAACCATTCCGAACGTCACGAACCATCGTTGGGGTTCCCCTGCACGGAAGCTCTCAAGTTTTCCCTGCTCCACGAGCCGTTCGTACTCCTCGGGATGCTTTTCGGCCAATTCTGTTTCCGTCTGGCGCCCGGTGAAAATCACTTTATCCATCGGGAAGCTGCCGGGGCGCAAGTGAGTATTGAAAAAGTGAATCGTGAAAATGAACCACACCGCCAGCAGCGCCTCGTCGCCATGAAGAAGCAGCGCAACGTTAAACCACGAGCCCGGCACAAATCTGGCCACAAAGGGGGCAAACCACATGCTATAGCCGGAGAGCCCAATGACACCCATGCCCCAGAAGACAGCCCAATAATCGAACTTCTCCCAGTAGGCAAAGCGATCGAATTTCGGTTTGGGACCCAGTCCAAAGAACCAGCGAAAATGCGCTCCCATTTGAGCAAGGTCCTTGGGCTGCGGCACAAGGGATTCGGGCCCCCAAAGCATCCCAAACTTTCTTTTGACAAAAACCTGGCGGAAAATGTTCCCCACATGAAAAAGAAATGCCGCCGTCAGCAAGACACCAAAGGCTTTGTGGAAAAAGAGAATGGCGCCAAACCCTCCCACCGCGTGCGCAAAGCCGGACGCCCAGGCGGCATAACTGAAGCGAAGCGTCAGGCCGGTCAGCGCCAGGCCCAGAAAAGTGGAGAACAGGGTCGCGTGAAGCAACCGCTTGCCTGGGGAAAACCGATAGTAATAGCGGACCTGCTCCCCTTGATTCAATACTTCACCTCAGCGGCGTTAATCAGACGCGGTTTCCTCACCCTTGCCTCCACTCTTGCGACGCTCCACCATGGAGCGGATAAACCACAGAATTGTATGCAACCCGAAAAAGGTAAAGACCGCCAGCATCAGGAAATTCATAAAGCGCGCCGTGTAATAAAGTCCCGGGTAGTGCGTCCTGTCGCGGTGATTGGCATGCGGGTCATAAGAGGTGAAACTCCTCGTAACCTCCCCGTGACAGTTGCCGCAGGTCTTCGCCAGGTTTGCAGGCGCAATGGAAGATCTAGGGTCGGAGGCAGGAAGAATTTCGTGAGCTTCGTGGCAGCTCCAGCAACGGGCTGTCACCACAAACCCCAGCGTCGTCACCTGGCCGTGGAACGTGTCGTGGTAGGTCTCCGCCCGGCCGGCGTGGCAGCTTCCGCATTTGGCCGTCGTCTTCAATTGCCAGGCCGCCGTCCTGACACTCTCGATGGAATGCGCTGTATGGCAACTGGTGCAGACGGGTGCTTCAGAGGCGCCGGCCTTGAGAGCTTTGCCGTGAGCACCCATCAGATACTTTGCCTCGATCCCGGCGTGGCATGAACCGCACGTCGCGGGAACATTCATTCGAAACACCTTGCTGTTCGGATCTTTGGGGCCCAAAATCTTGTGCGCTCCATGGCAACTGGTGCAGGTTGCCGCAACCAGCAGGCCATCGCGCGTGAGGGCAAACCCATGAATGGAATCGATGTAGAGCGCGTAGACGTTCGGCAGACCGTACTTTTTTGCCAGTTCGGGATTTCCGTGGCAGGTTCCGCAGGTCCGCGGCAGATTCAGCGCATAAACCGGCGACCTCGAATCGTGAACGGAGACAATGGAATGCGGGTTTCCGTGGCACTTCAGGCAGGCCGGCGATGAAGCACTTTTCATCACGGCCTCGTGGACGCTGTCATTGACGTCCGAACTCTCAGTGGAGTGGCAGGCGCCACAGGCCACTTTCTTGACCGGCAACTTGTGAGGGAATTCCGTGACGTCGGAATGACACGCCTGGCAGCCTAGCGCCCCGTGAATGGAAGAACTGAATTCCTTCGGATCAACCCGGAGACTGTGGCCCTGCTCATCCACAAAACCGGACTGGCCGTGGCAGCCCAGGCAGGCACTGTCCTGCAGGGAGCCGGAACCCTGAGCCCAGCATACAGATGTGAGCAGAAACACTACTACCGACACCCCAACACACCGCTGCCAAGCGTTCATTTTGAGCCGTCATTTCCAGGGAATCAAGGCTCATCCCGGTAATTTGGCGCCTTGCTGCCACACGTAATACAGGTACATGACTCCAATCAACAGACCGTAAGCCACCACGAGGGCCGTCAGGATCTTGCCCCACCGCTCGATGACTTCCAGTTTATGGCTGAGCTTAACCTGGGCGGCAACTTGTGGCGCGTCACCGTCCAGCACATGAATCGATTCGTCTTCGTGGCTGGCCATCATATTCCGGTAGATGGCCAACACACCAACCACCACCACAAGAGGTATCCATGTTGCAAGATAAAACGTGAGGTTCATACCAACCTCCAGTCGCAATTACTGCGGGTTCCAGGCCCGGGAAAATTCCGGGAGCTACTTCTTGCCTTCCTTGGCCGCAGATTCACAAGCCTTCAGATTCTTCTTCTTTGCATAGCACTTGCCCACATCGTTCAGTTCTTTCTGGCCCATTTTCACATGGCATGTATTGCACGAGACCTTCTCCTTCTTGGCAATCTTCATGTTGCCAAAGGAAGTGAGAGAAGACATCGCGAGAGCCACGCCCAAGGTGATACCGAATACTATAAGTTTCCTGATGGTGCTCATCATTACGACCTCCGGACTCAACGAACAGGTGATGGCGTCTTTCCTGAATCGGGTTCTATTTCTTCTTACCTAGCTGGCGAATGTATGCTACCAGGCCGTTAATTTCATCCTTCGAGAACTGGCTGCCGTAGGCCGGCATGACTCCTTTGCCCTTGGCGATGATATTGTGAAGATCGGCGTCTGATTTCGACTGCACAGCCTTCGAGCGCAGGTCGGGAACCTTCATGCTTTTCCCCATGGGACTGTTCCCGCTGCCGTCCTTGGCATGGCACATCACGCACTTGGCATCAAACGTGGGCTGGCCGCTCTTGGCCTGCACCTGATAGGCAGGCGTCAGAAGCCATGCGCCGGCCATCAGCGCTGAGAAGACCGCAAGTGCTGCGGTGTTAACGACCTTATTCATTATCACTTCCTCCTTCGTGGCATCCCTTATTAAGAAACACGTGCCTCTATATCATCTCTTGTTTCAGGTCAGATTTCAACCGGCCATGCTTTCGCTAGAACTCACGCGTAAAGCGAACCGTCAGCATGTTGGCTCCGAAGTTGTTGGCGGTGATGATTTCCTGGATGTAATAGGTGCGCTGCAGATCCACAGAAAGCCGGCCGGTCTTGGGGATATTGAAATAAACCGTGCCCGTACCGAGCGGCCAGGTCAGCGGTCCGTAAACCGGACTGGTCCCAGCTTCTTCACCGAGCCCTGTGGTGCGCACAAAGTTTCCGGTAAAGCGGATGCCAAAGTACTTGACCGGTTCAGCAGCAAGCCCTGCCTGCCAGATGCGGTTGAGGGCCTGGTCCCGGAGGGCGTAAGCCGTCCCGGGCGTCGGAACTCCTCGCTGCCAGGCGATGATGCCCGTAGCCAGTTCGTTGTCGTAAGTGAGCCCGCCGAAAAGAGAGTATTTCGGGTTAATCGTGTAATTCAGCATCACGGAATTCGAATGGACCTTGGCGCGGTAATCCGTGGCGAGGAGTTTTTGATCGACCATATAAAGCTCGTCGCTCAGAGTGAGCTTGTCCGTCAGGTGGAGGTTCCCCACCACGCGTCCGGTGGTATTGGTGTGCGCAGTCAGCGCAGTGTAGGAGGCGCCGTTATTGTAAGTCCGCAACTCACCGCGAATGTCGAACCGCTTGAAAGGCCGGTAGAAGGCGCTGATGGAAGGAGATACGGCGTGATTTTTAAGTGAGCGAGCATCATCAATTACGCCATCTTCCCTCATCTCGACGTCAGACTTGTAAAGCTGAACACCCGGGCTGAGCACCAAGTTGTGGACCGGCGTGAAGACCATCTTCACATCGCCCTCATGCAGGGTGAACTTCCAGTCATTGGCAAACTCCCCGTTCGTAGGATCCGTTCCATTAAACAAAGCGGTGAAGATACCCTCGGTCGTGGTGCTAAACCTGCTGTACCGGTAATCGAAATCGATGTCCCACCAGGGGGTGACGTGATAGGCGAACCCCTGTCGAAAAATATGGTTGGGCTCGCTGACGGTTGACCGTCCGGTTTCAGACACGGCGTAGGGGTCCGGGTTGTCGCCGTTGAATGACCGGTCGAGCCGGGCCGGGCCACTGTAGCGGTAAAAGATGTAACTACCACGCATGTCGAGACGGGAAGAGGGTTTCCCTGAATAGGAGAATTCACTGACCGGCGTCGACAACCTACGGTAGTCCGTCCAGGAAGCCTGCGTCAGGGGCTGGAGAAGATTGCTGGCGGTCGTCGTGTCAATCGCAAGTTGGGGTGAAGTAACGTTGTTGAAACCCGTGTCGGATGTAAAAGTCTGGAAGCCAACGTTGTAATGCAAGCTCCATTCATGCCAGGTGTAGTCAATGCCGCCCGTGAAGCGGTTGGTGTTGTCAAACGTGGGCGCATACAGGTAGTAAGCGTTCGCCCTGGCAAAGCCGCCTAAACTACCCGGCTGGTCAAAGAAGTAAGGCGAGAAGGTCGTGAAAGTCGCGCCGCTGAAAGAAGTCTTGTAATACTGGAAGTGGAAACGCAGGTTGTCTGTGGCGTGCAGGGTAAAGTCGACGGAACCGACTTTCCTCACATTCGCCCAGTCGTGGTTGTCAGTAAGCCCCGTGGTGTTCCGTGTTGGTAGAATCACCCCGTCATTCTGGTTCCAGTAAAAGTACGACTGGCGCCAGTTGACTCGCAGATCATAGAGCTTGGGCTTGGAGAGGGTGAACTGCGCACTCGGATAAGGATCTCCGCCCATACCGCTCGTGGTCAGCGAAAAGTTGTTCGCAAACGGGTTGGTCCCGTCGTTGTGGCCGAAGAGGCTGAAGTCCATAAGCCTCGGCCCACTCTTCAGATTGTAAAGCTCCTCGAACATCGGCTGATAGCCTTTGACGTCCGTGAAGCGGTATCCCATGCTGGCGGAGCCTTGGACCCCGAAACCTCCCCACTGAAGCGGAGGTTCGCTTTGGCCCTGCGCCCTGAGCACAGGCAAACTCACCAGAAAGGCTAACATCAGGAAAAACAGACCGCGTGTGATTCTCAAGCGACACCTCCTCCTTATTTCAGCAGGAACTCATCAAAGTTCGATCCATGGACCGCCACGTGGCAGCGTGTGCAGGGTCCAGAACCCTGGTAGCCACCCCGGCCGTGTGGTACGTTCGCCTGGCCGTGGAAGCCCGACGTGCCATGAATGGCGGAGTGGCACTGCAGGCAGAGCAGCCGCTGCTCACGGCGCTTCAGCAGGAAGTTGTTCACGCTTCCGTGCGGAGAGTGGCAAGCCGTGCAGCCTTCAACTCTCACGACTGCGTGCTCATAGACAAACGGCCCGCGCTTTTCCACGTGGCATTTGACGCAGCTCTCCCAATTCGCTTGCGTAAGCTGGTGGTGATTCATGGTGCCGTGCGGGTTATGGCAATCGGTACACTTCATGAAGCCCTCGGGAACCCGGTGATGCTCCGGCAATGCGAATTGCGCTTGCACAGTCCGGTGGCACCCGAAGCAAAGCTCAGGTTGCGGCTTCTTCAACAGGCCGTCATTCAGCCAGGCATTTTCCTCTTTCAGCCTTGGCACAGAGAAAAACGATGCCTGCGCGGGCTGGAGCGCGGGCTTCCCGGCATCCGCCACCTCAACCGGATGGATGCTATGGCAGTCCATACAACTGACTCCTGCCGTCGCATGAACCGAGTGCTGGAAAGCATCCTGCGGTGTCCCTGTCTGGTGGCACTGCATGCACCGCGCGGAGTTGTCCTTGGGGTTGGCGTCAAACTTGAAGATGAGCTTCATGCCCGCTTCCATCTTGGCAACATCGCCAGCCGCATTCTGCTCAGCATTGGCGTGGGCGGCGCCCGGCCCGTGGCAGATCTCGCATCCCGTCACGTGCTGTGGCCCGGAGGGCGGCGGAGTTTGCGCCGATTCGTTCTGGTCCTGTCCCTTCAACGTCATCAGGTAATCAACAAGCTCGTTGAGGTTCTGGGTAGGGGTGTGCGGGGGAAGCGTGGGCATGATGGTTCCGGCCCGCCGCTTCAGCATCCGGTCCATCAACTCCTGGCGGGTCCTGCGCGCGCCCACGTCACCCAGGGCCGGGCCGGCTGTGCCGCCCTTGCCGCCAATCTGGTGACATCCCGCGCACATCATGTCGGTATAAAGCTTCCTGCCCGCCGCAACGGAGGGCGACTCCGCCGCTCCGGGGGAAGCCGGCGTGGCCTCGACCGCCCCGCCCTGTTCACCATGAGGCGACTTGAAAAATTGCCGGGCCTCCGCACGGTGGCAGCCCGCGCAAACCTGGGGACCAACATAATCATTCGGATTGGTCTCCACAGGCGGCGTCCAGGCAACCGATGGCCCCTTGGCAGGGGCTGGCCGCCTTTGGGCGTAGAGAAATGCCGTGGGCAAAAATCCAGCCAGGCAGATCAGCAACGCGGCGGTTTTGATGAAACTCAGCAGTCGCTTCATGTCGCTCTCCCCTCTTTCACATTCGTTAACCATTGAATTCCTCTTCTCAAAAAGACTGTGGCACCAACAAACAAAAAACCTTGCCAAGCTCATCGGCTCAGCCACCCATCATCTTCAGCAGCAAAGCCGCCGTCGGCGAGGTCTAGCGCCGGCACCCTAACGGGCGCCCTGACCTGTGGAGCACTCATGCTTGGGACAGAAATGGGTTCAACCCGTTCAGCAAGCAGCTGATCTCGGCAGCTCATCACTGCGCCAACCTGCCGGTCCGGACGACGTTCGCCCAGACTCAAACCACGGCTGCCAGCAGGAACTGATGAAAAGGTTGAACTGTGACATATATCACATGCTAGGGTGGGGATTAACCAATTGTCAATATATTTTGAAATGGTAACGGCATGGATTACTGTCATCGGGCAACACGCAGGTTGCCCGCAGGCAGGAAGAGCGCCCTTCGCGCTGGCATGACATCCGTCTTTTAGGTTTGACCTCAATTCCATCTCATCTATTCCCGCCGAAGTGCCTGAAGCGCATTGACCTTCGCCATACGAGCAACGCCGGCACTTCGTTCAGGTAACTATTTCTATCAGCCGACCAACCACCCGGCAGTGAGCTTGCTCACGGTCGCATGTGACGGTAATCACACGATGGCTTCTGCTGGAGCTTTAGCCTTTTTTTTCAGTCACTTCTGAAATGCATGAAGGTCTTGGCAGTACGAAAATTATAAGCTTCTTCCTGACCATCGACTGAACTGGCAAGCCGCTCAAACGAAGGTCGCGGGCACAAGGATTCAGCGATGAAAATCAAAATGCCCCTGACGGTCGCGCGGGCTTCCCAGTTAGAACCAACGGTTAACTCGGTCGGAATTGGCCCGAAACTGCTCGGGGTGAATAGCATGACTCTCTATGGATGGAAGGTGGACAAACTTTCAGGCTATGGAACGCGGTGATCTGCATCTGCACAGGAAGCGTAGAAGTGATTTTCTTAATGGTGCCGGTTGCGGTGGGCAGGCGAGTTGAGAGCGGCCTGACCTGTTAAATCCATAGCCGTGGGAATCAGGCCACGCGGGGGGAAGAGCTCCGGCTTGTGGGGTTCCTCCGGCGGGTCGAACGTTTGCGCCACTTTGATGCTGACGGCTTAAGCCGGCCGCTGCGTCTCAATGCGGCTGATGGTCTGCCGCAGCCAGGTCTTCACGGCTTCCTGCATTCCGGACTGGTTTTGCGCTTCTTCCAGTGCTTCGACGGTTTGTCCGGAGGGATCCAGTGGAATATGGTGGCAGGGCATCGGCGACACCCGGCTGTCCTCCGGAACAAATTCCATCAGAGGACATTCGCCGCAGGGGTGCACTCGATAGGGATATCCGTAATTCAGGCAGGTGAGGGAATCCGCGAACATCGTTGACACAGCCTCCGCCTGCTGCTTGTCCGGGGCCCCATATCCACCCTTTTCAATAAACGCCAACTCGGACTTTAAGATTTCCAGAATGTCCTGCTGATCTTTCGGCATAGCGTTTCCCCTTTCGAAGCACTCCTTATCGGCAGCGGCCACGCCCCATTGAGTCCCTCTGACTGCGAAGCCTAGGACTCTTTCGGCGCTCAATCTGTGATGCCCATCACATCAAGATGTGATTGTTTTGACGTCGCGCTGGCTCCAGGCCCTAATGGCTTCCGCGCAAGACGAGCGAAAGACACACTCCACCCTTCGCTCCAATCGACGATCTTTTTCTTCCAGCCGACGAAAGCTGCCGTAATCGCAGTGCCCGGCTTCGAATTCCCGCCCCTCACTGAAGGGTGCTTCCGGCAGGTCCGCTCTCGCGACGCTTTGCACCCTAATTAACTTCTTGCATCCGTCCTCAAGCAGCAAGAGTCTCGATGGCGGACTTCGAAAAGCATTTCAGAATCTCTGCGGCAATTTCCTCACAAGGAGCCCACTTGCGCACAATGGCGGTCGCTCC